>NZ_VATX01000016.1:0-59652 GCF_005774635.1 Glutamicibacter sp. V16R2B1
TCTCGTTGATGACCAGCAGGACCATTTTCAGTCGGCCCTGCGGTGTCAGCGAAGCGCGGGCATGAGTAATGTAAGACATGAGGACCTTCGTGTGATTCGAGATGAGTGTGGTTACCCATATCGATACCGGAGGTCCTCACCTCTTCTCACACAACGCGCCGTTGCCCACAACCTCCGTGGGAAGAACAGCTAGTCCACGGCATTAACACAATCGGGGTGCCACGCAGCATCGCTTCCCACGCCTTTCTCGCAACCTGCTCTGGGGACAAAATCGGCGTGAACAGCATCTTGTTGACCCCCGCGAACATACCGGTGGAGACATAGGTGGGGCAGAATGAAGTGATCTTCACCTGGTGTCCCCGGACCCGCTCCAACTCCAAACGAACCGAATCACTCCAGGTCAACACGGCCGCCTTGGAGGCCGCGTAAACGCTCATGTTCGGGTTGGAGACCAGGGCCGCCGCCGAGGCAATCGTCAGGATCCGCCCCGGTCCGCGGCTGCCCAGCATCCCGGGAAGGAAGTGGGAGGCCAGGTACATCGGAGCTAGGGTGTTCACCGCAAGGGTGGCCTCAATGTGGTCGGGCTCCTGCTCCGTGAAGGCTCCGCCGGTCACGACCCCGGCATTGTTGATGAGCACTTGCACCTCACCGTGGTGGCGTACCTTCTCGGCGGCGCGCTCGATCGATGCGCGACTGCTCAAGTCGACCACCTGAGCATGGATTGCCACCTGCGGGTGCTGCTGGCGCAACTCATCGGCGGTGCACTGCAGCAATTCTTCATTGATATCCCAGAGGAACAGTGACTGAGCCCCCTCCGCCGCGGCCGTCCGGGCGAAGATGGCGCCCATGCCTTGGGCGGCACCGGTGATCAGCACCTTCATCCCCCGCACCGATTCCAAGGAGTCTTGGTGATTCATCCTCAGTCCTTCCCCCCGCTTTCGATCAGCGGATCTTGCCGCAGGCGTCTACGCCTGACGGAGCCGGCCATCACCTTCTCTGTAGATTACGTCACAGTAACCCATGGATGGCATTGAGACATGGCCGGGGCGGCCCTTCGCCCCTGAACCAGGGCCAGAGACTCCACCGAGCGGTGCAGAGAATTCAGCCCACGCGCTATTCGGGAGAGGACTTTCCCACTGGAACGGTAATCTGGGGTGAGACCCAAGCCACCAACTGCGAGGACCGACCCCGTGCGACTTGATCGATTGGATGCCCAGCTGATCCAATTACTCACCGACTCCCCCATGCTGCCAGCCATGGAGTGCGCTCGTCGGCTGGGGGTCGCCCGCGGAACCGTGACCAGCCGCCTGTCTCGGCTCCAGGACAACGGGGTCATCGAGGCGATCGTTCCACGCATCCAGCCGGCCGGTTTCGAATATCAGCTGGTGGCATTCTGCTCTGTGGAGATCAACCAGAAGTTCGGACACGAGCGGGTCACCGGTGCCC
The DNA here is from genome assembly GCF_005774635.1 of Glutamicibacter sp. V16R2B1. Classification (NCBI taxonomy): domain Bacteria; kingdom Bacillati; phylum Actinomycetota; class Actinomycetes; order Micrococcales; family Micrococcaceae; genus Glutamicibacter; species Glutamicibacter sp. V16R2B1. Next base: position 1,447 of record NZ_VATX01000016.1, read on the forward strand.
TGGCGCGCAGCATCCCGGAAATTATGGACATGTACACGGTCACCGGCGACTTTGACCTGCAGCTGCGGGTCGTGGCGCGCAACGCCTCGGAACTTCAGGATGTCTTCGACCGCATTGCGCAGGTGCCGGGCGTCGCCCGAACCTCCTCCGCACTGGCCCTGCGCGAGCATTTTCAGGGCCGGACTCTCCCGCTCGTCCAGGCGCAGGCAGACCGGGAAGATTAACAGGTTCTAGCTATACAGTCTGTATAGTGAAATACCTTCGCCGTAGCCAGAAGTTGGTCAATTCGCACAGTGTGGTGCGCACCACTTGCAGTGGGCGCAATGAGACTTCTACCATCACAGTTCGTGATCCTGTTCACCGAACAGGGCTTTAATTACGGCCAAGCACGAGGAACAGAATCCGGGGAATGAGCACGCAATTCCAGCTGTCGACCACACCTGGTGTCCACCGCGTTGGCGCGCGGCGCCGATACGGCAGTCATCCCCCGGCCCGGCACTGGTTGATGTCCTAGTCTCGCGGCCGCGTCCAAACGCTTCCCACCTGCCACTGCCCGTACCGCCGCCACCGCGGCCACCGGGAGGGCGCATGTTCCATTCAGAGAGGAATGTCATGACCATCCACCACCGCCCAGGCCTGGAGCTGGTACCTGCCTACCGTCAGGGAAAGGCTGCCGCCCCGGGAGCCTCCAAGCTTTCCTCGAATGAATCTCCGCACCCTCCGCTGCCCTCGGTCGTCAAGGCGGTGGGCCAGGAGCTGGAAATGATTCACCGCTACCCGAACATGAGGGCGACCGACGTCATTGCCGCGCTGGCGCAAAAGAACGGTGTCCAGCCGCAGAACATCACCCTGGGCTCCGGTTCGGTGGAGGTGGCAGCCCAGCTGATCCACGCAGTCGCCGGTCCCGGCGATGAAGTGATGTTCGCCTGGCGCTCCTTTGAGGCCTACCCCTCCCTGGTCCGCGTTTCCGGCGCCGTGCCGGTGCAGGTGCCGTTGGATGAGAACTACGGCCATGACCTGCCGGCCATGCTCGATGCAATCACCGACCGCACCCGTCTGATTTTCATCTGCAACCCGAACAACCCGACCGGCACCGTTCTGGAGGCCGAGGCACTGGAGAAGTTCGTCGCAGCCGTTCCGCGCAACGTGCTGGTGGTCATCGATGAGGCGTACGTGCATTTTGACCGTTCTGAGGTTCGCGCCGACGGGCTGGCCTTGTTCGCCAAGTACCCGCACGTGGCCGTGCTGCACACCTTCTCCAAGGCCTATGGCCTGGCGGGTCTGCGCATCGGCTACGCGATCAGCCCGGAGCCGGTGGCTGAAAACCTGCGCAAGGTCGCCGTCCCGTTCGGCGTGACCAATCTTGCCCAGGCCGCGGCGGTGGCCTCTCTGGCCGCCGAGGACGAGCTGGCGCTGCGGATTAACGAGGTCGTTGAACAGCGTGAGCGGCTCTACCAGGGCCTGATCGCCGCCGGTTACCCGGCCGTGCCGTCCCAGGCGAACTTCGTGTGGGTACCGGCCGGTGAGGGCACCAGTGAGCTGGAGGCTACCCTGGACGACGGCGGTGTGGTGGTGCGCGCCTTCCCGGGCGAGGGGCTGCGGATTTCCTCAGGGACCGCGGAGGACGTGGACCGGGTGCTGGCCGCCCTGGCTCCCAAACTGTCCGGGGTCAACGCATGAACGGGGCTGATGTGAAACACAAGACCACCACCAAGAGCACTGACTCCAATGCGCTGCATTCGGGTCTGACCCGCTCCCAGATTTCCATGATGGGCCTGGGCGGGGCCATCGGCGCGGGTCTGTTCGTCGGCTCGGGCCAGGCGATCTCCATCGCAGGGCCCGCCGTGCTGATCTCCTACCTGCTGGCCGGGTCGATTGTTATTGTCATCATGGCCATGCTCGCCGAAATGGTGGCCGCCAACCCGTCCGCCGGTGCCTTCAGCACGTTCGCGCACAAGGCCCTGGGCCGCAGTGCCGGCAGCACCGTGGGCTGGCTGTACTGGATCCAGCTGGTGGTGGTGATTGCGGCCGAAGCCACCGGCGCCGCCGCGATGCTGGTGATCTGGTTCCCCGGCATCCCCCAGTGGGCGTGGGTACTGGCCTTCGTGGTGCTGTTCACCGGCATCAACCTGCTGGGTGTGGGCAACTACGGCAAGTTCGAATTCTGGTTCGCGTTCATCAAGGTCGCCGCCATCCTGGCCTTCCTGGTGCTCGGTGCCCTGGTGATCGTGGGCGTGATCCCCACCAACCAGCCCATTGGCTTCGCAAACTTCACCGCCCATGGCGGGTTCGCACCAGCCGGCATGGCTGGCATCGCCGCGGCGCTGCTGATCGTGATCTTCTCTTTTGGTGGTATCGAGGTCGTTTCGATCGCGGCGGCCGAGTCCGATGACCCGGCCGGGAACATCAAGCGCACCGTCTCGCAGGTGATGCTGCGCATCCTGTTCTTCTACCTCGGTTCGATCATCGTGATCGTGGCCGTGCTGCCGTGGAATTCACCGGAGGTTGTCGAAGGCCCGTTCGCCGCCGTGCTGTCGGTGCTCCACGTGCCGGGTGTCGAACTGATGATGTCGCTGCTGATCGTGGTGGCCCTGCTCTCGGCCATGAACGCGAACATCTACGGCGCCTCGCGCATGCTCTACTCGCTGGGTACCCGCAAGATGGCCCCCACCGCAGTCACCCACGTGACCGGCAAGGGTGTTCCGGCCAACGCGGTGGTCTGGTCGGTGTCCTTCTCGTTCATTGCGGTGGGCCTGAACTGGATCTGGCCCGATGCGGTCATGCCGCTGCTACTGAACGTGGTCGGCTCAACCATCATCGTGATTTGGTCGTTCATTGCGGTGACCCAGTTCGTGCTGCGTCGCCGGGCAGATCGCGAGAACCTGCAGATGCCGCTGCGCCTGTGGGGCTTCCCGTACCTGTCGTTGGCCACCATTGCGGCGATGGCGACCGTGGTGGGCATTGCAATGACTGACGCGACCGCGCGCACCCAGTTGCTCCTGACCCTGGGGTTGACCGGTCTGCTTTGGCTGGTCTCCAAGCTCAGCTACCGCAACCGTCAACCACAGGACGTCGCCTAGCTGTCGATTACCCTACAGGTGAATTGCTGAAGGCTCCATCGCAAATTGCGGTGGAGCCTTTCTGCATGTGTGGGACGGGTGCGGCCGCAGAGGCGGGGCGCCGGGTTTATTGGGCCGCGGCTTATTGGCGGCGCACCATTTCGTTGATCCATTCCGGGGCGAACGGTGAGGTGCAGCCCGGGGAGGTGGGGTAGTCGGCCAGGACCTGCAGCCTGTTTCCGATGGCCAGGGCCCGTTCGCGGTGCTCTGGGTGGTTGATGCCGATCTGGGCCAGTGTGGTGTTCATGGACCACTGCAGACGTTCTGGCGCGGCGGCCATCTGCTCCTCGATGGTGTCCAACAAGGCCGCAAGCTCCAGCAGTTGTGGGGCCTTGATGACCTGGTGGGCCGTCAGCTCCCAGCCTGCGCTGGCAATTACGGGATCGCGGTCCGCGATCCACAACTGCCGCAGCGGTTCGAGGAACTTGCTCTTCTTCACCACGTAGTTCAGCAACCAGTCCTGCACCTTGGGAACCCTGGCCTCACGCAGCCAGGCATCGAGCTGCTCCTGGCTGAAGGCCTTGGGGCGGCAGGTGAGGAGCGCCAGCAGCCGCAGGGTGCTCTCCCCGCTTTGCCAGAGCTCCTCGGCCAGCTCCTGGTTCGTTTTCAGGGCCTTGGCCATCGCCCGCAATTTGGTCAGGTTGATGCCGAAGTCATTGCCCTGCCTCTCATTGACGGCCCGCATGCGCGGATCCTCAAGACGCTGAATTTCGTCCCGAATCGCCACGATGCTGCTGCCCGGGTGAAGTTCATCCTGTTTGGTCATGCCGTGCTCGCTCACCGCTTCTCCTCGTCGTACGTTGCCCCTGACTGCCTCACCGGCCCAACCTGGGGCCTGTCCCCCAACTTTATCGCCGCGCTCGACGGTGCTCCTAGGCGAACAAAATATCGTCCACAGTATTCAGCCAGCGGCGCTGAAACACGGTTTCGACCGCGCGCGGAGAGTATCGTTCCCTCACCCACTCGACGGCGCACCCGCAACGCATCCCGGCAAGCATGACCATGACCGTCAGCGCCGTACCGGTACGTCCAATACCTCCGTGGCAACTAATGAGCACCCGCTCCTCGGCGCAGCGCTCGAACGCCGTTCGCAGCTCGTTGAGCGCTTGCCCGGTGTCGGTGGGGGCCCGAAAATCCGGCCATTTGATCCATCGTTGGTGCGGATCATCCTGAACCGGCCTGCGCCCAGCCAGGCGGACCAGCAGCTCAGGCGGTGGGGTCAATTGGAACGCGATTCGCCTGGGAAGCCCACGGACCGTACTGCCGTTGGGCAGCACCAGTACGCCTTCAAGTGATTCGTCCCAGGCCACCATGCAGCAGAGCTTAGCAAGAGATGGCGCACGGGCGACATGGGCCCGGATGCCCACAGGGCAAGACCTTCCCCGGATGCCGGGAGCATGACCCTATTCGCGATAAATCAGGCCACCAATTTGACAGCGTGCCATCTGAGAATCGGGTACGAAATATTGCCTGAACCCTTCCGGCATTCGTCAGCTGCATTGCGCTCCCGCACGTTCCGGATTTCAATCGTATTCTGTAATCTGGTTACACAGATTTGCACCAAAACATTATCCGAACATTCGTCCATATACCGTGGATCACCTATCAAATACAGGGTGTCAATTTCCTACTCAGCACGAAATTTCTACGTCGATCAGCGCGTCGCCCGCTTGGATCACGCGCATATTTCCGCAGGTGCGGAGTCGAGTTCTGCTAGACTGAAAGACATTGGCTCCCAGAATTGGTGAGATTTTTCCTCGGCAAGTGACCACTTTTTGTTGCGTTTAGCCGAGATGGCGGCTGGTGCCTGTTCTTCCGCGCGGCGAACATCAGTCGGATTTTTTGTTTGATTTGCCGCGCGACGAATGAGATCAGGCTCTAAGCCGGAGAGGTACTATTGGCACAACGCGTCGCAATTATCGGTGCAGGACCCAGCGGAATGGCGCAACTTCGAGCGTTCGAATCCGCGAAGAAAAAGGGAGCAGAAATCCCGGAAATCGTCTGCTTCGAGAAGCAGGATGACTGGGGTGGGCAGTGGAACTTCACCTGGCGAACCGGACTGGACCGCCACGGTGAGCCGGTGCACTCAAGCATGTACCGGCATCTGTGGTCCAACGGGCCGAAGGAAGCACTGGAGTTCGCGGAATACACCTTTGATGAACATTTCGGTCGGCCGATTTCCTCCTACCCGCCTCGCGCTGTGCTGTGGGACTACATCAACGGCCGCGCCGAAAAGTCGGGGGTGAAGCAGTTTGTCCGCTTCAGCACGATCGTACGGTGGGTTGACTTCGATGAAAGCAGTCAGAAGTTCACCCTGACCGTTGAGGACCTGAAATCGGGTACGACCGAGACCAGTGAATTCGATCAGGTGATTGTGGGTTCCGGACACTTCAGTTTCCCCAATGTCCCCGACTTTGAGGGGATTGAGACTTTCCCGGGTCAGCTGCTGCACGCCCACGACTTCCGCGGCGCGGAGGGCTTGGCCGACAAGGATGTCCTGCTGATAGGCGCGAGCTACTCTGCCGAAGACATCGGGGTGCAAACCTTTAAGATGGGTGCCCGCTCGGTCACCATGAGCTACCGCAGTACCCCCATGGGCTTTGACTGGCCAGAAGGCATGGAGGAACTGCCGCTGGTGGAGCGGTTCGAAGGATCCACCGCCCACTTCAGCAACGGCGAATCACGGCGCTTCGATGCCGTGGTGCTGTGTACCGGCTATCTGCACCACTATCCGTTCCTTCCTTCCCACCTGGCGCTGTCCTCCCCCAACAACCTCTACCCGGATACGCTGTACCGCGGGGTGGTCAGCGAAGCGAACAACAAGTTGTTCTACCTCGGCTCGCAGGATCAGTGGTTCACGTTCAACATGTTTGACGCCCAGGCGTGGTACGTGCGCGACGTGATCCTGGGCCGTGCGCAGCTGCCGGGGAAGGCCGAGCAGCGCCGCAGCATCGAGACCTGGCTCGATCGGCTTCACAGCCTGGAATCGGCCGCCGATGAGGTTTATTTCCAGGCCGACTACATCCGGGATCTGATCGAGCAAACCGATTACCCGATGTTCGATCTGGATGAGGTTTCACGCATCTTCCTGTCCTGGAAGAACGACAAGCAGCACAACATCCTCAATTACCGAGATCAGGTGTACCCATCGGTGATGACCGGAACCATGGCGGCCGTGCACCACACTCCGTGGTTGCGCGAGCTCAATGACTCGTTGGAGCGCTACCTGTCGGTGCCCGAGGAAGACGATCTGGAAAAGATCATGCGCGGGGCCGACCAGGACGTTCAGGCCCGCAGCTAGCGCGGCCACAGGCTCACGCGTTCGCTCGTTGGCCAACGCATAAGGCCCTGACGAACCACCCGCGGGGTGATTCGTCAGGGCCTGTGACAGTGGCCTAGGGGAAGCTAGCCCAGATCCGCCTTGCGCAGCCATTCTCGGGCGATCTCCGAGGCGGGCAACTGGTCCGCCACACTGCGCCGGTTCATGTTCAGCAGGTCCTCGGGTTGCATGGCGGCACTGACCTTGTTGATCACGTCCTCTGCTCCCTGATCCACGTTGTCACTGGCCAGCGGGACCACGTGGGAGGCCAGGAACAGCCCTTTGGTGTCCTTGATCGACACCAGCTTGTTCTGGGCGATGGTTGGGTCGGCGGTGTAGATGATGGCCAGCTGAATGGAACCGTCATTCAGTGCCTTGACGGTCAGCGGGCCACCGCTGTCCTCGATCGGGGTGAAGCCCACATCGACGCCGTAGGTTTCTTTCAGGCCCTTCGGTCCGTTGGGGCGTTCCTCGGCCTCGGAATTCGCCCCCATGGTCATTGGCTCGGTGACCTTGGCCAGGTCGTCAATTGTCTCGACTCCCCAACGCTCGGCAAACTCCTTGGTGACCGTGTAGGAGTCCTGGTCGGTGGCCGGGGACTGTTCCAGCACGCGCAGCCCCTCCGGGGCCGCCTTCTTCAATGACTCATAGACGTCATCGGACAGCCGTGCCTCGGTGTCCGGCTCCCAGTACTGCAGCAGCGGACCGGTGTACTCCGGGAAAAGATCGATGTCTCCGGACTCCAGCTCCGGAACGTAGACCTCACGCTGTCCAATGCGGAACTGGCGGTCCACGCTGTAGCCCTCGGCCTCCAGTGCCTGGGCATAGACTTCAGAAATGATTTCGCTGGAGTAGTAGTCCTGTGAGCCGATGACAATCGGCTCGCCCTTCCCGGAGGCTGGGGACTCGCCGGAATCCAGTGGATCACCGGAGCCGCAACCGGCCAGCGCAAACATTGCGGCCAAACCGATGATTCCGGTTCGGATCATTTTCCTCATGGTTCGATCTTCTCCTTATACCTGGCTGCCGTTGCCGGACAGCTCCGATTCCTGTCTTTCACGGGCCGCCGGGCTCGCTTTGCGCCGTGCACGTCGTTGCCACATAGCCAACAGGATCTCGGCCAGCACGGCAAGCACCGCGACGAGAATGGCTCCGGCGAGCATCTGGGCGTAATCCCTGGTCTTCAGGCCTGCGAACAGGTAGCGGCCCAGCCCGACGTCGGCCGTGTAGGCCGCCAGGGTTGCCGTGGCAATGACCTGCAGCACTGCGGCGCGCACGCCGCCGATGATGACCGGAGCGCCCAGGGCCAGCTCGACACGGCGGATGAGCTGGCCTTCGCTCATGCCCACCGCCCGGGCCGCATCCACCACGGTGCGGTTGGCCGATTCGACCCCCGCGTAGGCGCCCGCCAAGAGTGAAGGAATCGCCAGGATGATCAGCGCGATGACCGGAGCCTTCAAACCAATCCCGAGCCACAACCCCAATAGGGTGAGCAGCCCCAGCGTGGGTACGGCACGTGCCGCTCCGAGAACGCCCACAACCAGGGTTCGGCCGCGGCCGGTGTGTCCCACTGCAATCCCGACGGGCAGGGCAATGACGGCGGCGACCACAACCACCAGCAGCGTGATGAAAACGTGTTCACCCAGCCGGGTGCCGATGCCATTCGCCCCCGACCAGTGGGCTGGCTCAGCGAGCCACTGCAGTGCATCCAAGAACAAGCTCATGCGCTCACCTCACGGGTGGTGTCCTGGGCCTTGATTGCCACGTGCTGGGAGGCCCAGGGGGTGGCGATGCGACCCAGCAGGAGCACCAGCCCGTCAAGCACCAAGGCCAGGATGACGGTGGCGATAATCCCGGTCAGCACCGAGGCGGTGATTCCACGCTGGAAACCGTCCGTGAACAAGGTGCCCAGGCTCGCGATGCCGACCAGCGCCCCAATCGTCACCAGCCCCACCGTGGAGACCACCACCACCCGCATTCCGGAAATCAGCACTGGGATAGCCAGCGGCAATTCCACCTTCCAGAACGTCTGACGCGGGGAATGGCCGATCGCCATCGCGGCCTGACGCACCTCAGCAGGCACGGAGTTAAACGCATCAGCGGCGGTACGCACCATCAATGCGATGCCGTACAGCGTCAGCGCCACGATAATCGTCGCCGGGGACCGCAATGAGAACCCGAAGAGTGCTGGGATGATGATCAGCAGTGGAAGGGCCGGGATCGCGTAAAGCAGGGTCGCGGCCGAGAGCAACGCTCCGCCCACCCGCGGATGACGGTACGCCAGTCGCCCGAGCGGCACCGCGATCAGCACACTGAGCACGATGGCTGGCACGCTCAGTGCCAGGTGGCGTGCGGTGAGCTCAAAGATCCAAGGCCAGGAATGGCTCAGCCAGGTCACGAAGGCAGCACCCCTACCGCCCGGCCCCGGTCATCGACCGCCAGCCGAGTTCCGTTCACTACCTTTTCGCTCAGTTGGCGGCTGCCGCGGTGTGCCCCGGTGAATTCGCGGACAAAGTCGTCGGCCGGATCACTGAGGATTTCGGTGGGTGAACCCGCCTGGGCGATCTGGGCACCCTCGCGCAGGATCACCACCTCGTCGGCCAACCGGAATGCCTCGTCGATATCATGGGTGACCAGCACGATGCTCTTGCCCAGCTGCTGCTGCAGGTGGGCCAGCTCGTCCTGCAGTTCACGGCGCACAATCGGGTCAACCGCACCGAACGGCTCATCCATCAGCAGGATGTTCGGATCCGAGGCCAAGGCCCGGGCCACTCCCACGCGCTGCTGCTGCCCGCCCGAGAGCTGCCCCGGATAGCGTTGGGCCATCTTCTGGTCCAAGCCGACCCGGGAAAGCAGTTCTTCGGCTTCGCCCAACGCCTGGCGGCGGGCAGTCCCGTTGAGCATGGGTACGGTGGCGATGTTCTCCAGCACGGTCCGGTGCGGCAACAGGCCCCCGGCCTGCAGGACGTAGCCGATTGAGCGGCGCAGGCGCACTGGATCGGCGTCGGCCACGTTCTCGTCATCGATCAGCACACTGCCGGAGGTCGGCTCGACCATCCGGTTCACCATCCGCAGCAAGGTGGTCTTCCCACAGCCGGAGGAGCCAACCAGGGCGATCACCTTATGGGAGGGGATCGTGTAGCTGAAATCGCGCACGGCAATGGTGCCGCCCGGGTACTGCATCTGTACTGCACGAAATTCGATCATGCTTCCCCTTCTCCCCTGCTGTAGGCACGCCGTCCACGCCCACCTGTGTTCACCCTACAGAGGCGAAGGAACTCAATTCCAGCCGATGCGTAGTCAAACAGGAAATTCTGAGCGAGCGGCGTGAGCGGCGTCTATCCGGTAGGTATCGAACCTGACAGGAAACCGATTTGGTAACTACCAAGTGACAGGAGTAGTCTCGATTAGGTCAGGGGCTATAGCTCAGTTGGTAGAGCGTTTCGTTCGCAATGAAAAGGTCAGGGGTTCGATTCCCCTTAGCTCCACTGCTAAGGAAACCCGCTCTCACAAGGTCATCAATGACTGGTGAGGGTGGGTTTCCTTGTTTCTGCCGCCAGTTTCCGGTTCGCCTACGGGGTTCGAACCGTAGGCGAACCGGAAACTACCAGGTCTCCCCCGGCAAATACTTAGCAGTACATCGTCCACGGGACTAACCGGCACTGATCCGCAGCATCCTTGGTTCGCTCCCACGTGAAGTCATCCTCGAAGGCCTCACAAACTGGGCCCTCGCTCCTCAAGCAGGGTAAGTAGTGGCAGCCGCTTCCCAGCGAATGAGGCGCCAGCCTGCTTTGAGACAAACGCGGCGACCAGGAACACGCTGGGCAATGGGCAACCACGCAAGAAGGGGTGGCCCCTCCAGATCGGCCCGTGCCTACGCTGCAACGACAACGACGTGAGAACCTAAAAGGCGTTCATCGCTACCGCAGAGCCGTGCAGGGGCGCTAGGGTGGGGAGCGTGAAGCCGGCGACGCCGTTCCTTGTTTCAGGCGCAGTAACAGGGGTAATCATGGTCACCCTCGCGTTCTTCATCGAGGATGCCGCACAGTCGAATGACACCTTGTTTGCGGGACTGATCGCAGCGGCGACCATTGCTGTGATGCCCATCTACGACATCAATTCATGGCCGCTCGCGAAACGATCGCTCGTGCATTTCCTTGCGATGCTCGCGACCGTGTTGCCGTTGCTTCTCTTCAGCGGATGGTTCCGCTACCGCTAGCTATCGGCGTGTTCCTGCTATTTGGCATCAACGGATGGACAATCGGATATCTTGTTAACCGGATCCAGGAACAGAAGCGGTCCTAAAACTCGAACAGCCGACAGTGCACGGAACGAAGCTTCGAGGTGACGTGCTGAATGGTTCAATCCAAGAAAACTGCCAGGGACTAACAAAACCCCCGGCTTGACGCGCGAATGAGCGGCTTTCGTCGTTTAGCCGAAACCCCGTCATCGCCAGAGCCCTCAGGCAACGCAATGCACAGCTACCCGCTTCTCTCAGCATGAGCCCGACCTAGACCCGTGGAGATCGCTTCCTGCGAGGTACTGGGTCAGAGTGCGTTGAGAACGTAAACTACTTAGCTACCGCTTCTGCTATTCCTAGCGATATACCCGGGCACAAAAAGAAGATGACGCCGGAAACCCGACGCCATCTCTTATTCAGTGGAGGTAAGGGGATTCGAACCCCTGACCTTCTGCATGCCATGCAGACGCGCTACCAACTGCGCCATACCCCCGAAAGGTTTGCCGCCCTCATCAGGCAACTCAATAATCATAAGTGAGTTGCCGACTCAGACGCAAATCCAAACCTAGCTTTGTTCCTGAGCGACCTCTGCCGGCAGGTCGATGACCGGGCAGTCGGCCCAGAGACGTTCCAGCGCGTAGAACACCCGGTCTTCCTGGTGCTGTACGTGCACCACGACGTCACCGTAGTCCAGCAGGACCCAACGGCCCATGCCGAAGCCTTCACGACGCACCGGGCGCAGGTCAAACTTTTCCAGCAGTTTCGCCTGGATCTCGTCCACAATGGCGTTGACCTGCGGCTCGGAAGACCCCGAGACGATCAGGAAGGCGTCGGTCACGCCCAGGCGGTCGGCAACATCCAATGCGACCTGGTTTTCGGCCTTCTTCTCGCTGGCGGCCAGTGCGGCAGCGTGAACAAGTGCGATGGAATCAGCGTGTGCGCCCATATAGTGGAGTGTCTCCTTGACGATGAATTAAGTCAGCTCAATTATAGTTGACGGACACAGCTTAGTTGTTGAGCATCATGATGATGCCGACAACCAATGCGATCCCGCCCACGGCCAGGGCCGCAATCATGGTCAGGAACATGTTGTTGGCGCGGCGCACACCAGCGGTCTGGGCGTCCAGGGGTTGCAGTCCCTGGGCGCTGACGGCTTCGACACGCGGCATCTGCACCGGGTCGCCCGAAGTGGCCTGGGCTGAGGTGGCCTGCTCTTCTTCCTTGGGCTTCGGCTTGGCCGCTGGTGTGGCCTTCTTCACTGCCGGCTTCTGTGCCGCAGGCTTGGGCGCGGGCTTGGCAGCTTCCTTCGCCGCAGGCTTTGCCGGGGTCTTGCCGGCCGGTTTGGCTTCAGGTTTCTTGCCGGACTTGTCCGCCGGCTTTTTGGCCGGGGCGATCTTGCCGGTGGAATCCAGGTCCAGGGACACGCTCTCGGTCTTCGGGCTGGGCACCCCGGAACGTGAGACCTTGTCCTCAAGTTCACTGATGTTGCCCATCGCTCCGGTGAAGGGATCCGATGCGGGAGCTTCCTGGCCGGCTTTGGCGTTCTGCTGACGCAGGCGTTCGCGTTCGGCCGCACGGCGGGAGATGATGGCGGCGCGGGCCGCCATCTCGCGCTGGTGGGCGAGAACTTCCAGATCGATGTCGTTGTCGTCATCACGCAGCAGGTTCGGGTCCACTGGCGGCGCGGGGGCGCTTTCACGGCGGGCCGCCAGGGCCTCCTCCACGCTCATGACGGTGGTTTCCGGGGAGTCCTCGTCCTTGGACGGCGTGGAATTCTTGGCCTTGGCCGGGTCCGGCTTGGCTGCCCCGGCGTTCTCCGCCTTCTGCTGTTCGGCCAGGGCCTGCAGACGCAGCTGGCGGCGGGTCAGCGGCTTCGGGTCATCCCCGGGCTCAACGGCGGGAATGTGGTTGGTCAGCTGGGAGACTTCCTCCTGCAGCCGACGGCGCTCACGCAGCGCTTCACGGTCCCGGGCACGCCGCAGGGACGCGCGCTCCCCCGCCGTGTCACCAGATTCGCTTTCACTCGACTGGGCGGCAGGCTTGGAGTCCCCGGCCTTGGCGTCAGCGGGCTTCCCGTTTGGGGTCTTGGCATCCGCCGGCTTCGCGGCGGGCTTGGCAGCCACAGGCTTGGTTGCGGCTGGCTTCTCGGCAGCCCTTTTTACCGCCTCAGGCTCGGCGCTCTGCTGGGTTGCGCCGCTCTTGGCGGTGTCCTTCTTGGCCGCGGCGGCCTTGGCGGCGCCGCTCTTGTTGGCAGGCTTCTTGGGTGCCTCGTCGGCCTTGGGTGCGTTCTGCGGTGCGGGCTTTGCGCCCGAAGCGGGCTTAGAGGTGTTCGAACCGGAGGTGGAGGAAGGCTTAGAGGTCTGCTTCCCTGGGGCCGCGGCAGGGGTTTGCGGAGCCTTCTTGGAATCGACTGCCTCTTCACGGGCTGCCTGTTCCCTGGCTTCCTGCTCGGCCTTGCTGTTGGCCAGCAGGGCCTCCATTTCCGCCCGACGCTTTTCACGCAAAGCACGCCGGCTTGAAGCCGGTTGCGTGTTATCGCTCATCCTGTCCTTCTCCCGACCGCGTAGACTTCTGCATGCACCCTTACCAAGTGATTATGCCGTGTTTTGGGTGCCACTTTCAGGCTGCGACTCGGTATAGAGCCCATATTTTGCAATGTACTGCACCACACCATCCGGCACCAAGTACCATACCGGTTTTCCCTGTCCAACGCGGGCCCGACAATCCGTGGAGGAGATCGACAGTGCCGGGATCTCCAGTTCGGAGGCGCTGGACTGTGCGACTTCTGGCATCTGGTGGCCGGGACGGGTGACCCCCACGAAGTGTGCCTGGTTCCACAGTTCGTCGGCGTTCTTCCAGCTCATGATCTGGTTCATCGCGTCGGCGCCGGTGATGAAGAACAGTTCCGCCGTGGGGCGTTCGGCCCGCAGGTCGCGCAGCGTGTCGATCGTGTATGTCGGCCCCTCGCGGTCGATGTCGACGCGGCTGACGGTGAAGCGCGGGTTGGACGCGGTGGCGATCACGGTCATCAGGTAGCGCTGCTCGGCGGGGGTGACTTTCCGGTCGGCCTTCTGCCACGGCTCACCGGTGGGAACGAACACCACTTCGTCCAGGTCGTATTCGGCAGCGACTTCGCTGGCGGCGACGAGGTGGCCGTTGTGGATGGGGTCAAAAGTACCGCCCATCACGCCGAGGCGGAATGGGCGGTGCTGTGCTGTTGAATTCACCGGGGCCTAGTGCTTGGTCTCGTGCACCTTGGTCTGGCGGTGGATGTCGTGCGGTTCCGGCTTCACCTGGTGGCGGTTGCCGACGTTGGTGTACGACATGGTGATCAGCAGGCCGACCATCAGCGCGACGAAAATGCCCACACCGATCAGCAGTGCCCAGGTCTCGCCTGAGAGGGATGAGGTGGAGGCTGCGGTAGCCAGGTTCAGCGCGTTCAACTAACTCTCCAGATATTCTTGGTGATCAACGGCCTGCCATCGATCGTTTGTGAATAGTTTGTTCTTCTACATCGTACCGAAAACAGGTTGCAGAAACTATTTGCGGATGTGCCCGTCGCCCTGCACGATCCACTTGGTGGTGGTCAGCTCCGCCAGCCCCATTGGCCCACGGGCGTGCATCTTCTGGGTGGAGATCCCCACCTCGGCGCCCAGGCCCAGCTGCCCGCCGTCGGTGAAGCGGGTGGAGGCGTTGACGATCACCGCGGCCGAGTCGACCTCGGCCACGAAGCGTTCGGAGTTTTGCAGGCTGCTGGTGATGATGGCCTCGGTGTGCCCGGTGGAGTATTCGGCAATGTGCTCCATGGCCTCATCGATCCCGTCCACGACCTTCACCGCGATTTGCAGGTCCAGGTATTCATTGGCCCAGTCCTGCTCATCGGCCTGGACCGGGTCCAGGCCCTCGGCCAGCCCGGCGGCACGCGGGTCGGTGTGCAGGCGCACCCCGGCCTTGGACAGCTCCTCCAGCACGCTGCGTCCGGCGGCCGCGTCCTGGTGGATCAGCAGCGTCTCCACGGTGTTGCACACACTCGGGCGCTGGGTTTTAGCGTTGAGCAGGATGTCCACGGCGGTGTCGGTGTCCGCCGACTCGTCGATGAAGATGTGCACATTGCCTTCACCGGTCTCGATGACCGGCACCTTGGCGGTGGTGACCACCCGCTGGATCAGTTCGCGTCCACCGCGCGGGATCAGCACGTCGATCTTGCCGCGCGCCCCCATCAGGGCATCGGCTCCGGGGCGTCCGTATTCATCCACGGAGATTACGATGTCCCGCGGCAGCGAGACCTTCTCCAGGGCGTCGCGGATCAGCCCGACCAGTGCCAGGTTGGAGTTCAGGGCGGCCGAACCGCCGCGCAGCAGGACCGCGTTGCCGCTTTTCAGGGCCAGCCCGGCAATGTCCACGGTCACGTTCGGGCGGGCTTCATAGATGGTGCCGACCACGCCCATGGGCACGTTGACCTGGCGCATGCGCAGCCCGTTGGGCAGGGTTTCCCCGCGCAGCACGGTGCCCACCGGGTCCGGCAGTCCGGCCAGTTCCTCCAGGGCGCCGATCAGCCCGTCGATGCGGGCATCATCCAGCTTCAGCCGGTCCAGCATGGCAGCGGAGGTGCCGTTGGCGCGCCCGGCCTCCAGGTCCTTGGCGTTGGCCTGCAGGATGGAGACGCGGTTGGCGTCCAGGGTGGCGCCGATCTGGCGCAGGGCGCGGTCCTTCCAGTCCCGGTTGGCGCGCGCCAGCAGGCGTGAGGCCTTCCGGGCCCGGTCGGCCAGGCGGTAGACCTGTTCGGTCACCTCCTGGCCCTGGCCGGCGGCGGCGTCGGTGGCGTGCTGGCCCTGGTCGTTGGCGGGGGTGGCGGCATGCAGACTCATGCCTCCATGATAGGAATTGGCCCTAGACCAAGGCCAGATCGTCGACATGAATCACGGCCCGTTCGTAACCTTCACCCAGCCAGGTGGCCAGCTGGCTGGTGGTGCGTCCGAGCATGGCCGGCAGCTCGTGGGAGGCGTAGTTGACCAGCCCGCGGGCCAGCACGGCGCCCTGCTCGTTGCAGACCTCCACCGCGTCCCCGGCCTCGAACTCACCGTGCACGGCGGTGATGCCCGCGGCCAGCAGCGAGTTTTCCCCGCTGCGCACCGCCCGGGTGGCTCCGGCGTCAATGTAGAGCTTGCCCTGCGGCTTGGCCAGGTGGGCCAGCCACACGTCGCGTGCCGAACGGCGGGTGTTGCGGGCGGCGAACCAGGTGCCCACGTCCTTCCCGGCCAGCGCGTCGGCCGCGTTCTCGGCGCTGGTCACCAGCGCCGGGATGCCCGAGGAGGAGCTCATCACCGCGGCCTCGACCTTGGTGATCATCCCGCCGGTGCCCACCCCGGCCTCCCCCGGGGTGCCCAGGTTCACCGCCTCCAGTTCGCTGGGGTTCTTGATCAGGGCGATGCGCTGCCCGCCGTGGCGGGGGTGCGCGTCGTACACGGAGTCCACGTCGGAGAACAGCAGCAGCGCGTCGGCCTTGATCAGGTGGGCGACCAGGGAGGCGAGCCGGTCGTTGTCCCCGAAGCGGATTTCGTGGGTGGCCACCGTGTCGTTTTCGTTCACGATCGGCAGCACCCCCAGGTTCAGCAGCCGCACCAGGGAACGCAGCGCGTTCGTGTAGGTTTGCCGGCGGCGCAGGTCATCGGCGGTGAGCAGCACCTGGGCGACGGTCAGCTCGTGGGCGGCGAACTCGGTGGTGTACTGGGCCAGCAGCAGGCCCTGGCCGACGGCGGCGGCCGCCTGCTGGGTGGCCAGGTCCTTGGGACGCTTGGCCAGGCCCAGCGGGGCCAGCCCGGCGGCGACCGCACCGGAGGAAACCAGCACCACCTCAGTGCCGGCCTTCACGGTGGCGGCCAGCGCGTCCACCAGGGCGGAGAGCCGTTCGTGCGAGATCCCGCCGTCCACGGTGGTCAGCGAGGAGGAGCCGACCTTGACCACCAGCCGCTGCGCCTGCGGCAGCTGGTGGCGGGAGGTGATGGCCGACAGCGTCTTGGTGGCACGTACGCTCATGAAGGTGGTTCTTCCCCTGCCTGGTTCCTGCGGCCCGTGGCGGGCCGGTGCTAGTCTTCCTCGGTCTGTCCGGTCTCGGCCGCGGCGCGCCGGGCGCTCTTGCCCTGCACGCTTTCGGTCCAGATCCCGGCCTTGCGCTCGGCTTCCAGTTCGGCGCGGGCCGCGGCCTTGGCGGCCTTGCGTTCCTCGTGCTCGGCGCGCTTCTGTTCGCGGGTGGGACGGCTGCGGTCTTCCAGCCGCACGTCCTCGCCGCGGCGCGAACCGCCCAGCAGCTCGGCCCCGGCGGCCATGGTCGGCTCCCAGTCAAAGACGACCGCGTTGTCCTCGGCGCCGATGACCACCGCGTCCCCGGGGCGGGCCCCGGACTTGAACAGTGCGTCCTCCACGCCCAGCCGGTTCAGCCGGTCGGCCAGGTAGCCCACGGCCTCGTCGTTGGAGAAGTCGGTCTGCAGGATCCAGCGTTCGGGCTTCTCCCCGATGACCCGCCACAGCGGTTCCAGGTTCTGCTCCTCGCGGCGGATCGTGAATTCCTGACGGTTCACCGAGCGCGGGCGAACCACCGGCACCTCCACCACGGGGGCGGCGTGCTCCAGCTTGGCGCGCTCCTGCTCCACCAATTCAGCCATGGCGAAGGACAGTTCGCGCAATCCGTTACGCGACAGGGCCGAGACCTCGAACACCCGGTAGCCGCGCTTTTCCAGTTCGGGGCGCACGAATTCGGCCATGTCCTGCCCGTCGGGCATGTCGACCTTGTTCAGCGCCACCAGCTTGGGGCGTTCGCTGAGCGGGATGATGGTCCCGTCGGTCCCGGCATAGGAGGAGTCGACCTCGTAGGCGGCCAGTTCGGCCTCGATGACCTCCAGGTCGGTGATCGGGTCGCGCTCGGATTCCAGGGACGCGCAGTCAAGCACGTGCACGATCGCGGCGCAGCGCTCAACGTGGCGCAGGAACTCGTGACCCAGCCCCTTGCCCTCCGAGGCGCCGGGGATCAGCCCGGGCACGTCGGCCACGGTGTAGCGCACTTCACCGGCCTGCACCACGCCCAGGTTCGGCACCAGGGTGGTGAACGGATAGTCGGCGATCTTCGGACGCGCCGCGGACAGCGCGGCGATCAGCGAGGACTTGCCGGCCGAGGGGTAGCCGACCAGGGCGATGTCCGCGACGGACTTCAGCTCCAGGACCACGTCCTGCTCCTGGCCGGGGATGCCCAGCAGCGCGAAGCCCGGGGCCTTGCGCTTGTCCGAGGCGATGGCGGCGTTGCCCAGCCCGCCCTGCCCGCCGGCGGCCGCCAGGTAGCGGTCCCCCGGGTTGATCAGGTCGGCCAGGATGTCCCCGGCACGGTTCTTCACCACGGTGCCAGCCGGGACCGGCAGCACCAGGTCCACGCCCTGCTTGCCCGGGCGCAGCCCGCCCTTGCCCGGTTCGCCGTTGCTGGCCTTGCGGTGCGGCAGGTGGTGGTAGTCCAGCAGCGTGGTGACCTGTGGGGAGACTTCGAGGATGATGTCGCCGCCGTTGCCTCCGTTGCCGCCGTCGGGGCCGCCGAGGGGCTTGAATTTCTCGCGTCGGATGGACACGCACCCATGTCCGCCGTTTCCGGCGGTGGCATGCAGGGTGACGCGGTCAACGAATGAAGCCACGGGGGTTCTTCTCCTTGGTTCTGGCGGTGCAAAAGACACTCGCCATTAAGTTTAGCGAAACGCACGCAAGGGGTGGGCCGGTAATCCGACCCACCCCTTGGCGTACTAAAAAGTTTTGCCTGGTGCCTAGAACTAGGCGGCAGAAACGATGTTCACCACGCGGCGACCACGACGGGTGCCGAACTCAACCGCACCGGCGGTCAGGGCGAACAGGGTGTCGTCCTTGCCACGTCCCACACCGTTGCCCGGGTGGAAGTGGGTGCCACGCTGGCGCACGATGATCTCGCCGGCGTTGACTTCCTGGCCGCCGAAGCGCTTTACACCCAGGAACTGCGGGTTGGAGTCGCGACCATTCTTGGTCGAGCTCGCACCTTTCTTACTTGCCATAGCTTAAACCTCTTTCGCTACAAATTTTCTTGATCTCTACGATACGCCAGAAATTAGGCGATCGAGGTGACCTTGACCTTGGTCAAGGCGGCACGGAAGCCCTGGCGCTTCTTGTAACCGGTCTTGTTCTTGTACTTCTGGATGACGATCTTCGGACCGCGGAGGTTCTCAACGACCTCGGCGGTGACCTTGACCTTAGCCAGCTCGGCAGCAGCGGAAGTTACCTTCTCGCCATCCACCAGCAGCAGGGCCGGAAGCTCAATGGAGCTGCCTTCGGCAGCCTGAAGACGGTCAACGGTAATGAGGTCTCCAACGGAAACCTTTTCCTGGTGGCCGCCAGCGCGGACAATTGCGTACACCACGTGGGTACTCACTTCTACTCGACGTTTCATTGTCTTACGGCGCAGAAATCAACCCGTATTCCTTATACAGCGGAACGACCTGGGGATCTCATGCGCTTGTGCCGTGACGCCGAGCGGACAAAACCGTGATCTTGGCGTTTAGCACCGATGAACCAGATTACGCTAGGAAAGCGTGCCGGGGCAAATGAAAACCCGCCCCGGCGCGCCCTGCGTGATCAGGATCATCATTTCAGTTCGCGTACCGGAACCCCGACCCCGAGCATGACCGGCTTGGCGGCCGGCTCGGCGGGAGTTTCGCTTGGCTTACTGGACGTATCCATCTGCACCCGGTTGCCCTGGGCAGTGGCTACTTCGCTCACGACAACCTCCGCGTTCGCATCCCCCTGGGCCGAGGTGGCCCGGCGGCTGCGGCGCTTTGGCTTCGTGGAACTCTGTGGGGCGGCCGGCGCGGACGACTGCACAACCGGCTGCTGTGCGGCAGCGGACTGCGCGGCGGCCTGGGCCGGCGCCTCAATGGTGACGGCCGGCAGGGCCAGCCCGGTCAGCAGCGGCTGCTCACTGACCGCACCGGTGGCGGACCCGGCGGGGCTGCCGGCACGGCGCGAACCGCGCTTGGTGCGTGCCGGGCGCTTGTCCTCGCCGGACTCGGCGCGCTCGGGCGCGGCCTGGGCCGGAGCCTGCTCGGTCTGCTGCCCGGCGGCGGGCTGATCGCCCTGCCCGGCCTCCTGCTGCGGTGCATCGGCAGCCTCCTGGCCGGAGTGCTGCTCGGCGGTCTCGGCGTCCTGACCGTTGCGGGACCGCGAACGCGGGCGTCGGCGCTGCTTGCGCGGCTTCTGCTCGCCGGTGTCCTCATCGCGGTCCTGGCCCGGCAGGGCGGCTTCCAGCTGCTCCAGGCTCACCGGAGCCTGGTCCTTGCCGGATTCCTGCTTGGCTTCCGCTTCCTCGGCCTCGGTCAGGTGCGAGGCGGCGGCGATGCTGGCCAGGGCGCTGCGTGCGGCCTCGCTCTTCTCGTCGCTCTCGGTTTCCTGGGCGGCCCGCTGCTCGGTGGGCTTGGTTTCCTCCTGGCCGCTGGAGCCGCCGCGGCGGCGCCGGGAACGGCTGGACTTGGATTCCTGGTTCTTCTTGGCGTGCGATTCACCGTGCGAGTTGTAGCTCTTGCGGTGCTCCACCGGCTCCTCGTGGGTGATCACCCCGCGTCCGGCGCAGACCTCGCAGGCCTCCCCGAAGACTTCCAACAGGCCGGTGCCCATGCGCTTGCGGGTCATCTGCACCAGACCCAGGCTGGTGACCTCGGCGACCTGGTGCTTGGTGCGGTCGCGGCCCAGGCACTCGATCAGCCGGCGCAGGACCAGGTCCCGGTTGGCCTCCAGTACCATGTCGATGAAGTCGATGACGATGATGCCGCCGATGTCGCGCAGGCGCAGCTGGCGCACGACCTCCTCGGCCGCCTCCAGGTTGTTTTTGGTGACGGTTTCCTCAAGGTTGCCGCCGGAGCCGGTGAACTTGCCGGTGTTCACGTCCACCACGGTCATCGCCTCGGTGCGGTCGATGACCAGCGAACCGCCGGAGGGCAGGAACACCTTGCGATCCAGCGCCTTGTTGATCTGCTCGTCGATGCGGTAGTGGGCGAAGATGTCCTCTTCGTTCTTCCACTGCTCCAGGCGGCCCATCAGGTCTGGGGCCACGTACATCACGTAGGCTTCGATGGTGTCCCAGGCCTGGGTGCCGGAGACGATCAGCTTGGTGAAGTCCTCGTTGAACACATCGCGCACGACCTTGATGGTCAAGTCCGGTTCGGAGTGCAGCAGTTCTGGGGCGAGGGTCTTGTTCGACTTGGACTGTTCCTCGATGCCCTCCCACTGGGCGCGCAGGCGGTTGATGTCATTCATCAACTCTTCCTCGCTGGCGCCCTCGGCGGCGGTGCGCACGATGACGCCCGCGTTCTCCGGCAGGTGGTCCTTCAGGATCTTCTTCAGCCGCTGGCGCTCCACGTCCGGCAGCTTGCGGGAGATGCCGGTCATTGAACCGCCGGGAACGTACACCAGGTAGCGTCCGGGCAGGGAGACCTGGCTGGTCAGGCGGGCACCCTTGTGGCCCACCGGGTCCTTGGTCACCTGCACCAGCACCGAGTCGCCGGCCTTCAGCGCGTTTTCGATGCGCCGCGGCTGGCCCTCCAGGGCTGCGACGTCCCAGTTGACTTCGCCGGCGTATAGCACGGCGTTGCGTCCGCGCCCGATATCCACGAAAGCGGCCTCCATGGAGGGCAGCACGTTCTGGACCTTGCCCAGGTACACGTTGCCGATCAGGGAATCCTGCTGGGTCTTGGACACGAAGTGCTCGGCCAGCACCCCGTCCTCCAGCACACCGATCTGGATGCGGTCCTCGCGCTGGCGCACGATCATCTGGCGTTCCACCGACTCGCGGCGGGCCAGGAACTCGGCCTCGGTGATCACCTGACGGCGGCGACCGGTTTCCCGCGATTCGCGGCGGCGCTGGCGCTTGGCTTCCAGGCGGGTGGAGCCGCGCACCGAGGTGACCTTGTTGGAGACCGGGGTGTCCAGGCTGGCGCGCGGGGCACGCACCCGGGTGACGGTGTTCGGCGGGTCATCCTGCGAACCGCCATCCAGTTCCAGATCCACTTCCCCGCGGCGGCGGCGACGCCGACGGCGTGAGGTGACCTCATCGGCGTCCTCGTCGTGGTGTTCCTCCCCGCGCTGTTCGGCTTCGGCCTGCTGCTTGGTCTTGGGGATGGCGTGGCGTACGACCGTGTGGGCCGCCTCGGGCACGGCGAAGGGATTGATCATCATGGTGCTGCCGTGCTGCGCGAGCAGGGCGCCTGTGTGGTCCTCGTTTTCCTTCGCTGCGCCGCTTTCGCTGGCTTCAGCGGCGACATCGATTTCGGTGGTTTCGGTCGCCCCGGTGGATTCGGCAACTGCCTCGGGGGCCGCGGTCGGTTCCTGCTGGCGGGGCGCCTTGGAGGTCTTGGGCTGGCGGGACTCGGCCGGGGCCTGCTTGCGGTCGGTGTCCTGGCCGCCCTGGGCCGCGCTGGCCTTGTCCGTGCTGGTCTCGTTGGCGCTGGCCTCGGCGTCGGCCTGGGTGGCGCGCTGGCGGCGTTCGGCCTGGCGATTCATACGTGCGGTGTCCGGGGTGGAGACCGGGGTGCGGCGGGTGACCCGCATGCGGGTGCCGGTGGGTTCCACGCCGGCGGCCGCGTTCAGTTCGGCCAGGGTCATTGCCTGGCGCAGCGGGCGGGCCGGGGTGGTGGCTACGGTCGTGCGCCGGGCACGAGTCGAACGGTTGCCACGCTTATTTCCTCCGGAACCACTCTTGCGTTCTTTTGATGCGCTCATCAGGTTCGCGTACTCCTCTAAAACATTCCAGCGCCGGCGCTTCCACAGACAGCGCAGCAGCCGAAACTCTATTCATTTATGCCATGCGGTCGGCCACGTTTCTGGCCTGTCGGGCATCAAAGTCCTCTGTAGGTCCGTCTCACCGATTTTCGCGATGCAACGTATTGCACCGTGGAAACTGGACACGGTCAACGGGTGTGCTTCAGAACCGGCCGTTTTCCTATACGGCCCTTCGATCCGCGGTATTCCCCCGGGAGGCGCACTTTCTTGGGCACTCAACCGGAGCGATGCATCGCCTGACGATCTGTCGTTCAAAGTCTCTCGTTGGGTTGAAAGCAGACTGTGGATCCACGAACAACCACCAACATTCTCTCACATTTAGCCGCATGGCGGATGATCTTCGCTATGGGAGCACACAGTAAGTGCTTTTAGGATTGGAATAACCAATGCGCAAAACCGTGCATTCCAATGAGCAAACGGACTAGGCAGAACATGAATTCAGCTGTAGAGAATCCCCCGACGCCGGGCGTGTTGCCCCGGTGGGCCAAGGATCGCGGTTTTGGAATCTTTACGGTGGTGACCGGCGTGATCGCCTGGATCGCCTCCGGTGTACTGGTGCTGGATCGGCTGGCCCTGTACAAGAACCCGGACTACGTCACCAGCTGCGACATCAACCCCTGGATTTCCTGCGGCACGGTCATGAAGTCCTGGCAGGCCGAACTGCTGGGCTTCCCGAACCCGCTGCTGGGCATCGTGGGATTCGCGATCGTAATCACCGTGGGCATGGCCTTGCTGGCCGGGGCCCGCTTTGCCCGTTGGTACTGGATAGGGTTCCAGATCGGCATCACCCTGGCGATGGTGTTCATCATCTGGCTGTGGTCCCAGGCACTGTATGACATCAGCGCGCTGTGCCTGTACTGCATGGTCGTATGGGCCATGGTGATCCCGCTGTTCGTGCACACCACCGCTCGCAACGTCATCCACGGGGTGATCCCGGCCGGGGCGGGCGTGAAGAAGTTCTTCGCCGAGTGGTCGTGGGTGATTACCGTGGTCCTGCTGCTGGTCGTCGCCGCGACCGTGGTCCTGCGCTTCCCGAACGCCTTCTTCGGCTAGGGCACGACGAAAGCCTGCTGATGCGCCGCATGGTACTAACGCGTCGGGCGTGGATGGGGATCACCGCACTGCTGGTGGTCCCCATCGGCCTTTTCGCCCGCTTCCTGCCCTTGGGGCTGGCCGCCGACCTGGCGGGGGGTCTGCTCTACGCCACGCTGCTGTATGTGCTGCTCGGTTTCCTTTTCCCACGCGCGGCCCGGCTGCGCCTGTTCCTGGGTTCCCTGGGGTGGTGCGTGGCGGTGGAACTGCTGCAGCTGACTCCCCTGCCCCTGCAGCTGGCCCAGTCACTGCCCATCCTGCGCCTGGTGTTGGGCACCAGCTTCGCGGTGCTGGACCTGTTCGCCTATGTGGCCGGGGCCGCGCTGGCCTGGACGGTGGATGGACTCATCTGCCGGACGCGGGCCCATGCCCAGGCGGCCCGGGAGCTCTAGCGCAGGGCTTGCCCGGGCATGTCGCCCGCACCGCGTCCGGCCGCTGCACCGCAATTCCGCCTGCTCCTGCCGGTGGGCCACCCAGCGTAAACCATGGCAAAAGTGACCCATCTGGCACACCGGGAGAAAAACCGACTAAGTTTGAGTCATGGCCCATGACAATTGGAATACGGAAACAGCCCAGGACTACGGCATCAACCTGTTGGTCTCCGACACCATCAGGCTGCGAGAGCTTCAGGAAGAAGACCTGCCAGTCCTTGCCGGCTGGTGGAACAGCCCGGAATTCATGGCGCTGCAGGGCAACATTGTCCTGCCCCACCCGCGCACCGAGGCTGCGGAGATCTTCCGGGACTGGAGTCAGAACCGGGGCACGAAGGACGGCATCGGCTTGTGCATCACCCTGCCCGACGACACGCTGGTGGGGCACACTGCGCTGTACAACTACCACGCCTCGGCCCGCTCGGCCGAGCTGATGATGATGATCGGGGGCTCCTATGTGGGCCAGGGCTACGGCACCGAGGCGACCAAGATGATCGTGGATTTCGGGTTCCGTGAAATGGGCCTGAACCGCATCGGGTTGGGCATCTGGGAGTACAACGAGCGGGCGCTGCGCACCTTCACCAAGGCAGGTTTCCGTGAGGAGGGCCGGGCACGGCAGGCCGGGTTCCACAACGGCGAATTCCACGACAAGATCCTGCTCAGTCAGCTGGCCGACGAGTACTTTGGCTAGACCCGCCGCAGACTTCGGCGCCGCGGCAACCGGCGCGAGGCCTGACCGGGTTCGTCTGCGCGAACTGCGTGCGGAGGACCTGCAGCCGTTGTCGTGCTGGTGGAATGACCCGGCAACCATGGTGCACCAGACGAACCTGGTGCTGCCCCAGCCGATGAAGGGCCTTTACCGGGTTTGGCAGACGTGGAGCCAGAACCGGCCGACTTCCCGCGATGCCGGTTTCAGCATTGAGCTGGTCGGCGGGCCGCTGATCGGGCACGCGACGCTCTACGGCGGGAACACCCCGGCCCGGGCGGCCGAGTTCGCGATCATCCTCGGCCCGGATTTCCGGGGACAGGGCCTGGGGGCGCAGGCCACCGCACTGATGCTGCGCCATGGCTTCCACCAGCTGGGGCTGAACCGCATCCACCTGGGGGTGTACGAGTACAACCAGCGCGCCCAACGCACCTACACCAGGCTGGGTTTTCGCCCCGAGGGCCGCCAACGGGCCGCCGTTTTTCATGATGGCCGGTTCCACGACCGGATCCTGATGGGCCTGCTGGCCAGCGAGTACCCCGCCTCCCCCGCCGCGGGGCTGGCGGCAACCCACTAGGGGCGGGAACCAAGCAGTGACGGACCGTTGAATTAACTCATCCTTTTGGACGTGTCTCGCGCGCTTCGGCGACCGCTAGCCTATTGTTTAATTGATCAATCCCCCTGACGTAGGAGCAAGAATGGCGTTCTTCCGCAAGGCTGCATCCTCAAAAAACAGGCCACCGACACAACAAGTGGTGGTCGCGGCAGAAGCACCGGTTCGTGAGCGGCCGGAGTTCACGGTTCAGGGATTGTGGACCGACATGCTCGGCCGGTTGGGGATCCGCTGCCTGCAGATCCTGATTGTGGGACTGGTTGCCGGCTTCGTCATCATTGGCATGCTGCGCCTGACCATGATCGTGATCCCGACGCTGATCGCGCTGATCCTCTCCTGCGCCCTGTGGCCGCTGGTCACCAAGCTGCGCAAGCACCTGTCCCCGATGCTGTCCGCCTGGGTCGTCTTCCTCGGGTCGCTGCTGGTTCTTGGCGGGATCGGCACCGGCCTGGTCTTCTCGGTCATGCGCGAATGGAACACCCTGGTCAACCAGGCCGCGGAGGGCTTTAACCAGCTCAACGACCTGGTGCAGCGGTTCATCGGCGACATGCCGTTCACAGTGGACCAGGGCCAGATCGATGAGGCGGTGGACACCGTCACCTCGTTCATCACCAGCTCCCAGTTCGGCGCCGGAGCCCTGAACACCATCACCGCCGCCGGCAGCTTTGTCACCGGCAGCATCCTGCTGATGGTCATCCTGTTCTTCTTCCTCAAGGACGGGGACCGGATCTGGGCGTTCTTCATTTCCTGGACCCCGAAGCACTACCGCCACAAGTGGATCACCTCCGGTGACCGGGCGCTGCACACCTTCGGCGGCTACATCCGCGGCACCGCGATCATCGCAGCCGTGGATGCCATCGGCGTGACCGCCACCCTGCTGGTGCTGCAGGTGCCGCTGGCCCTGCCGCTGGGCGTGGTGGTCTTCCTCGGCGCGTTCATCCCCATGGTCGGCGCAACCGTGGCCGGCATCCTGGCCACCCTGGTCGGCCTGGTCACCAGCGGCCCGCTGGTCGCCCTGGTGGTGCTTGCCGCGGTGATCATCGTGAACCAGCTGGAAGGCAACTTCCTGCAGCCGGTGGTCATGGCCCAGGCGCTGAACCTGCATGCCCTGGTGATCTTGATGGCCCTGACCGCCGGCACCGTGCTGGGCGGGATCGTCGGCGCCGTGCTGGCAGTCCCGCTCTCCGCCGTGGCCTGGGGCATCATCAAGGTCTGGACCGAGCGCGAGAACATGGACGCGGTCGCCGCCGCCAAGGCGCAGATCAAGATCGAGGCCGAGATCCGTGCCGAGGACAAGGCTTTGGAAAAGCTGAAGAAGAAGGAGAAGGTCGACGAGGTCAAGCAGGACGTGGACGAGATGGCAGATGAGATCATCGCCAACTCGGAAGAACACTCCGACAAGGCCCAACGTTCAGACACGGAGCAGTAGGTCGCAACATCGCAAGGCGTCATCAAGGGCAACTGCGTTGACCGGGTGAACCTCAAGTGTGTTTAATGTGAATTAAGTTAAAATTGTGACTTCGTCTTCGGCTTCTCGCGCTCTCGCCGCCGGCACCCGCGGGCAGCCAGGACAAGATCCAGGTCACAGCGAAACTCATGTGCCTTCGAAAGTTGGATGCGAAGGCAGGAAGGTAGCCTCATGCTGAACGTCAGTTCCTCAGAAGGGCCAGAAAATCCCAGAACCCTTACCGCCGCGGCCCGTGATTCACGCGCCGTCCATCCCGCGGGCGAAGGCGGCGGCGGTCAGCTGCTGACCGAGAACGGGTTTGCCGCCTCAGCGGCGGCCACGGGCGGAAGCACGGACAGCGGCTGGTTGGATGAGCCCGCGAGCGGCTACCTGCAGAACGCGGGCCGCACCAGCGACACGCTCGGCGGCTGGCTCTAGAGCACGAACCACCCGAATCAAGCCCCAGGGACTGCGGCATGCGCCGCGGGCTCCTGGGGCTTGTTTGTATCCGGGACGGGCCCTTGCCGGCGTGAGCGGCGCGGGAACGCAAAACGCCCGGGTGCTGCCTCCAATGGGAGACAACACCCGGGCGTGAGCGACGGCGGAGCTTCGCCGAGCTAGTCCGTGATGGCTAGTTGCCGAACCAGATGCCGATCTCACGCTCGGCGGATTCGGACGAGTCCGAGCCGTGCACCAGGTTCTGCTGCACCTTCACGCCCCAGTCGCGGCCGAAGTCGCCGCGGATGGTCCCCGGGGCGGCGGTGGTCGGGTCGGTGGCGCCGGCCAGCGAACGGAAGCCCGGGATCACGCCGTGGCCCTCGGCCACGATCGCCACGACCGGCCCGGAGAGCATGAACTCCACCAGCGGCTCGTAGAACGGCTTGCCCTCGTGCTCGGCGTAGTGCGCGGCCAGCATCTCGCGGGTGGCCTGCAGCTGCTGCAGCTTGGCGATGGTGTAGCCCTTGGCTTCGATGCGGGCCAGGATCTGTCCGGTCAGCCCACGCTTGACGCCATCGGGCTTGACCAGGATCAGGGTGCGGTCAGACATGTAAATACCTCTTGTCTTCGACGAAATTGATACTTATCTAGGATTCTACCGGTGGGTTGTTGCGTTCCCATTCGGCCTGCTCGGCTTCCCGGCGCTTGTTCTCCACGTCCATCTGCCCACCCTTGTACAGGGCATACCACCAGCAGGCGGCGAACGCGGCGCCGATGTAGAACATGTCGGCCAGCACGAAACCGCACAGGATGAACATCAGCTGGATGATCCAGCCCATGACGATTCCAAACGGCTTGCGCAGGAAGGCGCAGGTGATGATGCACAGCGCGATCATCACCGCTCCCCCGCCCAGGATGAGTCCCGGGGCAACCTCAGAGCGCTTCAGCCCCAGGGTGGCCAGGGTGAAGAACAGCGCCACGAACGCCTCCAGGGACAGCACCGAGGAGGCCAATATGATTTTCAGCGAGCGCGGCTTCTTGCGCATGCCCGGGCGCCATTCGCGCTGGGCCTTGGTCAGACGTGCCATGAGTGCTACTCACGTCCCTTCAACAACAGTGAAATCTCGCCCACCAGCGTAATCGACCCGGTGACCAGCACGCCGCCGGCCAGGTCGTTGCCGGCCTCGGCCCGGCCCACGCACCATTCGATGGCGTCTTCCAGGTCCTCGGTCACGTGCAGGTCCTCTTCAGGCCAGCCGGCCTCCAGGGCCAGGTTCGCCAGTTCCCCGGCGGGGATGGCCCGCGGGGAGGAGGACTGGGTCAGGCACAGATCCTCAACCAGTTCCCCGTATTCCTCGCGCATCTGGTAGAGCATCCCGGCGGCGTCCTTCTCCTGCAGGATCCCGACCATCAGCACCAGGCGGCTGAACCCGAAGGATTCCTTCACCGCGGTGGCCGCTGCCTGGACCCCGTCCGGGTTGTGCCCGGCGTCCACCAGCACGGTCGGCGCGGTGCGCACGATCTCCAGGCGTCCGGGGCTGGTCACCTCGGCGAAGCCCTGGCGGATGAGTTCCACGTTCAGCTCCTTGGCTCCCCCACCCAGGAACGCCTCCACCGCGGCCAGCGCGACGGTGGCGTTCTGCGCCTGGTGGGCACCGTAAAGCGGGAGGAACAGCTCGTCGTAGCGCGCGGCCTGGCCCTGGATGTCCAGCATCTGACCGCCCACGGCGACTTTGCGCTCCAGCAGCTTGAAGTCCAGGGTCTCAAAGGCGAACGGCACCTCAAGCTCCCGGGCCAGGCGCAGCAGCACGTCGGCCGCGTCGACCGACTGCACCGCGGAGACCAGGTAGCCGCCGGGCTTGAGGATCCCCACCTTCTCCTCGGCGATCAGCTCGGTGGTGTCGCCCAGCAGGTCGGTGTGGTCCAGGGAGATCGGGGTGATCACCGAGACGTCGCCGTCGGCGACATTGGTGGCATCGGTGATCCCGCCCAGGCCCACCTCCAGCACCAGCACGTCCACCGGGGCGTCGGCGAAGATCGCAAATCCCAGGATGGTCACGGCCTCAAAGTAGGTCAGCCGGTTTTCCCCGTTGGCCTGCAGCTCCGAGTCCACCAGGTCCAGGTAGGGGGCAATCTCGTCCCAGATCCGCACGAAGGTCTCATCATCGACCGGTTCCCCGTCGATGCTGATCCGCTCGGTGACCGAGACCAGGTGCGGGGAGGAGTAGCGCCCGGTGCGCAGGTCATGCGCGCGCAGCAGCGACTCGATCATCCGCGCCGTGGAGGTCTTGCCGTTGGTGCCGGTGATGTGGATGACCGGGCAGGCCTTGTTCGGCTCGCCCAGCACCTCCATGGCCCGGAACATCGGGGCCATGCGCGGCTCAATCTTGTTCTCCGGGGCGCGCGCCAGCAGTTCGGCGTACACCCGTTCCAGTTCGCTCACGCGCTGACCTCGACCTTCACCTGGGGTTCCTTGGCGGCACCGTTGGCCTGCAGGACCAGGTCAACGGTCAGCGTCTCACCGCTGATCAGTTCCCGGTTCGCCTCCAGGGCCGCAATCACGGTTTCGTTCGCGCTGATGGTGGTGCGGATCCGGTCCGAGACCTGCAGATCCGCGTCCTTGCGGGCGGCCTGGATGCTGCGCACCATGTCGCGGGCGATGCCCTCGGCGGCCAGCTCCTCGGTGACCTCGGTGTCCAGCACCAGGAAGCCGCCGTCGATGACCGCCGCGGCGATGTCCGCCTCCGCGTTCACCACGGTGTCCAGGGTGTACTCACCCTCCACCAGCTCCAGCCCGCCGGCGGTGACCACACCGTCGGCCACGGACCAGTCACCGGACTTGGCGCCCTTGATGGCCTGCTGCACGTTCTTGCCCAGGCGCGGGCCGGCGGCGCGCGCGTTGACCACCAGCTGCTGGCTGATCCCGTAGCTGGCCGCGTCCACCCCGGCCGCGTCGATCAGGGTGACCTGCTTCAGGTTCAGCTCATCCTTGATGATCGAGGCGTAGGTGCCTTCCAGGCGGGCGGCGTCACTGAGCACGACCTTCAGTTCGGCCAGTGGCAGGCGCACACGCAGGTTCTTGGCCTTGCGCAGCGAGGAGCCGACCGAGCAGATCTTGCGGGTGGTGTCCATGGTTTCCAGCAGCGCGGCATCCGCCGGGAACTGCTCGGCGTCCGGCCAGTCGGTCAGGTGCACCGAACGCTGCCCGGTCAGCCCGCGGTAGATTTCCTCGCAGGCCAGCGGCAGCAGCGGGGCGGCGACCTTCACCAGGGTCTCCAGCGCCGTGTACAGCGTGTCAAAGGCGTGGGTGTCCTCGTCGAAGAAGCGCTGGCGGGAGCGGCGCACATACCAGTTGGTCAGGGTGTCCATGTACTGGCGCACCGCGTCGGTGGCGTCGGAGACCTCGTACTCATCCAACGCGGCGGTCACCTCGCGCACCAGCTGGCCGGTGGCGGCGATCATGTACTGGTCCAGCGGGTCCGGCGAATCGTGGGAGATCTTCGCCTCGTACCCGGCGCCGTTGTTCGCCGCGTTGGTGTACAGGTTGAAGAAGTGCCACACGTTCCACAGCGGCAGCAGCACCTGGCGCACCCCTTCGCGGATGCCCTGCTCGGTGACCACCAGGTTGCCGCCGCGCAGGATCGGGCTGGCCATCAGGAACCAGCGCATCGCATCCGAGCCGTCGCGGTCCAGCACCTCGGTGACATCCGGGTAGTTGCGCAGCGACTTGCTCATCTTCTGCCCGTCGGAGCCGAGCACAATGCCGTGGGAGATCACGTTGGTGAACGCCGGGCGGTCGAACAGGGCGGTGGACAGGATGTGCAGGGTGTAGAACCAGCCGCGGGTCTGCCCGATGTACTCCACGATGAAGTCCGCCGGGTGGTGGCCGGTGTCGAACCATTCACGGTTCTCAAACGGGTAGTGCACCTGGGCGTAGGGCATTGAACCCGAGTCGAACCAGACGTCCAGCACGTCCTCGACGCGGCGCAGCGTGCCCCCGGCCGCGCAGCCCGCGTGGGCCTTGGTCAGCTCGTCGATGAAGGGGCGATGCAGGTCCGGCTCGCCCTCATGGTTCACCGGCAGCCGGCCGAAGAAGTCCTTCAGCTCCTGCAGGGAGCCGAACACCTCGCGGTGCGTGCACTCCACCCCGTCGCACTCCCACACCGGGATCGGGGATCCCCAGAAGCGGTTGCGGGAGATCGACCAATCGCGGGCGTTTTCCAGCCACTTGCCGAACTGGCCGTGCTTGACGTTCTCCGGGATCCAGTTGATCTGCTCGTTCAGCTCCAGCATCCGGTCCTTGATCTGGGTGACCTCCACATACCAGGAGGAGATCGCACGGTAGATCAGCGGGTGGCGGCAGCGCCAGCAGTGCGGGTAGGAGTGCTCGTAGGAGGCCTGCTTGACCAGTCGGGCGTCGTCCTTGAGGACATTGGTGATGGTCTTGTTCGCGTCAAAGACCTGCACCCCGACGATGTCGTTCAGCGGTCCGCCGGCGAACACCGGCAGGAACTTGGCGCCCTCATCGACCGAGAGGATCACCGGGATCCCGTTTTCCTCGCAGACCTTTTGGTCATCTTCACCGTAGGCCGGGGCCTGGTGCACCAGGCCGGTGCCGTCCGAGGTGGTCACGTAGTCGGCGGTGACGATCTGCCAGGCGTTTTCGGTGCCGTACTTCTCGGTGTCGGTGTAGGTGTCCCACAGCGGTTCGTAGCGCAGCCCGGCCAGTTCGCGCCCCTGGTAGCTGGCGGTGATGGCGGCTGCGGCCTGCTTGGCGTCGGCGTAGCCCAGGTCCTTGGCGTAGGAGCCGAGCAGGTCGCGGGCCAGCAGGAAGCTGCCGCTGGCGGCCGAGGCCTTCACACCGGCTTCCCCGGCGGGCACGACCACGTATTCCACGTCCGGGTGCACGGCCAGCGCCTCATTGGTGGGCAGGGTCCAGGGGGTGGTGGTCCAGGCCAGGGCCTGCACGCCGACCAGGTGGCGGGAGACCGGCAGCTCGCCCTCCAGGATTGGGAAGGTGACGGTCACCGTCTGGTCCTGGACGTTCTTGTAGACGTCGTCGTCCATGCGCAGCTCGTGGTTGGACAGCGGGGTCTCGTCCTTCCAGCAGTACGGCAGCACGCGGAAGCCCTGGTAGGTCAGCCCCTTGTCGGAGAGCTGCTTGAACGCCCAGATCACCGATTCCATGTATTCGACGTTCAGGGTCTTGTAGTCGTTTTCAAAGTCGACCCAGCGCGCCTGGCGGCTGACGTACTCCTCCCACTCGTCGGCGTACTTCATCACCGAGCTGCGGCAGGCGTCGTTGAACTTGTCGATGCCCATCTCCAGGATGTGCTTCTTATCGGCCATCCCCAGTTGCTTCATGGCCTCCAGCTCGGCCGGCAGCCCGTGGGTGTCCCAGCCGAAACGGCGTTCCACACGGTGTCCGCGCTGGGTCTGGTAGCGGGCGACCAGGTCCTTGACGTAGCCGGTGAGCAGGTGGCCGTAGTGCGGCAGGCCGTTGGCGAACGGCGGGCCGTCGTAGAAGACGAATTCGTTGTCTTCGCGCTGGTCAATGGAGGCCTGGAAGGTGTTGTCCTGCTTCCAGTACTCGAGGACTCGTTTTTCGATCTCGGGGAAGCGCGGAGATGCCGGGGTGGAACCGGAGGGATCGGTAGTGACCTTCGGGTAGAAGCTCATCGTAGGCGGCCATCCTTACAAGCGTAGGTTCGGAAACATCCACTGCGAGGACGACCTGTGGCCGCGGTACCACCCCGCTTGTTCCCCCATCCGGCACCGCGTGGGGGCCGGCGGACAAACCGCTTGTCTTCAGCTGTCACGGGCTGGTCCCGCTCGGTTCTACTAGGCCCGGAACCGGGCTGTTCTTCCAAGGACTCCCCGGTGATGGCCGGATCAACGTCGTACGTCTTCCACTTTACCCGGATTTGTCCACCACGTCATGCCACCCTGACCGCGTGCTTCGGCACATCCTCAGCCAACACGGCCCCGGCTGCCCTGAACGCTGGCCGGTGAGCGGCTTCTGCCCTAGGCTCGGGGTGGTCGGCACGGATGGGAGCACCGCGCCGCGCATTGTTCGAAGGGACCAGGAAAGTCAATGACGGACCATCACGGGCAGCACGGGATCTGGACGCATCTGGAGGATCTGCCGGACACCGACGCCGGTCCACCGCACGACAATGCCCCCATCGCGGGTGAGGGCGGGTTTAACTTTGCCGTCAAGGCCAATATCCAGGTGCAGGGCCTTCCGACGAACGCGGCCAGTCCCGTCTATGGCGGGTACCGGGCTCCGGCTGATGCACTGGTGGTTTCCATCCTGCGCCAGCATGGCGGTCGGGTGCACGGCCTGACGAACATGCATGAGCTGGCGTTCGGGATCACCAGCAACAACGCCGTCTACGGGCCGGTGCGCAACCCTTATGATCGGCAGCGCACCGCGGGCGGATCCAGTGGCGGCAGCGCCGCGGCCGTGACCGCCGGAACCGTGCGCATTTCCCTGGGTACGGACACCGGCGGCTCAATTTCCATCCCGGCCTCCTCCTGCGGGGTGGTCGGGTTTCGTCCCAGCACCGGACGTTGGCCCATTGACGGGATCATCGGGCTGTCCACCTCCCGCGACACCATTGGCGTGCACACCCCCACCGTGGCCGAGGCGGGCCTGCTGGACAACTGGATCAGCAACACCCCGCCGGCACCTGCCCCGGTCGCGCGTGCGCGCCTGGGACTGCCCGCCGCTTTCCACCGGGACCTCGATCCCGACGTGGCCCGGGTGCTGCGCCGGGCGCTAAAGTCCCTGGAACCCCATGTGCAGTTCGTTGATGTGGACCTGTCCCCGATCATTGCCCTGACCGACCGGGCGCAGTGGGACCTGGTGGGGTGGGAGGCCCCGCGGCTGCTTAGCGCCTACCTGGCGGCGGCCGAGGACCTGAGCCCAACCCGGGCGTGGGCCGAGGTGGTTCACCGGGCGGCCTCCCCCGACGTGCGCGGCATCCTGGACAGCTATGCCAGCGAGCCGGTGGACCAACGCTCCTATCAGCAGGCCAGGCTCGCCATGGCAGCGGCCCGAGAGCGGTATGCCCGGCTCATGGAGCACCAACGTCTCGACGCCCTGTTCTTTCCCACCATGCCTGCGCTTCCCCAGCGGGTGGGCGAGGACCATGTGGTGGACCACTGTGGCCAGCCGACTGCCCTGTTCCCACTGATGACCCGGAATGTCGGGCCGGGCACGATGCTGGGCGTGCCGTCGGTGACCTCGCCCGCCGGCCGGGGCTCGCACGGACTGCCGGTGGGGATGACGGTGCAGGGTAGCGCCCACCAGGATGCTGATCTGCTGGCGTTGGCGGGGCAGCTCGAGCCACTGCTCGCGCGCGCCGGCTGAGGCGGTTTCCGCCCGGCGCGCGGCTTGTTCCACTGGCGGGGCAGCTATTGACAGGGAGCCTCGGCACACCAGC
Organism: Glutamicibacter sp. V16R2B1; assembly: GCF_005774635.1. Classification (NCBI taxonomy): domain Bacteria; kingdom Bacillati; phylum Actinomycetota; class Actinomycetes; order Micrococcales; family Micrococcaceae; genus Glutamicibacter; species Glutamicibacter sp. V16R2B1. The sequence continues at coordinate 36,132 of NZ_VATX01000016.1, forward strand.
TCGTGAGGCCGCGGTGTACCGCGGGCAAGGAAAAACCAAGGAGAACGCCATTGTTCTTTCCTTGGTACCTTCAGCATATCCTCTGGGTGGGGGCTTGCCGCAAGGCCCGGGGCTGGGTTGAAAATGAGTAGCCGAACCGCCACCCCGACCTCATGTAACGTCAACCGTCCGTGTCACCGCCCAGCGGTCCTGCGACCTGCTGCTGGTGATTTCTGACTGGAGCAACGCCGTGCCCGCCGATTCACTGCGCCCTTACTTCCAGCCGTCCGAGGCCTCGGGCCAACAGAGGCATGCACCGGAAATCATTGACGAACTGGCCGAATCCCAGGAGCATCTGACCGCGGTGGCGGAGCGCTTACCTCAGCTGCGCGCCCAAATTCAGCAGATTCCGCGTCGGCACATGATCCGGAGGAGGATAGAAATACGATTTCCAGGTATCAAATTCGGTCATTTGGCTACCGTGTGCGTACCGGACCGGTGACGCTCAGCCGCTGCATCGACACGACGTAAGTACTCCGCCTGGTCGATCGCGCCGCGGGCCTCGTCGGTCAAGTTCTCGACGTCCTCGCGGTTCGGGACCCATCCCTCATGCCAGGCCGCAGCCAGTGACTGCCGAACGGCATTGCGTTGGTTAGCATCGAGCTGCGCAAACAGTTCTGGCCAGCGTTCCTCAATATCAAACTTCTCGGTCACGACCGGACTCCTTCCAAGAAAATGACCCACTTCATTTTACCAAGTCACCTGAAAACGATCCTTAGACAGTTTCGGTTGGTTTTGGTTTCGGGCACAGGTTTCGGGCCGCCTTTCTGCGGCGTGTCACTCGAAATAGTGAGTGCAAGGCAAGACGGTCTTAAAACGATCGTTTTTGGCGTCCGTATGAGGCACCTTCATTGGGCATTCTCGCGGGCGGGGTATACGCGACGCGCATCTTGGCCGCGAGCATAGAGACCTCTAGCAACCCAGATCAGTAGAGCGGGTGCCCCGGTGAACGACGACCGCCGTATGGGACAAGCATCAGCACTTGAGAGAACTTCGTTTCTATCATCCTTGCTTTGGACCAGAACTTGTTATTGGTGATCGCCCCCGGCACAAAAAAGTCTGATCGCGAGGGTCAATGCCAAATCAGCAGGTCATTGGGTGGGCTGGTAGTCGCTTGGCGAAAACGTTCTAGGAGGAGTGTAGATCCAGGCTGTTTTCACGGGCAGCCTGGGGCTGGAGGGCGACGATGAAACTAATTGGGCCGGTGAGTGATCCAAGGCAGCCTCCAATGATCAGGAGCAGCGTCACGTCATAGTCGGGAATCTGCTGCGTGAGGAGAGCAAAGACGAAGCCCAGAAGCAGCACGCCCGCGACGGAGGCAATAATTCCTCCGGAAACTCGCCCCTTTCGGCTCCCCAGCACGAACAGTCCCGTCGAGACGACAGAAGCTATCAGTGCAGCGAAGACGCTGGAAACGGCGAAGAATACCACTAGCGTTGAGAGGCTGTCGGAGAGTGAATTTGAGTTATATCCAAGGAGCGAAGAGAGCGTAGCCAGGACGACAGTTCCGAGCGAACTGATGAAGGAGAAAACAAAGCCACGAATATGACTAGATAGGTTTTCCTTCATTATGGGTCTCCTTACATGAGGGCAGAGACCATTTTTCCGCCCTCTTTAGCGCGGGGCGCGTCTCCTGGTTTCCTATTACGTTCCTCACCTTACCTCTGTGCTCCATTGCCGAATGCTCAGAGCTTCCGGCGCAGGCGTATTGGAGCCGGAGAGCCCTTCGCTGAAGAGTCGAGGACGGGGCAGCGTTGCGTTGATACGCTGCCCCGTGCTGTCAACCTGTTTAGGTCATGGCAACGCGCGCGATCCGGTAGGCGAACGTCTTCCGGGGCCTCTCCGGTCATGGGCAAGGGCGTCTCTGCTTCTCGGTTACTGGTTCGGCGGCAGCTACGGCCGTGAGGTTGCTCGGAGGGGCGTTGTCCAGCACGAGCACATGCAGCCCGCAGAGCATGCCAGAACGGGCCAGGTGGAAGATAGTCGTGGGTCTTCCGACCCCGCCTTTCTGGTTGCCGAGAGCGCAAATGTGTGTGGTGTTTTGCAATCCGGGATCCTTCGGTGCCAATGTCACCGGCGCGGTGGACCGCTACATGTCCATAAACAAGCCCAGCTGGTGATCCTTGGGCCACCCGAACCTGCGACCTAAGTGAGGTTGAACCGGCTGCCGGCCGGGTTGCGAGGCCCGGCCAGGCCGCCAAAGGGAATGATCTGGCTTTCTGAGGCACCGCGCTCGGGACATGGTTGAGCCCGCAAGGACCCGGTGGCGGCTACTGACTGGCTCGTGTCGGTCGCAGTTGTCCGGCGTTCGCGAAGATACGCACGCCGCAACGGTTATCTAGGAATCCTTGCCGTTCTTGGAGGGGCGGGTCCCCAGTTCCCCGTCGACCTGATCGGCAAACTTCGTGCTCGCCGCGGTTTCGGGTGACTCTTCCTGCCAAATCATCTCAAGATCGGCAGCAAGGTTCGCTTCCTTCCGTGCCTTTTTCCTCTGTTCATTAGCCATGGCCTCAGTCTAGCGACCTTTGGGAAAAGAAGCAGTGACCCCCGATACCGGTGCACTCCAAAACCGCCTTGTCACCTCGAAAAGGGCTGCTGGTTGCAGAACGGCCCCCGCGCCGCGACAGGGGGTTCCTGTCGCGGCGCGGGGGCCGGTTCTAGAGCCTGGGGTAGTGCTTACAGGCTCTCAGCAAATTTTTTTGCCCGGGCATGCTCCAGCATCTCTTCGCGGGAAACTACCTTGACGCGGTCACGGGTAACCTCGCCGAAGCGGGTCGGCACGGTTCCGGCCTCGCTGCCCAGCTGCTTCTCCTGCTGGTCCAGGGCCAGCCAGCCTTCCCAGGTGGCGAAGTCCACGCCGCGTTCCTCCAGCAGCTGAGTGATCGGTGCGTCCTGGCTCGGCTGGGCCAGCTGGTCCAGGTCGGTGAGCAGGTGGTTGATGGTCTCCAGGGCGTCGCCCTTGGTGTGGCCGATCAGGCCCACCGGACCGCGCTTGATCCAGCCAGTGGCGTACAGGCCCGGCACATGCTGGCCGTGGGCGTCCAGGACGCGGCCGCCTTCGTTGGGCAGCACGCCGGCAGCGCCATCGTATTCGATGCCGTCCACGGCCGAACCGAAGTAGCCCACCGCGCGGTAGACCGCCTGGACGGGGTATTCGGTGAACTCTCCGGTGCCGCGCACGTTGCCGGTCCCGTCCAGTTCATTGCGTTCCATCTTCAGGCCGGCAACCTTGCCGTCCTCGCCGACGATCTCGACCGGGGACTGCAGGAAGTGCAGGTGCAGGCGACGCGAGGCGCTGGGAGCCTCTTCGCGTTCTTCCTGCTCGATCAGCCAGTTGGTCAGCGTGGAGACCATGGTCTTGGTCTGGTTGTTGGTCTTCATCGCCTCATCGGAGGCGGCGTCGAACTCGAAGTCCTCCGGGTACAGGACGATGTCCACATCCTTGGAGTGCGACAATTCGCGCAGCTCCAGCGGGGTGAACTTCACCTGCGCCGGACCGCGGCGGCCGAAGATGTGCACGTCGGTGACGGCCGAGTTGTTCAGCTGCTCGTAGATGTGCTCCGGGATTTCGGTTTCCAGCAGCTGGTCGGCGTGCTTGGACAGGATGCGTGCCACGTCCAGGGCCACGTTGCCGTTGCCGATGACGGCCACTTCCTTGGCCGACAGGTCCCAGGTGCGGTCGGTGTCCGGGTGGGCGTCGTACCAGGAGACGAAGTCGGCGCCGCCGAAGGAGCCTTCCAGGTCCACGCCTGGGATGTTCAGGTCGGCGTCCTTCTGGGCGCCGGTGGCGATGATCACCGCGTCGTAGCGGGCCTTGAGTTCATCCAGGGTGATGTCCCGCCCCAGGCCCACGTTGCCGTAGAAGTCGATCCAGTCGTTGTGCAGCACCTTGTGCAGGGCGGTGATGATGCCCTTGATGCGCGGGTGGTCCGGGGACACCCCGTAGCGGATCAGGCCGAACGGGGTGGGCAGCTCGTCGAAGAGGTCGACTTTCAGCTGCAGGGCGCCGGAGGAGACTGCTTCGCTCTTGGCCAGCATGTCGGCTGCGTAGATCCCGGCCGGTCCGGCGCCGACGATGGCCACGCGCAGGGGTCGGTTGGTCAGGTGCTCTGGAATGCTAAGTTCACTCATCAAACAACTTCTACTTTCTTAGTCAACGAATAGGGCCGGCACCGCAGTATCGGTGTGGGTCAGCGGCTGAAGCTCAGCCAGCTGCACTGCAGCATCGGGGGCCAGTCGAACCACGTCACCAATCACAATGACGGCCGGATTCGTTACTGCGGCTTGTTGGGCGCGCACTACGATCTCTTCTAGAGTACCGATAGTTGTGCGTTGCGTCTGTGAGTAACCTCGCTCAATTATGGCAATCGGAGTGTTAGTTCCCAGCCCACGCCCAGTTAACGTCTGCACTGTGGCGGCCAGGCGGCCCACGCCCATCAGGATCACCAGGGTGTGGTCCGTGCGCAACGGCACATCGCCAAGCTCCTGGTGGCCGGTGACCACGCTGAACCCGGCGGCCAGCCCGCGGTGGGTGACCGGGATGCCGGCGGCGGCCGGCACCGCCACGGCGCTGGTGATGCCGGGAATCACCCGCACGGTAAACCCGTGGGCGGCCGCGTAGGCGGCCTCTTCTCCCCCGCGGCCGAGCACGTACGGGTCTCCGCCCTTCAGGCGCACCGCGTTCTTCCCCTGCCGGGCCTCGCTGACTAGGCATTGGTTGATTTCGTCCTGGGTCGCCAGGTGGCTTCCCGGGGCCTTGCCCACGTCAATGACCTGCACGTGATCTTCCAACTCGTCCAGCAGCGCCGTGGGACCGAGCCGGTCCGCCAGGACCACGTCCGCTCGCATCAATGCCTTGTAGCCTGCCACGGTGATCAGCTCCGGGTCTCCTGGGCCGCCGCCGATGAGGGTAATGCTTCCTTTATCCATTGTTTTCTCCAGTTCGTCTCATTCCCCGGTCCCGCAGGAGTTTGCGTTCCACCGGGGCAAAGCAGGCCAGTTCAATGAGCACCCCGACCAGCAGGATGACCACTATGACCAAGATCACCAGGGGCAAATCGGCCAGGTCCCGTCCACGCTGCAGCAGGGAGCCGACCCCGGGGGCCAGCGCGCCGCCGACCGCGATCAGTTCCGCGGCCATCAACGAGCGCCAGGCGAAGGCCCACCCCTGGCGCAGCCCGGACACATAGCCGGGCAAGGCGGCGGGCAGCTCCACATGCCACAGGTGCTGCAGCCGGTTTGCGCCCAGCACCTGGGACAGCGCCCGGTACGCCGGGGGCATCAGGTCCATCCCGCCCAGCAGCCCGTTGATGATGGAGGGAATCGCCCCGAGCAGCAGCACCGTGTAGATCGTGGCGTCGCTGAGCCCGAACAGGATGATCGCCGCCGGCACCCAGGCGATGGAGGGCAGCACCTGCAGGGCGGAGACCAGTGGGCCGATTCCTTTGCGCAGCAGCGGCTGGTGTCCCAGCAGCAGGGCGATGGGGGTGGCGATCAGCACGGCCAGCACAAACCCGCTGGCGGCGCGCCAGAGGCTGGTGCCCACCGCCGCCGCCAGCGTCCCGTCCGCCAGCACGGCCGGCAGCCGGGCCGCGACGTCGGCCGGGGCCGGGAACAGGTCATCGCGCAGCGGGGAAACCCAGGCCAGGATCTGCCAGAGGCTCAGCGCCACGACCACCACCAGCAGCGGGGCAACAACCGCATCAATCCGGGAGGGCACCGCCGGCGGGCGGCGCCGGGCGGCGGGTGCCAGGCCCCGTTCAAGCCGGGGTGCGAGAATGCTCATTTTTGGCCTGCTCCTTTCTGAGGATCGCGGTGAGTTCGTCCGCCAGGTCGGCGGCCCGGACCGGGTTGTTGCGCAGCGCGTCGCTGACCTGCCGGGTTTCCAGGATCCGACCCGGGTGGGAGGAGAGCACCAGGATCCGACCGGCCAGCCGGATCGCCTCGCGCACATTGTGGGTGACGAAGATGATGGTCTTGCCCGAGCTGCGCCACAGGTCGCGCAGCTGTTCATGCAGCAGGTCCCGGGTGATGGCATCCAGCGCGGCGAAGGGCTCATCCATCAGCAGCACCTGGCGCTGCTGGGCCAGGGCCCGGGCCAATGCCACCCGCTGGCGCATGCCGCCGGAGAGTTCATGGGGTTTGCGCTGCGCGGCGTGCCCCAGCTGCACCAGTTCAAGCAGCCGGTGCGCGTCCTGTCCCCGCTGATCCGCCGGGATCCCGGCCAGCTTCAGCGCCAGTTCCACGTTCTGCGCGGCGTTCAGCCAGGGCAGCAGGTTCGCGTCCTGGAACATGAACGCGGCCCCGTCGGCCGGAACCTCCACCCAGCCGGCGGTCGGTGGCAGCAGTCCGGCGATGATGTTCAGCAGCGAGGACTTCCCGCATCCCGACGCGCCGAGCACCGCCACGAACTCCCCGGCCTCGATCCGGGTGCTCAGCCGGTCGATCACCACCGGCCCGCCCGGGTAGCGCAGGCTGAGCTCGTGCAGCTGGACGCTCATGGCTCCTCCTGGTGGCGCACCCAGCGCCGATCGATCAGCCCGCTCACGTCCCCCGGCTGGCCTAGCCCCACCTCGGCGGCGTGCTGCACCAGGGTGGTGAAGCTGCTGCCGTCGGGGACCGGGCTGAAATCCACCTCGGCGAGCGCGGCGCGAATCACGCCGCGGGGCAGGCTCGCCCCGTTGGCCGCGGCCAGGGCCTGCTGCACCGCCTGGACCTGCTGGTCCGTGGTGGCCTGGTTCAGCCAGGCGATCGCCTCGGTGTTCGCCTCGGCCAGCCGGGCCACGGTCTGCGGGTGGGCGTCAATGAATTCGGTCCGGGCCACCAGCACCGTAGTGGGGAAGCGTCCCTGCGGCCACAGGCTGGCTTCATCCACCAACCGGCGGGCCCCGTACCGTTCGACCAGCAGTGAGGCGTAGGGTTCGGGCAGCCAGGCCCCGTCGATGGCGCCGCGGGCGAACAGCTGGGCGACCGTGCCGTTGGAGGTGGGGGTGATGCTCACCGCGTCGGACAGCTGGTGCTCGGCCAGGAAGTGGCGCAGCGCCACGTCCTGGGTGCCGCCGTATTGCGGGGTGGCCAGCTGCCTTCCGGCCAGTTCGGGCACCGTGGTGATCGTGGGGTCCACCACCAGGCTGGCTCCGGATTCGGTGGCCCCGGCAATGATGCGCAGCGACTTTCCGCCGCTGGACAGGTAGCTGTTCAGGGCCGGACTGGGCCCCAGGTAGGCGGCATCCAGCGCCCCGGAGTTCAGTGCCTCGATGGCGGCCGGTCCTGCGCTGAAGGCCTGGGGCACCAGTTCGGTGCCCTGTGGCTGCAGCGCCTGCCCCAGCAGTCCCCGGGATTCGGCGATCAGCGCCGGGGCGTGGGTGATGGTGGCGAAGTAGCCCAGGCGCAGCTGCTGGGCCGGGCCCGCCGCCTGCCGCCGTTCGCCTTGGGGCGCCGGCAGGAACGCGGTGAGGACCGCGGCCGCGGCCAGCAGCGCCACCAGCGTCCCGCCCACCCGGCGGATGCGGTGCGGGGGCCGGGCGGCGCCGGCGCTGAAGCGGGTGCGGGCGCCGTCGTTGGGTGCGGGCACCGGTTGCCTAGGCGGGGACATGGCCGGGATCCTCGTGGTGTGCCGCATCCGTTTCGGCCCCGGGGGGCCGGATGATGCCGGCCGCCAGTGTGGCCCCGTCCCGCGGGTCGATCAGCAGCAGGGAGCCGGCGGCGCGGGAGTGGGCGTAGTCGCCGGGGGCGATCGGGGCGGAGCTGCGCAGATTGATCCGGCCCAGGTCGTTCAACCCCAGCGTGTTGGCCGGATGGCGGGTGTAGTCGGCGACCTGCAGCACGCAGTCGATGTCGGTGATGCGGGCCGGGGCCACCCGGGTGCCGTGCTTGAGCAGTACCCGGTCCCCGGCGCTGAGCCGACGGTTCTCGAGCACGCACACCTCGGCCTGCAGCTGCCGGGTGGGGTCCGGCAGTGCGCCGGCGATGATGGTGTCCCCGCGGGCGATGTCCACCTCGTCCTCCAGCAGCAGGATGACCGCTTCCCCGGCAGCGGCCCGTTCAGCCGGCCCGGCGGGGGTGCGCAGCTGGCGGATGCGGCTGCTGAGCACCTGGCCGTTGGACAGGATCTGCACCGGGTCCCCGGGTGCCAGCTGCCCGCCGCTCAGGGTGCCGGCGTAGCCGCGGAAGTCCCGGTACTCGTCCTGGTCCAGCCCGGGGGCCAGCGCCCCCTGCGGGCGGATGACGTATTGCACGTCCAGCCGGGCCGGGCCGTGTTCGGCTTCGGCCGGCAGCCCTTCGAGCAGCCCCAGCAGGGTGGGCCCGGTGTACCAGGGCGCCTGCCCGGCCGGTTCGACGATGTTCTGCCCGTGCAGGGCGCTGACCGGGATCAGGTGGGTGGTACCCACCCCGAGCCCGGCGGCCAGCTCCCCCACCTGCTCGCTGATGCCGCGGAACACGGTTTCGTCCCAGCCGACCAGGTCCATCTTGTTCACGGCGATGATCAGCTGCGGCACCTGCAGCAGCCCGAGCACCCCCAGGTGGCGGCGGGTTTGTTCCACCACCCCGTGGCGGGCATCGACCAGCACGATGGCCGCGTCCGCGGTGGAGGCGCCGGTGACGGTGTTGCGGGTGTACTGCACGTGGCCCGGGCAGTCGGCCAGGATGAAGGAGCGCTGTGGGGTGGCGAAGTAGCGGTAGGCCACGTCGATGGTGATCCCCTGTTCGCGTTCGGCGCGCAGCCCGTCGGTGAGCAATGCCAGATCCAGGGCCGGGGTGTGGCCGCCGAAGCCGCGTTCGGCGCTGGTGCGGGCCAGCTCGTCCAATGAGTCGGCCAGGATCGCCTTCGCATCGTGCAGCAGGCGGCCCACCAGCGTGGACTTGCCGTCGTCCACCGACCCGGCGGTGGCGATGCGCAGCAGGGTGGTGCTCGGCGGTGCGGTGGCGTGTGGTGTGGTGTGGGTGGCGGTCATTTTAGAAGTAGCCTTCCTTCTTGCGGTCTTCCATGGCGGCGGAGGAGATCCGGTCATCGGCCCGGGTGGCTCCGCGTTCGGTCAGGGTGCTCAGGGCCAGTTCGTCCAAAACCTTGGGGACGGTGTCGGCCTCGGAGAGCACCGCCCCGGTGCAGCTGGCGTCCCCCACGGTGCGGTAGCGCACCTTGCGCACGCTCACGGTCTCGTGCGGGTGCGGCTGGCTGACCGGGGTGACGGCCCGCCACATCCCGTCGCGTTCGAACACCTGGCGGCAGTGGGCGAAGTAGATGCCGGGCAGTTCGATGCCTTCGCGTTCGATGTACGCCCAGATGTCCTTTTCGGTCCAGTTGGAGATCGGGAAGGCGCGCACGCTCCAGCCGGGCTCGTGGCGCCCGTTGTACAGGTTCCACACCTCCGGGCGCTGGTTGCGCGGATCCCAGGTGCCGAATTCGTTGCGCAGGGACAGGATGCGTTCCTTGGCCCGGGCCTTGTCCTCATCCCTGCGGGCGCCGCCGAAGACCGCGTCGAAGCCGTTGGCCTCCAGCGTGTCCAGCAGCACCCGGGTCTGCAGCCGGTTGCGGGTGCCGTCGGCCGGCTGGATGAGCTCGCCGCGCTCGATGTACTCCTGCACCGAGCCGGTGATCAGGCGCAACCCGTACCGGGCGACGGTGGCGTCGCGGAACTTGATCACCTCACCGAAGTTGTGGCCGGTGTCGATGTGCACCACGGGGATGGGGATCCGGGCCGGGGCGACGGCCTTGGCCAGCAGGTGCAGCACCACCACCGAATCCTTGCCGCCGGAGAAGAGCAGGGCGGGTTTTTCGAATTCGGCCAGCACCTCACGGATGATGTGGATGGATTCGGCCTCCAGGGCGTCCAGCACGCTGCGGGCGGTGGCCGGTGGGGCGGTAGCGGTCAGGGTCATCGGGTTCTCCTTCGGAGGGCAGGGTCGGCGCCGGGACCGCGGGTGGGGTGCCCGGCGGCGGAGGTGTCATGGCGGGAAAAAGGGGGTGTCAGAGGTGGATGCCGCATTCGGTCTTGGCCAGCCCCGCCCAGCGTCCGGAGCGCGGGTCCTGGCCGTCGGCGACCGGCTGGGTGCACGGGGCGCAGCCGATGGACGGGTAGCCGTGGGCCAGCAGCAGGTTCAGCGGCACCGCGTGCTGGGCGGCGTATCCGCTGAGCTCGTCGAAGCTCCAGGCGGCCAGCGGGTTGAACTTGATCAGCCCGTGCGCCTCGTCGAAGGTGACCAGCGGGGTGCCGGTGCGGGTGGGCGCCTCGTCCCGGCGCACCCCGGTGAACCAGGCCGAATATCCTTCTAGGGCCCGGCCCAGCGGCTGCATCTTGCGCATCCGGCAGCAGGCGGCAGGATCCCGGGCGAAGAGGTCCCTGCCGTGGGCGGCGTCCTGTTCGGCCACCGACAGTTCGGGGGTGATGTCAATGACGTTCACCTTCAGCCCGGCGGCCACCGCATCGCGGGTCGCATGGGTTTCGGGGAAGTGGTACCCGGTATCCAGGAACAGGACATCGACCCCGGGCAGGCGTTCGGCCACCAGGTGCGGCAGCACCGCATCGGCCATGGAGCAGGCCACCGCAATCCCGGGCCGGGGCAGGTGCCGGGCGGCGAAATCCACCACGGCCGCGGCCGGCGCATCCCAGCCCAGCTCCTGGGCGCCGCGCTGCGCGATCGCGCGCAGCTGCTCCTGGGTGTGCGGGGTTCCAGGGGTGCGGCTCATGACAGTTCCCCGTCCTCGGCGCGGTGGGCCCAGGTGGCGAAGGACTCCCCGTCCGCGGAGTGCCGGGAGTAGCTGCCCAGCACGCGGGTGACGTACTCGGGCAGTTCATCGGCGGCGATTTTCAGCCCGCGCACGGTGCGCCCCAGCCCGGCCTCCCCGTTCTCCACCCCGGCCAGGGTGCCGCCCAGGTGCACCTGGAAGCCGGGGACCTGTTCGCCGTCCTGGTTGGTGATCAGCTGTCCCTTGAGCCCGATGTCCGCGGTCTGCACCCGGGCGCAGGAGTTCGGGCAGCCGTTCACGTGCAGGGACAGGGCCTTGGGCAGCCGGCCCTGGTGGTCGCTGAGCCGGGCTTCGATCTGCCGGACCGCGTCGATGGTGGTGTCCTTGGTGTCCACGATCGCCAGCTTGCAGTACTCGATGCCGGTGCAGGCGATCGCCGAACGCTTGACCAGTCCCGGGAACGCGTCCAGGCCCAGCGCGGCCGCGGCGTCGGTGAAGCGCCGCACGTGCTCGCCGGGGATGTCCAGGGCAATGATTTTCTGGTGCGGGGTGGTGCGCAGCCGGCGTGAGCCCTGGGCCTCGACCAGCTCGGCGAGCGCGAGCAGGATGCTGCCCGAGACCCGCCCGGCCGGGGCGGTCAGCCCGATGTAGTACTTCCCGTCGTGCTGTTCATGCACCCCGGAGTGGTCCCCGGCCTGTTCGGGCTTGGGCGCCGGCGGCCCGTCGGGCAGCTCGTAGCCCAGGTACTCCTCCTGCAGCACCTGCCGGAACTTTTCTGGGCCCCAGTCGGCCAGCAGGAACTTCAGCCGGGCCCGGTTGCGCAGCCGGCGGTAGCCGTAGTCGCGGAAGATGGAGGTGACCGCCTCCCAGACGTCCGGGGCCTGCCCCGGGGTGACAAACGCGCCGAGGCGCTCACCCAGGCGCGGGTTGGCGGACAGTCCCCCGCCCACCCACAGGTCGTAGCCGATGCCCAGTTCCGGGTGCTGCACGCCCACCAGGGCGAAGTCGTTGATTTCGTGGACCACGTCCTGGCTGGGGTGCCCGGTGATCGCGGTCTTGTATTTGCGCGGCAGGTTGGAGAACTGGGGGTTGCCGATGTAGCGGCGCGCGATTTCCTGGATCACCGGGGTCGGGTCGATCAGTTCGTCCTTGGCGATCCCGGCCACCGGGGAGCCCAGGATCACCCGGGGCACGTCCCCGCAGGCCTCGGTGGTGTGCAGGCCCACCGCTTCCAGCCGACGCCAGATTTCCGGGACGTTGACGATGTCCACCCAGTGCAGCTGGATGTTCTGCCGGTCGGTGATGTCCGCGGTGTCGCGGGCGAAGTCCCGGGAGATCTGCCCGATGACCCGCAGCTGTTCGGTGCTCAGTGCGCCACCGTCGATGCGCACCCGCAGCATGAAGTATTCATCTTCCAGCTCATGGGGTTCCAAGGTGGCGGTCTTGCCGCCGGGGATGCCCTGGGCGCGCTGGGTGTACAGCCCCCACCAGCGGAAGCGTCCGTGCAGGTCGTCGGGGTCGATGGAGTCAAAGCCGTGCACCGCGTAGATCGTCTCGATGCGTTCGCGCACGTTCAGCCCGTCATCGGCCTGCTTGAGTTCCTCATTGGCGTTCAGCGGGGTGGGGCCATCAATTTTCCATTGCCCGTTGGGTTTCGCGGCCCGTGGGGGCCGGCGGCTTGGTGTGGTTGTCTGCGTCATGGTTGCCAGCGTAGGAAGTGGGCCCCACCCGCTGGCAACCGGTCGCTGTCACATCTCTTCGTGCGGCTTAGCGGCCCTCAACTTCGACTTTTTTCGTCACCCACGCCGCCTCTTCCAGCGCCTGGAAAAGTCTTTCAAGGAAACATTGCGCGATCATGACGTCGGGCAACAGCGGTGTTGTCACCTGCCAGGCGCCGGTGCTACGCAGCTTGTCCTGGAAGAACCCCTCGGCCAGCAGGGCGCTGAGCACCAGGGTGCGCTGCCCCGCCTGCCCCTGCACCAGTGCCGGCACCCTTGGTTCGGCCCCGGCGCAGTAGCCCACCTGCACATCTCGGCCCAGGCGCTGGGAAAGCTGCCCGGCCAGGTCCCTGATCTGCTGCTGCCCGGCCGGCAGACGGGTGCCGGCGGCGGCCAGCACCACCGTCGTGGCACCGTGCAGGTGTGGTTCGGCCCGGTTGGCGAGCACCGCGGCCAGGGCCGGCAAGGCGCCCAGCGGTGCGGCGGCCACCGTGTTGGCCCGCCCGGCAACCGCCCCGGCGATGTCTTCGGTGGTGTGCACCCCATCGGCCACCAGAAGCGGCAGCACCAGGGCCGCTTCCCCCTCCGGCAGGCTTTTCAGGACCTCGGGCAGCTGCGGATGCTGCACGTCGACGTAGGCCTCATGCCAGATGAGCTCCACGCTCTGGTCCCGCAGGGCGCGGTGCCCGGCGGCCTGCTCGGCCAGCTGCTGGCGCAGCCGGTTGATCTGCTCCTGCCCGTGCGGGTTGTCCGTGCCGTGCGAGGCGGCCAACACGTGCACCGGGTGCACCGGCTGGTCGCTGCCGGGCTGCGGGCCGGTCACCGTCCCGGCTCCTGGCGGCGCACCAGCTTGTGGTTGGCGGCCTGCGCCTGCGGGCGGATCACAATCTCGTCCAGGTTCACGTGGTGCGGCAGGCTGACCGCGTAGCGGATCACCTCGGCCACGTCCGCCGCGCTCAGTGGTTCGGCCACCCCGGCGTACACCTGCTCGGCGGCCTGCTCGCTGCCCAGCCGGCGCAGCGAGAATTCCTCGGTGGCCACCAGCCCGGGCAGCACCTCGATGACCCGGACCCCGTGCTCGACCTCCTCCAGGCGCAGCGCCTGGGTCAGGGCCCGCTGGGCGGCCTTGGCCGCGTTGTAGCCGCTGCCGCCCTCGTAGCTGGCCAGGGCGGCGGTGGAGGTCAGGTTCAAAACGGTGCCCTGTACGGTGCGCAGGTGCGGCAGCAGCGCCCGGGTCAGGCGCATGGTGCCCATCACGTTCACCTGCAGCATGAAGTCCCAGTCCGCGTCCTTGGCCTGGGCCAGGTAGTCGACCCCGCGGGCCCCGCCAGCCACGTTGATGACGGTGTCCACCCCGCCGGCGGCAAGGATCCGGGAAGTCAGCTCGTCGACGCTGTGCTGCTCGCTGACATCCCCGGCCAGCGCGATGGCCCCGGTTTCCGCGGCCAGGCTCTGCAGCCGCTCGGCGCGCCGGGCGATGGCGTAGACGCGCCACCCTTCCTGGCGCAGCGCCCTGACGGTGGCCTGGCCGATGCCGCTGGAGGCCCCGGTGACGACGGCGGATCTTTCGGTGGCGGGGGCTGGGGAGTTTTCATGGTTGGTCATGGCACCAGAATAGAACGGTGCGGCGGCCCACCACGAGTGGGGTGAATGACTCTTACGCGCTGCCCGCCGGGTGTCCCACCCCATGGGCCACAATGCCCGCCCGGGTGAGGAAACATGAAAGAATGGCTTACATGGCAGAAGAAAACTTGGGCACAGACACGCCCAACACGGTTTCAGTTCCCGACAAGCCCGCATTGGAAGGCCTGGAGGAACGTCTTTCGTCCCGGTGGCGCACCGAGGGCACCTATCACTTCAATGAGGACACCGGTCGCGAGGCGGTGTACTCCATCGACACTCCCCCGCCGACCGCTTCCGGTTCGCTGCACGTGGGCCACATGTTCTCCTACACCCAGACCGACGTGGTGGCCCGCTACCAGCGGATGAGCGGGAAGAACGTGTTCTACCCGCTGGGTTGGGACGACAACGGCCTGCCCACCGAGCGCCGCGTCCAGAACTACTACGGGGTGCGCTGCGACCCGTCCAAGCCCTACATCCAGGACTACCAGCCGCCGGCCAAGCCGGCCAAGAACCAGCGCGACTGGGACGTGGTCAGCCGCAAGAACTTCATCCAGTTGTGCGAGCAGCTGGCCGTGGAGGACGAGAAGGTCTTCGAACAGCTGTTCACCACCCTGGGCCTGTCCGTGGACTGGCGGATGACCTACCGGACCATCGATGACAACTCCCGGGCCGTGTCCCAGCGCGCCTTCTTGGAGAACCTCTCCGCCGGGGACGCCTACATGGCCGAGGCCCCGACCCTGTGGGACGTCACCTTCCGCACCGCGGTCGCCCAGGCCGAGCTGGAGGACCGCGAGGTCGCCGGCGCCTACTACCGCTACCCGTTCACCACCGAGGACGGCGAGCAGGTCTTCATCGAGACCACCCGCCCCGAACTGCTGGCCGCCTGCGCCGCCCTGGTCGCCCACCCGGAGGACGAGCGCTACCAGCACCTGTTCGGCAAGACCGTCACCTCCCCGCTGTTCGGGGTCCCGGTCGAGGTGCGCCCGCACGCCCTGGCCCAGGCCGACAAGGGCTCGGGCATCGCCATGGTCTGCACCTTCGGTGACCTGACCGACGTGACCTGGTGGCGTGAACTGCAGCTGCCCACCCGCGCCATCGTGGGACGCGACGGACGCATCATCGCCGAAACCCCCGAGTGGATCACCAGCCCCGCCGGGGCCGAGGCCTACGCCCAGATCGCCGGCAAGACCGTGTTCTCCGCCAAGGAGACCGTGGTTGAGCTGCTGCAGGAAGCGAACCTGCTCGATGGGGAGCCGAAGAAGGTCACCCGCCCGGTGAACTTCTTCGAAAAGGGCGACAAGCCCCTGGAAATCGTCTCCTCCCGCCAGTGGTACATCCGCAACGGCGGACGCGACGAGGACCGCCGCAAGGCGATGATCGCCCGCGGCGAGCAGATCGACTTCCACCCCTCGTTCATGCGCTCACGCTACGAGAACTGGGTCTCGGGCCTGAACGGCGACTGGCTGGTCTCCCGCCAGCGCTTCTTCGGGGTGCCGATCCCGGTCTGGTACCCGCTGGATGAGAACGGCGAGCCGAACTACGACGCGCCGCTGCTGCCGCAGGCCCAGCAGCTGCCGGTGGACCCGGTGGCCGAGGCCCCGGCCGGCTACACCGAGGACCAGCGCAACCAGCCCGGCGGCTTCATCGGGGACGCCGATGTGCTGGACACCTGGGCCACCAGCTCGCTGACCCCGCAGATCGCCGGACGCTGGAACACCGACCAGTCCTTCTTCTCCAAGGTCTACCCGTACGACCTGCGCCCGCAGGGCCATGACATCATCCGCACCTGGCTCTTCTCCACGGTGGTGCGCGCCGACGCGCTGCACGGGGACGCCCCATGGCGCCACGCGGCGATTTCCGGCTGGATCCTGGACCCGGACCGCAAGAAGATGTCCAAGTCCAAGGGCAACGTGGTGGTTCCCACCGAGGTGCTGGAGAAGTTCGGCGCGGATGCCGTGCGCTACTGGGCGGCCAGCGCCCGGCTCGGCGCCGACACCGCGTATGAGATCAACCAGATGAAGATCGGGCGCCGCCTGGCCATCAAGATCCTGAACGCCTCCAAGTTCGTGCTGAACCTGGGTGCCACCGAGGCGAACATTCTCACCGATGACGCCGCGGTGATCACCAACGGGCTGGATCGTTCGCTGCTGGCCCGCCTGGCGGTGGTCATCGAGGACACCAAGCGCGCGTTCGAGTCCTACGACTACGCCCGGGCCCTGGACATCACCGAGTCGTTCTTCTGGTCGTTCACCGACGACTATGTGGAACTGATCAAGGACCGCGCCTACGGCGGGCACGGGCAGGCCGAGCAGGCCAGCGTGCTGGCCGCCCTGGCCACCACCCTGGATGCGGTGCTGCGCCTGTTCGCCCCGTTCCTGCCCTTCGCCACCGAGGAGGTCTGGAGCTGGTGGCGCACCGGTTCAGTGCACCAGAGCGCCTGGCCGACCGCCGGGCACCTGGCCCAGGTGCGCCAGAGCGCGGACACCGCGGTGCTGCCCACCGTGGGACTGGCACTGTCCGGGATCCGCAAGGCCAAGAGCGATGCGAAGGTCAAGCAGCGCACCGAGGTGCTCTCCGGGCAGATCCATGCCCCGGCCAGCCTGCTGGACCAGCTGCGTCCGGGCTTCGCCGACCTGAAGTCGGCCGGCAACGCCCGTGACCTGCAGCTGATCGAGTCCGACGGTGAGCTGCAGGTGCTCAACGTCGAACTGGCTCCGGCCGAGGACGTCGCCGCCCAGTAGGTGCACCGCGCAGGGTGATCACCCAAAAAACAACCGTGGCTCCGGAAGAATGACAAGCATCCTTCCGGAGCCACGGTTTTCTCAGAAGCCCGCAGCGCCTGCCCCCGGCGGGACGGTTTAGCGGCCCAGGGCGCGCAGGGCCGGGCCCAGCGAGAGCAGGCCCACCACGGCCAGCACCACCACGGCGGCCAGTGCCGGCGGGGACACCGCGAATCCCAGGCAGAGCCACAACGCGATCAGCAGGATCGTCCCGTAGCCCACGCCTTCGCGCAGCCGTGCCCGCACATCCGCTCGGGCACCGGCATCCCGTGCCGCTCCTGGCCCGGGGGTGATGACCAGGCGGCTGACCACCGCCAGCACACCCACCCCGATCGCCAACGCCACCAGCAGCGAATGCTCCTGCTGCACCAGGTTCGTGTACCCCTGGCGCACGATGCCGCCGCCCTGCCCATCCTGGCCGAGCCAGCGGCCCAGGGAGGACTGGACGAAGTCGGACAGCGAGACCACCGCGGCCAGCAGCAGGCTGGCAGTGGCCGCCGTCAACGGCAGGGCACGGTAGTTCAGCAGCAGCCCGGCAGCCAGCAGGCCCAGGCTTGCCCACAGCAGCCAGCCGCCGGTGGCGTCAAAGAACGCCACCCACCCCTTGGCCTGGCCCAAATCCGAGTAGTGCAGCAGCACCACCTCATGATCGACGTCCGGGATCAGTGAGGCCAGGGAAACCCCGCGCTGCTCCAGGTCGGTTTTCACGGCGTCAACCAGCACCCCCAGGTTGATGCTCAGGCGTCCGGAGTCCTGCAGGTTGACCGTGGAGCTTTCTTCACGCAGCACCGCCAGGCTCTGGGTGTGGCTCAGGTGCACACCCTGCTCCCAGGCGCGCGCGAACGCGTCGGAACGCACCGCGGACTGCACCGCCTCATGCACCAGCGGCTGAACCTTCTCATCCAGGGCCGTGTCCAGTGCATTCCCCAGCGCCGTTCCGGTCTGCTGGGTCAGGGCCGAGAGCCACTGCGGCAGCCTGTCGGCGGGGATCCGGGAGTCGTGCACCACGGATTCCACCCGGTCCATGATGGCGCCGGTGGCTTCGTCGGTGACCTGTTGCTGGATCCCGGGGTCCTGGGCCAGCGGCGCCAGGGCGGCACTGAAGGTGGGGGTGTCCAGCAGCTGTGTTTTGCCCCAGTGGCTGATGATCCCGGTGGGCAGGGCCAGCAGGCCCAGGATCACCAGCACCGCCGCGATCACCCGGGGTATGGGGTGGGGGCGCGTCGAGCCGCCGTGGGAAGCTTGCTTAGCTAGTGCCACTGATTTTCCTTTCACGTGGCCTACGGTCTGGAGGGGACTCAACGAGAATGGCGACCACACTCAGTGGTCGCCATTCTCGTTGAGTCATGCCTAGTTCTCGAAGACCGGGCTCTCGGTGCGGGTGCGCTTCATCTCGAAGAAGTACGGGAAGGAAGCCAGCTGCACGGAGGCGTCGAACAACTTGCCCGCGTCCTCGCCGGTGGGGACCCGGGTGATGACCGGGCCGAAGAACGCGGTGCCGTTGACCTCCACGATCGGGGTGCCCACGTCCTGGCCCACCTTGTTGATGCCGGCCTCATGGCTGGCGCGCAGCGCCTCATCGTGGGCATCGCTCTTCCCGGCCTCGGCCAGCTCGGCCGGAAGACCCACCCGTTCCAGGGCCAGGCGGACCACTTCCTCGCGGTCCTGAACCTTTTCGTAGTGGATCAGTTCGCCCATGGCGGTGTACAGCTTGTCCTTGTACTGCTCACCGTGTTCGGCCGCGGCGGCAATGATCACCCGAACCGGAGCCCAGGCGCTGTCCATCGACTTACGGTAGTCCGCATCCAGGTCGCGTCCCTCGTTCAGCACGGACAGGCTCATGACGTTCCACGTCACGTCCACGTCGCGGACCTTTTCCACTTCCTTCATCCAGCGGCTGGTGGCCCAGGCGAAGGGGCAGATCGGATCAAACCAGAAACCTACTTGGGCTCGTTCGGCCATGGTGATTCCCACTTTCTTCTCGACGTTGCGTTCTGTGTACTACTGCGATCTCCCGCGGTGCCGACGCCGGCTGCGGTTCTGCAAAGCCGGCGGCGGAGCCTAGGCGGACTTCTTGCCGCGCTTGTCGGAGACGGCGGCGGAAACCAGGGTCGGTTCGGCGCCGTCGAGCACCACCTCACGGGTGATGACCACTTCCCCGATGTCCTCCAGGCTGGGCAGGTCGAACATGATCGAGGCCAGGGTCTCCTCCAGGATGGCGCGCAGGCCGCGGGCACCGGTTTCCCGCTCGATCGCCAGTTCGGCGATGGCCTCCAGGGCCGGTTGTTCGAAGCTGAGGGCCACCCCGTCCATTTGGAACATCTTCTGGTACTGCTTGACCAGCGCGTTCTTCGGCTCGGTCAGCACCCGGACCAGGGCCTCGCGGTCCAGGTGTTCCACGGTGGTGATCACCGGCAGGCGGCCAATGAATTCGGGGATCAGCCCGAACTTCAGCAGATCCTCGGGCCGTACATCCGAGTAGGAGGCGGTTTCGGATTTCAGCGCGGTCAGCGGCGCCCCGAAGCCGATGCCCTTGCGTCCGGCGCGGGAGGAAATGATTTCCTCCAGCCCGGCGAAGGCGCCGGCGACGATGAACAGAATGTTGGTGGTGTCCAGCTGCAGGAAGTCCTGGTGCGGGTGCTTGCGTCCACCCTGGGGCGGCACGGCGGCGACGGTGCCCTCCAGGATCTTCAGCAGTGCCTGCTGCACGCCTTCCCCGGAAACGTCGCGGGTGATGGACGGGTTTTCGCTCTTGCGCGAGATCTTGTCGATCTCGTCAATGTAGATGATCCCGGTTTCGGCCTTCTTCACGTCGTAGTCGGCGGCCTGGATGAGCTTGAGCAGGATGTTCTCCACATCCTCACCGACATAGCCGGCCTCGGTCAGGCTGGTCGCGTCGGCGACCGCGAACGGGACGTTCAGTTTCTTGGCCAGCGACTGGGCCAGGTAGGTTTTGCCGCAGCCGGTGGGGCCGATGAGCATGATGTTGGACTTGGAGACCTCGACGTCGCTGAGCGGGTCGTCGTTGGTCAGGGCCGCGACGGGGGCCTTGTCCTGGTTGCCGTGGATGCGCTTGTAATGGTTGTACACGGCCACGGACAGGGCGCGCTTGGCGGCTTCCTGCCCGATGACGTACTCCTCCAGGGAGGAGAAGATCTCCCGGGGCTTGGGCAGCGAAAATTCCTCGCTGGTGTGTTCCTCGGCGAACTCCTCGGCGATGATTTCGTTGCACAGCTCAATGCATTCGGTGCAGATATAGACACCGTGGCCTGCGATCAGCTTCTTGACCTGCTTCTGGCTCTTTCCGCAGAAAGAACACTTCAGCAGGTCCGAACCTTCTCCCATTCGTGCCATCGCGCTGTTCTCCCTATAAGTTGAGGACCGTGATCTAAAGTTAAGTCTAAGACAGGACGGCGACGCTTTAGCTGAAGATGGCGGTCTACCGATCGTGTGCCCGCTGCCTGCTCGGGGTTACTCTCGGTAAACCGCCACCGTTCACTTCTTTATTCCCGGGTCACCACCCGGTTTGCTGCTAGTGCCCGACCTGGCGAGCGAGCTTGCGGGAGGTGAGCACCTCGTCCACAATGCCGTAGGTCTTGGCTTCATCGGCCGTCATGAACAGGTCACGCTCGATGTCGTTGCGGACCTTCTCGGTGTCCTGACCGGTGTGGGAGGAGAGGGTGTTCTCCAGCCATTCGCGCATGCGCATGACTTCCTCGGCCTGGATCTGCAGGTCGGTCGCGGTGCCGCGCTCCCCGCCGCCCATGGCCGGCTGGTGGATCAGCACACGGGCGTTGGGCAGTGCCAGGCGCTTGCCCGGGGTGCCGGCGGCCAGCAGCACTGCGGCGGCCGAGGCGGCCTGGCCCAGGCACACGGTCTGCACTTCGGGGCGGATGAACTGGATCGTGTCGTAGATCGCGGTCATCGCGGTGAAGGAACCACCGGGCGAGTTGATGTACAGGGTGACGTCGCGCTCCGGGTCCATGGATTCCAGCACGAGCAGCTGGGCCATGACGTCGTCGGCCGAGGCGTCATCGACCTGGGCGCCCAGGAAGATGATGCGGTCCTCGAACAGCTTCGCGTACGGGTCCTGGCGCTTGAAGCCGTACGGGGTACGCTCTTCGAACTGCGGCAGGATGTAACGGGCCTCGGGCATTGTCCCCGCGGTGGCTTCAGGGTTGAACTGCATGGTGTCTCCTACAAAAAATCTGGTGAATTCAATCGAGGGGCTGGCTTTAGGATTCGTTGCCCACGCCGCCGCCGCCGCTGACGCTGCCGGCGTGCAGGGCGATCTTGTCGAAGAAACCGTATTCCAGGCCTTCTTCCGCGGTGAACCACTTGTCGCGCTGGTTGTCGATCAGGATCTGGTCCAGGCTCTGCCCGGTCTGCTCGGCGGTCAGCTCGCTCATGATCTTCTTCATGTGCATGATCAGCTCGGCCTGGATCTTGATGTCCGAGGCGGTGCCGCCGATGCCGCCCGAAGGCTGGTGCATCAGGATGCGGGCGTTCGGGGTGGCGTAGCGCTTGCCCGGGGTGCCGGAGGAGAGCAGGAACTGGCCCATCGAGGCGGCCAGGCCGGTGGCCACGGTGACCACGTCGTTCGGGATGAACTTCATGGTGTCGTAGATGGCCATGCCCGCGGTGATCGAACCGCCCGGGGAGTTGATGTAGAGGTAGATGTCCGCTTCCGGGTCCTCTGCCGAGAGCAGCAGCAGCTGCGAGCAGATGGCGTTGGCGTTCTCGTCGCGCACCTCGGAGCCAAGCCAGATGATGCGTTCCTTGAGCAGGCGGTTGTAGATGTAGTCCTCACGGTGGGCCGGGTCAACGCTGGCCATCGTGGGAGTGCGCGAATCATTTGACATGTTCTCTACCTCTTCCGAATGTGGAGATCAGATCGTGGGAGCCGGGCTGGCTCCCGCGACGAGACTGGTTATCTTTGAGATTACTGACTTCAACTGCCTCTTGGGGAGTTTCATGCCCGTGTTTCGCTCACGGCGCATGCCCGGTGGGGAAGAAGCACACAATTAGCCCCGGGGCGGGGCGCGGTGTGGTGCAGGCAGCGGATTCCTCTCACATTTGAGCCCAACCCGGTACTCCCCCACGGTATTCCCTCCGCCCCCGGCGGCAGCAACGCAAAACGCCTCCGGGCTGCCCAGCGCATGGCGGGCAGCCCGAAGGCGTTGCGGTTGGCTACAGGCCAGGACTACTTGGCGTCGGTCTCTGCGGCCTGTTCGGTGGCGGTTTCCTCGGCCGGGGCCTCGGCGGCCTCTTCCTCACCGGCAGGCTTCACGAAGGAGGTCAGGTCGACCTTCTCGCCGTTCGAGTCGGTGACCACGGCGTACTCCAGCACCTTGGCCAGGGCCTTGCGGCGGCGCACCTCACCCATCAGCATCGGCACCTGGCCGGCACCGTCGAGCATCTGGGCGAACTGATTCGGATCCATGCCGTACTGACCGGCGGTCTGCACGATGTAGTCGATCAGCTCGGACTGCTCCACGCCAACTTCCTCGGCGTCGGCGATGGCGTCCAGCACCAGCTCGTTGCGGAAGGCACGCTCGGTGTTCTCGCGCACCTCGGCGCGGTGCTCCTCGGTGTCGTGGTCCGCTTCGGCGTTCGGGTTCTCGAAGTGCTGCGCAACCTGCTCTTCGATGACCGACTCCGGAACCGGAACCTCGACCATTTCCAGCAGCTTGTCCAGCACCAGTTCGCGGGCCTCGACTCCCTGCTCGACGACCTTGCCCTCGGCGGCGTCCTTGGCCAGCGACTCGCGCAGTTCGGCGATGGTGTCGAACTCGGAAGCCAGCTGGGCGAAGTCGTCGTCGGCCTGCGGCAGCTCGCGCTGCTTCACGGCGGTGACGGTCACCTTCACGGTGGCGTCCTTGCCGGCGTGCTCGCCACCGGCCAGCTTGGTTTCGAAGGTGGCGTCTTCACCGGCGGACAGGCCGGTCACGGCCTCGTCCATGCCCTCAAGCATGTTGCCGGAACCCACCTGGTAGGACAGGCCCTGGGCGTTGTCGACCTCTTCGCCCTCGACGGTTGCCACCAGGTCGATGGTCACGAAGGAATCGGCGGCGGCCGGCTCTTCAACTTCCTTCAGGGTGCCGAAACGACCGCGCAGGTCGTCCAGGGCCTTGTCAACGTCTTCGTCGCCAACTTCCTTGGCGTCCACGGACACTTCCAGACCCTTGTAGTCGGGCAGTTCCACGTCCGGGCGGATGTCAACTTCCAGGGTGAAGACCAGCTGGCCCTCGCCTTCCTTCTCGATGGAAGGCAGTTCGGTGATGTCAACCTCGGGACGGGAGAGCGGGGTCAGCTCGTTCTCCACCATGGCCTGCTGGTAGTAGTCGTTCAGGCCCTCGTTCACGGCGGTCTCGATGACGTAGCCGCGGCCAACGCGCTGATCGATCAGGCGTGCCGGAACCTTGCCCTTGCGGAAGCCGGGGACCTGGATCTGCTGTGCGATGGTCTTGTAGGCCTCGTCCACGCGGGGCTTGAGCTCCTCGTAAGGAACTTCAACGGTGAGCTTCACCCGGGTCGGGTTGAGGTTTTCGACGGCGCTCTTCACAGCGTTGTACTCCTGATTTATCTAAGAATTAGGTCTTATCTGCAAAAGAACCCCGCAACAAAATACTTGTTGCGGGGTTCTTCACACAGAGTCGGGGTGACAGGATTTG
>NZ_VATX01000017.1:0-234735 GCF_005774635.1 Glutamicibacter sp. V16R2B1
GCCAAGCTGAGCTACACCCCGATCAGTAGGCTTTGAGTTCCACCCAAGGCAGAACATAAAGACACTAATCACATGGTCATTTCGAACTGTGCCGCGAAGGCTGTCCGGGATTGGCCACAAGAGACAAATTTACACTGCGCGAAACTGAAAACAAAATCTGCGGCGGATTGTGATTGAGCGTGTTCATTGCCCCAATTACCGGCGAAATTCCGCGGAATCAGGGGAAATTATCCCTACCACTCCTGGCCCTTGCAGGCCTGCCGCGACTCCGGCGCTGACCGAGTGGCTGTGATAACCACGACACGCAGCGTGAAGAGACCGTGATTTGCGGGGAAACAGAAACAGGACCCCGAGTGAACGGGATCCTGTCGGTGGAGGGGATGACGGGAATCGAACCCGCGTCATTAGTTTGGAAGACTAAGGCTTTACCATTAAGCTACATCCCCAGATTCCGCAGCGGCGGTGCCGCGAACAGGAATCAGTCTAGAACACTTTTCTTGACTAGCGCAAATCCGGGGTTATCCAGTTCCGACTAGGGCTCTCATTTCCCACTGCAGGGCACGCGCGAGCCGCTGACCGCGCAGATCACCGACCAGTGGCTGGGCCGGCTGGACGCTTGCGCGGCGGTCGCTGGCAGCGAGTGCACCAATACAGTTTGCGGCCCGCGACCTCCTCGAGCCGGATGGCGGTGCCGCAGCGCCGGCAGGCCTGCCCCTGACGCTGGTAGACGTAGTAGGCGTTATCGGGCCACAGAGGTCCCGGCTCGTTGCGGTCCTCCTGCCAGGTGGTGATGATTTTCCCGTCACGCACCCCGTCCTGCATGATCTGCACAATGTCCCACCACAGCTTCTTGGCCGCCCGGGCGGAGAGCTCATTGGCCGGCAGCTGCGGGCTGATCCGGCAGCGGTAGAGCGACTCAGCGCGGTAGATGTTCCCGACGCCGGAGATCAGCGCCTGGTTCATCAGCACCAGGCCGATGGGCGTGCGGGTGGCCGACAGGTTGTGCCGGAACTGGCGGTACCCGGCCTCCAGTGCGGCCTGCGGGTCGGCGTCCAGGTCCCTGCCCTTGGACTGGTTGAACCGGATCGCGGCTCCAGCCAGGGGGTCCGGCCCGAGCTTGTCCAGTTGCACCTGGACCTGTTCCCACTCCAGCACCTCGCAGGCGCTGGGGCCGCGCAGATCCGCCCAGCCGTGCCCGCTGACGATCCGGGCGCGCACCTGGCCCACCGGCTCGGGCGGGCCCAGGTATTCCCCGTTGGCCTCGGTGGCAACTTCCCGTTCGCCAATGCGCCGGGGCGCACCGATGGAGGAGGCGCCGCGGAAGAACTCGTCCCCGCCAAAGTCGAAGGCTCCGTAGAGCCCAAGATGGATTCGCAGATACAGGTCGTTGGAGAACTGGCAGAACAGTTGCTTGCCCTTGGCCCACGCACGTTCCAGCTGCTGGCCGCTGATGCGTTCGGCGTCGGCGGCGAACCGTCCCTGCGGGGATGAAACCTGAACCGCCTGGCCGGCGAAGACGTCGTCGAATTGGCGGGCCAGGCGGTGCAGTGAATGTCCTTCCGGCACGGCTAGTCGATGACCTCGCCGGTGGTTTCATAGGTGGCGATCTTGCCGATGCGCCGGCTGTGGCGCTCGGCACCGCTGAACGGTTCGGCCAGGAAGGCCTCGATGATGGCGGTCGCTTCCTGCGTCGAGTGCTGGCGGCCGCCTACGGCGACCACGTTGGCGTCATTGTGCTGGCGCGCCAATTGAGCAGTGTCCAGGTTCCAGGCCAGGGCCGCGCGCACCCCTTCGACCTTGTTCGCGGCGATCTGCTCGCCGTTGCCCGAACCACCCAGCACGATTCCCAGCGCCTCAACCCCGGCCCGCTGGTCATTGATCACCGCGCGGGCCGCGTTGATGCAAAAGGCAGGGTAGTCATCTTCCGGGTCGTAGGAGCTCGGTCCATGGTTGACCATCTCGTAGCCCTTGGCGGTCAGGTGCTTGACCAGATGGTCGCTCAGTTCCAGGCCGGCGTGGTCGGTGGCGATGTGCACGCGCATAGGTTGTCCCTCTTCGTGTTTTTGCTTTGATGACATTTTGCCCCGGGGGCGGAGGTCTTCTGTGGCCGCTGCCGTCATTGGCGGCGGGCACCACTCCAGCTTATCCACCGGCGCTGGGGTTCGCGCATTGTGTAGCGTCTTCGCGCAGACTCCCCCGTCGGCAGCGCCTTCCCCGATCGATCGGGGCGGGGCCGGCGGAAGCGGAAATATCCGCCAAATGACTTGCGCCACCCCCTTGCCGCAGTGGCAGAATAGGGACTAGTTGTTCAATAGATATTTCAGATTTCCCTAATGCGGCGCACGAGCCGCATGGATGCGGAGCGAATGCATATGCCCGGAATGAACCTGACCCGTGACGAGGCCATCGAACGCGCCAACACGCTGCGTGTTGAAAGCTACGAGGTGGAGCTGGACCTGACCAAGGGTGAGCGGGTCTTCGGCTCACGCACCACAGTGCGCTTCACCGCTACCGCAGGCGCTTCAAGCTTCATCGACGCGGTCACCGACACCGTCCGCTCGGTCACCCTGAACGGTACCGAACTGGATCCCTCCGAGGTCAGCGACGGCGTACGCATCCAGCTGCCGCACCTGGCGGCGGAAAACACCCTGGTGATCGACGCTGATGCGCTGTACATGAACACCGGTGAGGGCCTGCACCGTTTCGTGGATCCGGTGGATGACGAGGTTTACCTGTACACCCAGTTCGAGGTGGCCGACTCACGGCGCATGTTCGCCGTCTTCGAGCAGCCGGATTTGAAGGCCAGTTTCCAGTTTTCCGTCACCGCCCCGAAGCACTGGAACGTGGTCTCCAACTCCCCCACCCCGCATCCGCAAATGCTGCAGGAGGGCAAGGCCCGGTGGGACTTCTCCCCCACCCAGCGCATTTCCTGCTACATCACCGCGCTGATCGCCGGACCGTACCAGGTGCAGCGCGATTCGCTGGTTTCCCGCGATGGGCGCACCATTGAATTGGGCGTGTTCGCCCGCTCCTCGATGATGGAATACCTGGATTTCGAGAACATCATCACCGTCACCAAGCAGGGCTTTGAGTTCTTCGAGAAGAACTTCGCCGTGCCCTACCCGTTCGTGAAATACGACCAGCTCTTCGTCCCGGAGTTCAATGCCGGAGCCATGGAAAACGCCGGGGCGGTCACGTTCCTGGAAGACTACGTCTTCCGCTCACGTCCCACCCACGCCATGGTCGAACGCCGGGCCATCACCATCCTGCACGAGCTGGCGCACATGTGGTTCGGCGACCTGGTCACCATGAAGTGGTGGAACGACTTGTGGCTGAACGAGTCCTTCGCGGAGTTCATGTCCACCCTGGCTGCGGCGGAAAACACGGAATTCACCAGCTCCTGGACCACCTTCAACATGTTGGAGAAGAACTGGGCCTACCGCCAGGATCAGCTGCCCTCCACCCACCCGGTGGTCGCCGAGATGCGGGACCTGGCCGACGTGGAGGTCAACTTCGATGGCATCACCTACGCCAAGGGCGCCTCCGTGCTGCGCCAGCTGGTCGCCTTCGTGGGCCAGGAGGAGTTCATGGCCGGGGTGCGCAGCTACTTCGCCAAGCACGCCTGGCAGAACACCGAACTGCCGGACCTGCTGCGGGAACTGGAGACAGCCTCCGGCCGCGACCTGAGCAACTGGTCCGGCCAGTGGCTGGAAACCGCCGGGGTCAACACGCTCACCGCCGCCATCGAGGCCAATGAGAACGGAACCATCACCGACTTCAGCATCCGGCAGAGCGCGGTCACCGACTACCCCACGATCCGCGACCACCGTCTGGCCGTGGGCTTCTACAGCCTGAATGACTCCGGCCAGCTGGTGCGCACCCACCGCGAGGAACTGGATGTCACCGGCGAAAGCACCCCGGTGCCCGCACTGGTGGGACTGCAGCGTCCAGACCTCGTGCTGCTCAACGACGACGACCTGACCTACGCGAAGATCCGTCTCGACGAGCGTTCCCTGGCCACCGCCACGAAGCATCTGAAGGACTTCACGGAGTCCCTGCCGCGCACCCTGGTCTGGAGTGCCGCCTGGGATGCGGTGCGCGATGCCGAGGCCCCGGCCAGCACCTATGTGCAGCTGCTGCTGAACAACATCGGCCACGAGGTGGACTCCTCGGTGATCATGGTGCTGCTGCGCCAGCTGAACACCGCATTGGACTTCTACGTGAACGAACAGGCACGCGAACAGTCGGGCATCGACGCCGCAGACCGACTGTGGGAGCTGGCCGGCAACGCCGAGCTGGGCTCCGACGCGCAACTGCAGTTCACCCTGGCCTACGCCAAGCGCGCCCGCACCGAAGCCCAGCTGGATGCCGTGGCCGCGCTGCTGGAGGGTTCAGCGAGCCTGCCGGGGCTGGAGGTGGACACCGACCTGCGCTGGTCGCTGATCAGCGCCCTGTCCGCCGGTGGACGCCAGAGCCCGCAGCAGCTGCAGGCCGCCCTGGGCAGCGACTCAACCGCCAAGGGCAAGTCCAGCTGGTACACCGCCCAGGCGGCCCGGCCCACCGCCGAGGCGAAGGCGGAGGCGTTCGAGCAGATTCTGTCCGGAACGCTGTCCAACGACAACCACGGCGCGGTGATTGCCGGCTTCAACATGGTTCATGACCCGCAGCTGATTTCCGGCTACACCGAGCGCTACTTCGCCTCGATCCTAAAGAAGTGGACCGGCCTGTCCCATGAGATGGCCAAGCAGATCGTGGTGGGGCTCTACCCGTCGCAGGAGGTCTCACAGGCCACCATCGAGCGCACCGACCAGTTCCTGCAGGAGCTGGGCGAACAGCACCCGGCCCTGCGCCGCCTGCTGCTGGAAAGCCGCGCCGACATCGTCCGCGCCCTGCAGGCCCGGCAGGCCGACCAGGCCTGATCCCCCGGGTGACGCCCATGGCGTGGTCCACGGCCGCCGGCTGTGGACCACGCCATACCCGTTTGTGGGCGAACCATGGGAGAATCGGGCCATGGACCTCTCGCGACACAACTACCAGATTTCCATGCGCTGGACTGGTAACCGCGGCGAAGGCACCACCGGGTACCGCAGCTACGGTCGCGAGCACATCATCAGCGCCGCCGGGCTGCCCGATATCGCCGGCACCGCGGATCCCACCTTCCACGGGGACGCGCAGCGCTGGAACCCGGAGCAGCTGCTGCTGGCGGCCCTGAGCCAGTGCCACATGCTCTCCTACCTGCACATGGCGGTCAAGCATTCGCTGGTGGTCACCAGCTACGCGGACCATGCCAGCGGCACCCTGAAACTGAACTACGACGGCAGCGGGCAGTTCACGGAAGTCACCCTGCGCCCCGCGGTGGGGCTGCAGGATGAATCACAGCGCGAACTGGCCGATGCCCTGCACGCGCAGGCCAACAAGGTCTGCTTCATCGCCCGCTCGGTGAACTTCACCGTGCACCACGAACCAGTCATCCCCTCATCAGGAAAGTAGACATGAGCGAAGCCAACCCGTTGACGCCCCGCGTAGTGAACAACCCGTTCAACAACCCGGTGGTGACCGGCCCGTCGTCCCAGGAGTTCCTGGACCTGGCCACCGAGCCGGTCGACGCCGCCGAATACGGTGGAACCTTCTACGAGGAGGTCGGGGGCCGCCCGGTCTTCGCCGAGCTCACCCGGCTGTTCTACGCCTCGGTGGCAGAGGACGCGGACTTCCGGCGCATGTACCCCGAACAGGACCTGTACCCGGCGCAGATCCGCCTGCAGCTGTTCCTGGAACAGTACTGGGGCGGGCCCAAGACCTATTCGGAGCACCGCGGGCACCCGCGGCTGCGGATGCGCCACGTGCCATTCCACATCGACTCGCACTACCGCGACGTGTGGCTCGAGCACATGAACAAGGCCATCGACCAGTTGGAACTGCCGATGCTGCACGCCGAAACGCTGCGCGACTACTTCGAGCGCGCCGCACATTCGCTGGTGAACCAGCCCGACTGAGTCGCCACGGTCCGGCATCAACGGCACCAAACCCAAGGCCTGCAGCGAAGTGATCGCCGCAGGCCTTTGGCCTGCTCAGGCATTGCGGCTGGGAGCCTGAGCCCCTAGAGCAGGGAGTTGCTGCGCCGCACCAGCACGTGGCCGCGCGGACCGCTGACCCGCAGCCAGCTGCCGCTGCGGTAGACCGCACTGGTGCCCGCCTCGGTGATGAAACCCAGCGAATGCATCGCAAACCCCGCCCCGAGGGGAAGCTGGAGGCCGCCGGGCAGGTTCGTCTCGGGCAACGGCGAGGACCAGATGCGCTGGCGCACCTGGGTGATGACCGGGGCTCCGGGGTTCTCCGGCAGCGCCTCGGTTACTGCGTTGATCCCGCTGCGCGCCGCTTCGGCCAGGTGCGCGTCGCTGATCTGGCCCACCGGTTCCCAGCCCGCGACCGGCACCTGGATGCCGGCCCACGCCGGGTTCTCCTCCACCGGGGGCAGGGTGAATGTCGTGGAGGTTTCACCCATGCGGGCCAGGCGGTCCTGGATGGAGGCCAGCGAGTAGCAGGCATTAAGCTGTCGCGGCGCGGCCAGGCGGTGCACCCGCATGCCCAGCACCGTAAAGTCCCCGCCGTCGACCGACCCCTTGGCCAGCACCGGAACATAGACCGCCAGGGCGGTGCCCCGGGCGACGAACTGTGCCGCGTCATCCTCGATGCTCTTGGCCCGGCTCACAAAGCTGGCCAGGTCCTTCACGGCGGAAATGTCACCCAAAATCAACGCTTCACTTGACATGTTTTCATGCTCTCACGTTTCTGCGGACCCGAGCCCGGCGATGTGATGATTTAGGCATTTGGCGCGGAATCGGGCAATATCTACTCATAAACCGACTTGTGCCGACACACTGGAAGTTACTATTTCGTAAGGATACTCTTTTCCACAGATAGCCTCTGATTCGCACGCGCACCACACCGAGGAGTACACATCGTGGCTGATGACAGTCAGAACACCCAGACCCTGCTGAAGCTGTTGGATCTGAACGGGATGGAGGCGCGCACCGACGAGGACATCTTCGTCGGCCATACCCCGCACCAGTCCCGTCCAAGGGTGTTCGGCGGACAGGTCTTGGGCCAATCGGTGATCGCCGCCACGCGCACCGTGCCGGAAGACCGGCAGATCCACTCCATGCACGGATACTTCCTGCGCCCGGGAGATACCCATGTGCCGATCACCTTCGGGGTCGAGCGGATGCGTGACGGGCGCTCCTTCTCGGCTCGCCGTGTGCACGCCTACCAGAACGGCAAACCAATCCTGTCCATGATCGCCTCCTTCCAGGAACCGGCCGAGGGCCTGGAACACCACGACCCGATGCCGCAGGGAGTCCCGGACCCCGAGACCCTGCCGACCACGGCGGACCTGCTGGGCAAGATCAATCACCCGGTCGCCCGCGAGTGGGCCTTCGAGCGCCCCTTCGACATCCGCCACGTCACCGAGCCGATCTACTTCGGCCCCACCAGCGAACGGACCGCGGAGAGCGCGGTATGGCTGCGGACCACCGGGCCGATGCCCGATGACCCGGCACTGCACCGCGCCGCCCTGGCCTACGTCAGCGACTACACACTGCTCGAACCTGTGCTGCGCCGCCACGGGATCGGCTGGACCCGGGAGGACATGAGCGTGGCGAGCCTCGATCACGCCATGTGGTGGCACCGGGACTTCCGGGTCGATGACTGGCTGCTGTACGTGCAGCGCTCCCCGTCCGCTTCCTCGGCCCGCGGGTTGGGCACCGGCAGCATCTATGACCGTTCGGGCCTGCTGGTCGCCACCGTCGCCCAGGAGGGCATGGTGCGACTGCCCGAGGGCGAACTGGACTGAACCCGCGCCCCCACGGGAGGATCGGCGCGCACGAGCGCCGGCGTCCCCGCGTGGGTCACACTAATGGGCCCGGTGTTGACCGGGCCCATTTGCCGTTGGCGCCTACTTGCGCTGTCCCTGCTCCAGGTGCAGCGCGGTGGACAGCCCCAGATAGCGGCGGTCCTGGTACAGCAGGTGTTGATCCGTCGGTCCGTGGAAGATGTCCAGGATCTCGGCCGCGATCAGCCGCGAACCGCCCACCTGCAGGGAGCTGTGCATGCGGGCGCGCATCGCGACCGGCGCCTGGTCGAAGTACGGTTCACCGTTCTCCAGGTACTGCCACTGCTGTTCGGAACTGAAACGCTCCCCATCCGGGCGGGCGAACGCGTCGGCGACGCTGCTGTGCTGCTCGCCAAGCAGGTGAATCATGAAGGTCGGCGACTGCAGAAGTGCCCCGGCCGAGCCCGAGGAACGGGTGAGGGAAAAGGACACGGCAACGGGGTCGATCGACAACGAGGCCAGGCTGGAAATAGTCAGCCCCACGGGCCGTCCATGCGGGTTCGCGGTTACCAGGGCCACTCCCGCTGGATGGGAACGGAACGCCGCACGGAAATCGTCAGCCAGGCTGCTCATGGATCGCTGCTCTCAATTCTTTGAAACCTCATCTTGTCGGCCATCCTAGACCACGGGAATGGGATGGCCGCCTGTCATGAACGATCCTAGAACCTCAAGTAGACTTGAGGTCAACGCGAAAGGTTCGGAGGTGCCCAATGTCACACTCGTCACGCCAGGAGGCCACGGCCGCCGATGAGCTGCTGACCATCGGGCAGGTGAGCGAGCGCACCGGCGTCGCCCGTTCGGCGCTTCACTACTATGAGCAGCTCGGCCTGGTTGGTTCCCTGCGCACCGCCGGGAACCAACGGCGTTATCCCCGGCATATGATTCGGCGCATTACCCTGATCTCCGTCGGAAGGAACCTGGGGATCGCGCTGGAGGACATTGCCAGTGCCCTGGAGCCGGTCCCCCTGGATCGCCGCCCGAGCGAAGCCGATTGGCAGCGCGCCTCCCAGGCCTGGATCAAAATCCTGGAACAGCGCCGCCGCGCCATCGAAGAACTGGAAACAAGGCTGACCGGCTGCATCGGCTGCGGCTGTTTGTCCATGCAGGCCTGCCAGTTGCTGAATCCACAAGACGAGCTGGCCACCGAGGGCGTGGGGCCACGTCGGCTGGCCGCCCAGGAGCCCGGCGCCTGCGATTAACGCGATCCGCCCGCCACCCTTTGACAGGGCGGCGGGCGGTACAACCAATCGGAGAAGATCAGTCGCGGGTCAGGCGGCGGTGGGTGACGCGGTGCGGCTTCGCGGCATCCGGACCCAGGCGGTCGACCTTGTTCTTCTCGTAGGAATCGAAGTTGCCCTCGAACCAGTACCAGTTTGCGGGATCCTCTTCGGTGCCCTCGTAGGCCAGGATGTGGGTGGCCACGCGGTCCAGGAACCAACGGTCGTGGGAGACGACCACGGCACAACCGGGGAAGTCCAGCAACGCGTTTTCCAGGGAGGACAGGGTCTCAACGTCCAGGTCGTTGGTCGGCTCGTCAAGCAGCAACAGGTTTCCGCCCTGCTTGAGGGTCAGCGCCAGGTTCAGGCGGTTACGCTCACCACCGGAGAGCACCCCGGCCTTCTTCTGCTGGTCCGGGCCCTTGAAGCCGAATGCCGAGACGTAGGCACGCGAGGGCATTTCGACCTGACCGACCTGGATGTAGTCCAGGCCATCCGAAACCACTTCCCACAGCGACTTTTCGGGGTCGATGTTCTCACGGTTCTGGTCCACGTAGGAGATCTTGACGCTGTCGCCAATCTTCAGCGTTCCGCCGTCCAGCTCCTCCAGACCAACAATGGTCTTGAACAGGGTCGACTTGCCAACGCCGTTGGGGCCGATCACGCCAACGATGCCGTTTCGGGGCAGGTTGAAGGACAGCCCGTCGATCAGCACGCGGTCGCCGAAGCCCTTCTTCAGGTCCTGGGCCTCGATCACCAGCTGGCCCAGACGGGGGCCCGGTGGGATCTGGATTTCTTCGAAGTCAAGCTTGCGGGTGCGCTCGGCTTCCGCGGCCATTTCCTCATAGCGAGCCAGACGTGCCTTCGACTTGGTCTGACGGCCCTTGGCGTTGGAGCGGACCCAGTCGAGTTCCTCGGCCAGGCGCTTGGCCAGCTTCGCATCCTTCTTGCCCTGAACGGCCAGACGCTCACGCTTCTTCTCCAGGTAAGTGGAGTAGTTGCCCTCGTAGGGGTGCAGACGACCACGGTCAACTTCACAGATCCATTCGGCAACGTGATCCAGGAAGTAGCGGTCGTGGGTAACGGCCAAGACGGCGCCCGGGTAGGAGGCCAAGTGCTGCTCAAGCCACAGCACCGATTCGGCATCCAAGTGGTTAGTCGGCTCATCGAGCAGCAGCAGGTCCGGCTTCTGCAGAAGCAGCTTGCACAGGGCCACGCGGCGGCGTTCACCCCCGGAAAGGTGGGTTACCGGCTCGTCGCCCGGAGGGCAGCGCAGCGCGTCCATGGCCTGCTCCAGCTGGGAATCAATATCCCATGCATCGGCAGCATCAATCGCTTCCTGCAGCTTTCCCATTTCCTCAAGAAGTGCGTCAAAGTCGGCGCCCTCCTGGGACATCTCCTCGGAGATCTGGTTGAAGCGCTGGATCTTCTCGTAGATCTCACCGACGCCTTCCTGGACGTTGCCCAGGACGGTCTTCTCTTCGTTCAGTGGTGGTTCCTGCAGCAGGATGCCCACCGAGTAGCCTGGCGAAAGACGTGCTTCGCCGTTGGACGGGGTATCGATCCCGGCCATAATCTTCAGAATTGTCGACTTACCAGCACCGTTAGGACCCACAACGCCGATCTTGGCGCCCGGGAAAAACGACATGCTGACATCGTCAAGAATGACTTTGTCACCAACGGCCTTGCGGGCCTTGGTCATCGTATAAATGAATTCCGCCATGCTCTTAAGGCTAGTCGCTACCCAGCCCCATTTCCGAATTACCGCGTCACCAATTGGCGCGGGCGGTGCGCAGGGTCACAGGAAGGTTCTGCGCACCGCCTCGGGGAAGCGAAATCACGCGGCATCCGGGTGTTCTTCGGGCCAGTGAGTGACCGTGGGCCCCTCAGGGTTCGCCCTCGTGTCCGGTTGACTGCCCCGGTGGCTGACGCGCTCCTTCTCACCGCCTTCAAAGCGCACGCGGTTGAAGCTCGAGGTACCGAACCTCAGGTCGTGTCCGACCGCATAGGCTTCGACATCGGCGCTGGTTCCCTGCGTGCCGTCAGTGCGCTCGAACTGCCGGATCTGCAGTTTGCCGAAGATGATCACCCGGTCCCCACGCTGCAGGCTTTCCATCGCGTTCTCCCCCAGCGCGCGGAAGCATGAGACCGAAAACCAGTTGGTTCCCGCATCACTCCATTCCCCGGTTTCCGGATCACGCTTCCGTTCGTGGGTAGCCGCACGGAATTTCAAAATGGTGGTTCCTTGGGGTGTGATGCTCAGCTGCGGTTCGGTACCGACCACGGCACGGATGGTTACTAGATCACTCATGGATCAACACTCCTTTGTTGGCTTCGTTCCCGGATTCCCTTACCCGGTCGTGCCACCATGTCTCAGTCATCGATCCGGCGCTGGTGGCGTCGAGCGCTTTGTGGATAGTCGAGGCGGAGGTTGTTTCGTCTTGTCGGGAGCCAATGGGCTAAACTATTTTCGGTCAAGCCTCCATAGCTCAGCTGGATAGAGCAAGAGCCTTCTAATCTCTAGGTCGCAGGTTCGAATCCTGCTGGGGGCGCATCTCACCGAAACCGCCGTCACCTGGATTCCAGGTGACGGCGGTGTTGTTTGAAGCTTCGCATTCAGATCATTGGGGTCAAGCCACTAGGACAGTGCGTTGGACAGCGATCGGCCGGCCTGCAAACCGGAGAACAAGCAGCCACCCAAGAATGTGCCTTCCAATGCGTTATACCCATGCAGGCCTCCCCCGCCGAAGCCGGCCACTTCCCCGGCCGCATAGAGCCCGGGTACGGGCGTTCCGTCGTTGGCCAACACGCGACCGTCAAGGTCAGTTTGGATCCCACCCAGGGTTTTGCGGGTGATGACTCGAAGCCGCACGGCGATTAGTGGACCGGCCTTGGGGTCCAAGATCCGGTGCACCTTCACGGCGCGGGTTGCCCGATCCCCGAGGTAGCGGCGTGCGTTGTGGATGCTCTGGATCTGCTGATCCTTGCCGAAGCGATTGCGTGTCTGCAGATCCCGGGCTTCCACCTGCCGGCGCACAAGTGCATGGTCGATGGGGGTTTGCGGTTCCAGCCGGTTCATCCCTTCCACTAGCTGTTCCAGGGTGCGGGCAACAATGAAATCCTCGCCGTGCTCCAGAAAGGCCTGGATGGGCGCCGGAGCACCACGTGCGAAAAGCCTGTCCATCACCACTCGTCGCCGATCCCCGCTGGTCAGATCCGGGTTCTGCTCTGATCCGGAAAGCGCGAACTCCTTGGCGATGATGCGCTGGTTCAAGATAAACCAGGAGTGATCGTAGCTGTCGATTCCAGGATCCGTGCGAAGGTGCTGAAGGGTACCCATGGTGTCGTGACCGGGCAGGCACGGTGCTCCCATCCGGCGTCCCAGCGCGTCGAGCCACAGGGACGAGGGACCGGGCAGTATTCGAATGCCGTGCCCGGGCCACACGGGATCCCAGTTCTTGATGCCCTCGGTGTAGTGCCACATCCGATCACGATTAACGATTCGGGCTCCGGCGGCCTCCGCCACCTGCAGGCCACTGCCGTCAACGTAGCTGGGCACCCCGGTGAGCATGTGCCGCGGCGCCCGCCCCAGCCGTTCAGACCAATGCTTGCGGATCAGGTCATGGTTGGCCCCGATCCCTCCAGTGGCGATGAGCACTGCCTCGGCCCTGAATTCGAATTCAGCGAGGACTTCACGTGAGGAGCTGACACCTCGCGCCGCACGGTCTTCCCTTAAGACCTGCCCACGCGCTCCGGTAACCGCTCCGTGTGTGGATACCAGATCGGTAACTTTGTGCCGCCCACGGAACACGAGTTTCCCTTCGTCACGAGCGCGCAGAACCTTCTCGGCAAATGGTGTCGAAACGCCGGTTCCGGTCCCCCAGGAAACGTGAAAGCGCGGGACGGAGTTCCCATGCCCCTCGGCTCTCCCGTCGCCTCGCTCTGCCCACCCGACAATGGGAGTCAGCTCGATGCCTTGGCGGCGTATCCATTCCCGCTTCTCACCGGCAGCGAATTCCACATACGCCCTGGCCCACCGCTCGGCCCATTGGTCTTCATCGTCAAGACGGTCAAATTGGGCGCTCGACGTCCAATCGCTCCAGGCAAGATCCAGCGAATCCCTGATTCCGAGCCGACGCTGTTCGGGCGAGTCAACCAGAAACAACCCGCCGAACGACCAGTGCGCCTGGCCTCCCAGGTTCGCCTCGTTTTCCTGATCAAGGACGAGGACCCGCAAACCCGCCTCGACCGCTTCACAGGCGGCCACGAGCCCGGAAAGGCCAGCACCAATGATCAGCAGGTCCGCATGCTCTGTCTGGTGCACGGTATTGACGCCTTTCCCCGATGGGCCGCGCCGCGGCGGCTTTCCTCGACCCTACTGGGTAGTTCTCCTCGTGAGAAGGGTGTGAATCAGTACTAGTCGGCCACTTTGGCAGCGGAGGCCGCGGCCTGTTCGGCGTCCAGCATCGAGTCGGTGCCGCGCCCGGTAGTGCGGGTGTGTGAGCGGAAAGCTCCACAGAGGATCATGAGCACGATGACCACGGCCGGAAGAATCCAGCCGGTCCACCCGGAGATGGTCATGCTGGTGGGGTCAAGGAATCCACCGAATGCCAGGAAAAGCACGCCGAAACCGACGCTGGCGTTGAACACTCCATGAGCCAGCGCTGCTGGCCACACCGAATTGCTGTACAGGCGCAGCCAGCCCAGCAGCGCACCGAAGACGATGCACATTCCGGACATGCAGGCGATCGCTACCGGCCCCGAGGAGTACGGGTAGTTGTACCCCAGCAGCAACAGGGGTGCATGCCAGACGCCCCAAACCACCCCGGAGATCAGAATCGCCGGAACGGACCCCAGGCGCAGCAGCCGTGGAAAGAGCCACCCGCGCCACCCGATTTCCTCCCCCAGCGCCGGTATCGCGTTGAGGAATCCTCCCATCACCGCAAAGCCCAGTTGGGTCCAGAGGAATTCGCTCGCGCCAGTGCGTCCGGCCAGAATTCGCACCGTCGTCAGGTGCTCGAAATCTGCCGGGTAGACACCCAGCAGGTCACCGACGAACAACGCCTGGAAGATTAGCGCCAGCGGGATCACGATGGCCAGCAGCACGCCGAAGAGAAAGCGGCCCAGGGGACGGACGGGCCACAATCCCACGTTCCTCGCAAAGCCGCGCAGGCGTCGCTGAAAGGCGCTGACAATCACTGCCGCCACGGCCGGAGTCCACATCATGACGACCGCGATCCAGGTGAACTGCGGGTGCTGCAGCCCCGGCCCCAGCCAGAGCGGAAGCGCAACGAGCCAGGCCAGCCCCATGCTAAGAACGACATACCAGAGCACGGGAACAAGCCAGTGTACTTGACGCTGCTTCATTTCATCTCACTTAGACAGGGGCACGAGTTCGATCTTGCACCTAGTCAACCAGATTCGGAAGCAGCAAGGAGCAACGCCACTGAAACCACGGCGCCAATCCCTGCGCTGTGCGTGCGCGCCGGAGCGCTCGTCCCGCGAAGCGAATGGATTCCATTACTCCCGCCTT
Source organism: Glutamicibacter sp. V16R2B1 (assembly GCF_005774635.1). Taxonomy (NCBI): domain Bacteria; kingdom Bacillati; phylum Actinomycetota; class Actinomycetes; order Micrococcales; family Micrococcaceae; genus Glutamicibacter; species Glutamicibacter sp. V16R2B1. The sequence continues at coordinate 14,639 of NZ_VATX01000017.1, forward strand.
CGCGTCGGTAGAGGACGCGCGCCTGCCGCGCATGCCAGAGTGCGGCAAGAGCCGCGGCTCTTTCTCGCGACCAACCACTTCGAAAAGTGATTCATATAACACCAGCGTGAGGAAATTGCGAAGTGGAGCTGTGAGTTGGGTTTGCCGCACCTCAAACATTGCCCAATTGTTGGTCTTCCCGGGAGCCGTCTGTTGATACATCAGCAATTGAGGGGATAAAATCAAAGTACTGTAGATATTTGGAGGTTTCTCTCATGGCCATCGCCGCCAAGCCAGCCAGCCGGTTTACCGGCGAACGCCTGGGCATCAGCCTGGTGTTCTTTTTGGCCGGGCTTTGGTATGCCTCCTGGGTGGGCCGACTATCGGTCATCGGCGATGTTTTTGACTTCTCCAGCAGTGGGCTCGGCGCATTCCTGGCGTGCCTGACGGCCGGCTCGCTCGTAGGGCTATCGGTCGCCCCGATGCTGATTCGCCGTTTTTCGATCCGGAACCTTTTGTTCTACCTTCCCCTGGCGCTGGCGATCGGCCTGTTGCTCATGGGGCTGTCCATTTCCACCTTCGTCGAACCGGTTCTTGCCTACGTCGTGCTGTTGGGCAGCGGAATCATCTTCGGAACTTTGGACGTGGCCATGAACGTCTACGGCGGAGGCGTCGAACGCCGTCAGGGACACAGCATCCTGCCCTCACTACACGGATTTTTCAGTCTTGGAACCCTGCTCGGCGCCGGTGCCGCCACCGCCACTATTAGTCTGCAGTGGCCAAGCCTCTGGCATTTCAGCGTCATCTCGCTGATTATCGCGGCACTGGCGGTCTGGTCCACAACCCTGGTCGCGGATGAGACCCCGACTCCCGCGCCCATGCCGGTCACCGAAGAATCCTGGTCTTCCAACGCGGCAAGCGGAAAATACACGCGATACACGCTGCTGCTGTTGGGGCTGATGGTAGCCGGCCTGAGCTTCACTGAAGGAGCGGCCAACGACTGGCTGGCGGTCGCCACCAATACCGGCCACGGGTTCTCCCACTCCCTCGGCGCGCTGGTCTTCACCCTCTTTGTCGCGGCGATGACCCTGGGGCGCTTCACCGGCGGTCAGATCGTGGACCGCCTGGGTTCGGTGCGGGCTCTGCTGCTCATGGGCGGCATCGGGCTGTTCGGCGTGGCGTTGTTCATCGCCGGAGACAGCGCCTGGAGCATCGGGATGGGCGCGCTCTTCTGGGGACTGGGCAGTTCACTGGGATTCCCGGTGGGAATGTCCATCGCCGCCTCGCATTCCAAGCACCTGGGGCCCCGGGCGGTCAGCATCGTCAGCGGCTTCGGCTACGGGGCGATGCTCAGCGGTCCACCACTAATCGGGCTGCTCGGTGACCACATCGGCATCCTGCCGGCCCTATGGCTCCCGGCCCTGGTGATGCTCGGCTCCCTGCTGCTCACCCCAATCGTCGGCAAACCTGCGCGGCGAGAAGCGAAAAAGGTTATACCGGCAGCAGAGCCCGGTCCTTGATGTTGCGCATGACAATGGTGCTGGTCAGCTTCTCCACTCCGGGAAGTTCGACCAGCACGTCGTCATAGAGTTGCTGATAGCTGGGAAGGTCAGCGGCATAAACCCGTAAGAGGAAATCCGGTTCCCCAAAGAGCCGCTGCGCTTCGACGATGAAATCCACTTCCTCCACGGCGGCTTCAAACTGCTTCATCTCCGAACGGTTCTTCAGCGTCACGAAGACCAGCGCCTCAAACCCCAGCCCCACCAACTTCGCGTCGACCACCGCCTGGTAGCCGCTGATAACTCCGCTTCGCTCCAGCTCCCTGATGCGTCGATGACACGGCGCCACGGTGAGGCCAACTTTTTCAGCCAGCGCGGTGGCGCTGAGCCTGCCGTCCCTCTGAAGCTCTGCGAGGATGGCCCGATCCAGCTGATCCATGCCGCTTTTCCTTCCTATGCGCAAATAAATTGTCAATTTCAACCTGCTTCACCTATTATCTTGCGCTAGGAGCGGGTAAAGGGAGAAACTTCGCAAGCACATTTCGGCGTTTTTTGCCTAGCGTTGAGGCAGAACGACCGAACGGAGAAACTCATGGACCCCTCGCTCCTGGCAGGCTTTGCGCTTGTCTCGCTCACCCTGGCGTGCACCCCGGGAGCCGATTGGGCCTACATCATCTCCTCGGCGATCTCCCGTCGCTCCTTCGTTCCGGCCGTGATCGGCCTGCTGGTGGGGTACCTGTTTCACACCGCACTGGTGGCAGCCGGGATCGCGGCGCTGGTGGCAGGATCCCCGCAACTACTCAGCTGGCTGACCGCCATCGGCGCGCTTTACCTGTTCTGGCTGGGGATCAGCACCCTGCGCAATTGGAAGTCGGCCGCATTCCATGACGGACCACTGGAGGAAATCGAAGCAGAAGACCGCCTCGAAATGGCTGATGCTTCCGCACCGCAGCCAACATCCGGAACCCTGACCATGATTCGCAAACCAAAGTTGCGCCGTGCCACCCCGCGCGCCGATTTTGCCAAGGGCCTGCTGACCAGCGCGACGAACCCCAAGGCCCTATTGCTGTACGTTGCCCTGATCCCGCAGTTCATCACCGAGGCCGCCGCGTGGCCACTGGCGTTGCAGACCACGCTACTGGGACTGCTGCACTTCACGGTGTCCATTGGCGTGTACTTCGCGGTGGCACTCGGAGCGCGCATCCTGTTGCGCAGTCGGCCGCTGGCCGCCCGTGTCGTGACCGTCCTTAGTGGGCTGATCATGATCTGCCTGTCCATTGGACTGATCTTCGAGCAGATCCTGCTGAAGTAGGCCCGACCGCAGATTTGTTGCAGCATCCGCCTCCAGTAGGCGCCGGGGCTTTCGGTCGACTTGCAGCCATAACGTGACGATTCTTGAACACTGATCAAGACAATTGAACAGTGATCAAGTATGCTCTTGCTTGACGGTTCCACGGAACCGGGCACAGCCGCCGCAGGACCTCAGGAAGAATCGCATGACACAGCCCCGCACCACCCCGATTCCACGCGAACTCCACTTTCAGGGTACGCCGGGGCAGGACCAGCTTTCCGCACTCCCCCAGATCCCGCAGCTGAGCATCGACCACGTGTCCGTGCAGCGGGCAGGCACACTGGTGTTGGATGACATCAACCTGACCCTCAACGAATCTCGCATTGGGGTAATTGGTCCGAACGGTGCGGGCAAGTCCACACTGGTGCGCCTGCTCAACGGCCTGGTTCTGCCCAGCACCGGTACCGTGCGAGTGGGCGAACTGAGCACCACCCGGGACGCGAAGAAGGTGCGACGCGATGTCGGGTTCGTGTTCCAGAACCCGGCCAACCAGATCATCATGCCCCTGGTCGAGGACGACATCGCCTTTGGCCTGAAGAACCTGCGCCTGCCGGCCAGCCAACGCCGCGAACGAGTCAGCGCCACCTTGCATGAACTGGGGATCAGCCACCTGGCGCACCGCGAAAGCCACACGCTCTCCGGGGGTGAACAACAGATGGTGGCGCTGGCCGCCGTCCTGGCCATGGACCCGAAGGTCATCGTCTTTGATGAACCCACCACGATGCTGGATCTGCGCAACCGTCTGCGATTCCAGCGGGAGATCGCGCGGCTGCCGCAACGCTGCCTGGTGGTCACCCACGACCTGGAGCTGCTCGAGGACTTCGACCGGGTGCTCGTGGTCACCGACGGCGGCATCGGCTTCGATGGCCCCCCGTCCGCAGCGGTGCAGTACTACCGCGACTGGAGCGCCCAATGATAACGGCCCACAATGACTCATGGCTTGGCCAGGTGCCGGCCGGCGCGAAATTCCTGGTGCTGCTTCTGGTGAGTATCGGCCTCTACCTGATCCCCAGCTGGCGCATCTTGGCGGCCGCCCTGGTCGTGGCGGTATTCCTGATGCTCTCCGCCCGGGTGCCGTTGCGCAGCCTGAGACTGCCGCTAATCACCCTGGTGGTCATCGTGGGGCTGGTCTTTGTGGTGATGGGGCTGCAGACCGACTGGAACCAGGCCGCGGTGGCGGCTCTGCGCCTGCTCACATTATGCGTCTGCGCCTATACGGTCAGTCTCACCACGACGTTCGACCAAATGCTCGAACTGTTCCAGCGCATTGTGGCGCCGCTGCGCCACGTCGGCGCGAATCCGGCGCAGATCGCCCTCGGGTTGGCCCTGGCCATCCGCTTCATCCCCGAACTCAAGCGCATTTACCTCGAAGTACGCGAGGCCCAGCACGCCCGCGGACTGGGCAACAACCCGTTGGCCGTCTCGGTCCCACTGGTCATCCGGGCCCTGCGGGTTGCCGATGAGACCGCCGAAGCCCTCGACGCCCGCGGCTATGACAGCGTCGAGGCGGGCCAGCAGGCCCGAACTCGCCCACAACGCCACGCATAGCCGGCCCGAACCACACCGGCCGGGCCTTGCTCGGCAACCAGAAATTCAGCCTCTTCCCATCCACCCTTGATCCAGGAAGCAACAATGAACCACACTCCTTCAGTCAGAGACTCCGCCAACGGCAGCTCGGCGCGACCGTCGAACCTGCCGGAAAACCCTGGCCGTTCCAACGCCACCAGGGACACCGTTCTGGTGGCCGTGTTCGCGGCCCTGATCGCCGCGATGGGCCTGGTACCGCCGATCACCTTGGGTGTGATCCCCGTTCCGATCACACTGCAGACCCTGGGTGTCATGCTTGCCGGAGCCCTGCTGGGCCCCTGGCGCGGCATGCTGGCCAATCTCACCCTGGTGGCATTGGTGGCCGCGGGGCTTCCGCTGTTGGCCGGCGGCCGTGGAGGGCTGGGCGTCTTCGCCGGTCCGACCGGCGGCTACCTGCTGGGCTGGGTTCTCGGTTCGCTGCTGATTGGCCTGTTGTTCAAGTACTGGGTGCTGCGGTGCCACAGCAAGGGCGCACAGCTGGCCGCTGGCCTGGTGTCCACCGTCATTGGCGGCATCCTGGTGATCTACGTCTGCGGCATCCCCTGGACCACCATGGTCACCGGCATCCCGATGGGCACCTCGGCCCTGGGCTCGCTTGGCTTCCTGCCCGGTGACCTCTTCAAGGCCGTCCTGACCACCGTGGTGGCCGTGACCGTGCACCGCAGCTACTCCGGACTGATGAAGTAGCACCCATGGATCTGGCCGCCACCCTTTATCAGCGTGCCCTAACGGCTCCGCAACAGCCGGCACTGATCGGCACCGAACGGACGCTGAGCTACGCCCGGCTCTACGCCGCGGCCAGCCGGGGCGCTGACCGGGTGGCGGCCGCCGCCGGCAGCAAGATTTCCGAGGACCAGCTCCCGCCCCGGGTGGGCCTGTTGGCCTTCGAACCGCTGCACGCCATCACCGGGTTCTACTCATTGGTGCTGGCGGGGATCAGCGCCGTGGTGCTGGATCCGGCCTGGCCGGAATCCCGCCTGGGGGCCGTGATCCGCCAGCTGGATCTGCGCCATGTGCTGTGTGATGCGGCAGGCGCCCAGGCGCTGCAGCAGGCAGCCGTCCCCGGCCTGATGCGGTTGCCCATTGACTTGTCCGAAGATGAGCCAGCGTCCCTGCTGGCCCCACCGCACATCGATGCGGACCGGGAATTGCTGGTCGTCTTCACCTCGGGTACCACCAGCTTGCCCAAGGCGATTTGCCGCACCCGCCACTCCTGGCAGGCCAGCGTCCGGTTGGGCAGCAAGATTCTTCACGCCACCGCCGGAGAAATCAGCCTCATTCCCGGGCCGCTGGCCCATGGACTCAGCCTCTACGCGGTCGTGGAAAGCCTCACCACCGGAGGCACGGCGCTGCTGACCGGACGCTGGATGCCACGGCAGGTACGAGAACTGCTTGAATCCCACCGGTGCACCCGCGTGGTGGCAGTTCCCTCCATCCTGCGCCGGCTACTGGAGCAGTTTGATCCACGGCTGCTGGAGGGCCTGCGCTACGCGATCAGCGGCGGGGAAAACCTGCCCGCGCCCCTGCGCCGCCGGCTGCAGCAGCTGCCCGGCCTCGAGGTCGTCGTGGAATATTACGGCACAAGCGAACACAGCCTGATCGCCTACCGCAGCACCACCACGGCGCAGCGTACTTCCTCCACCGGATTCGCCGGCACTCCATTTCCCGGCGTCCAGTTGCACATCGCCGCACCGGATCAAGAGACCGGCATCGGGGAAATCTACGTGCACAGCCCCCTGCTGGCCAGCGGATACCATCCCAGCGGTCAGGAACGCTTCCGCTGGGACGGCAACCGGCTCAGCGTCCGGGACATGGGCCGGTTTACGGACGGGACGCTGTTTGTCCTCGGGCGGGCCGGAGGAATGCTGAACCTGGGTGGCAACAATATCCACCCCAGCGAAATCAGCCAGGCCATGGCCGCCACACTGGGGCTGGCCCATGTCGAGGTTCTGCTGCATGAGGAGCCTGAAGCGGCTCCCCGGCTGATCGCGGTCATCCACCGAGACGAGCTCTGCCCCACCATGGATGCGCAGGAAATCCGCGCCCGGCTGGCGGCGGTCCTGCCGACCTACAAAATCCCGCACGAGCTGCGGTGCGTCGACGTCTGGCCGCTGACCAGCAGCGGCAAGATCGCGGTCGGGCGGCTTCCCGACGTCTGGTCGCCCGAGGGCGCGGTGCTGCTGCGGGCGCCGGCCAACAACACGGTACGGGCTTAGGTTTGCGGCGCACGCGCGCGAAGCCCGCTGAGTCCGCACCTCGTTCAGGAAGGGAAGAGTTCATGAACCAGGTCTATGTGGTTGCTGCACGGCGTACCCCGATCCTGCGCAGCGCCAGGCAGTACTCGCAGGTCGGCGCCGAACGCTTGGCCGCCACCGTGATCGATGCACTGCTACAGGAGACCGGGGCGCCGCCCGGAGAGGTGGATCAGGTGCTGCTGGGCAGCGCGGCCGGGCCCGGGGGCAACATTGCCCGGGTGGCCACCCTGGCCAGCAGCCTCGGCCCCGACGTGCCGGCCACCAGTTTTGACGCCCAATGCGCCAGCGGGCTGGAGGCAATCGCGGCCGGGGCCAGGATGATCGCCTGCGGCGAAGCCCGGGTAGTCATTGCCGGCGGTACCGAAAGCGTGAGCACCGCGCCCTGGAGGCTGAGCAACCCCCATGATCCGATGGAACCGGTCCGCCGCTATTCCCGTGCACGGTTCACCCCGGCCCCGGATCCCGACCCGGGCATGGGGGTTGCGGCAGAAAACATTGCCAGGCGCTATGGGATTTCCCGCGAACGACAAGACCGTTTCGCGCTGCGCAGCCACCATCGGGCGCTGGCGGCCGAACAGGCCGGGCACTTCACCGGCGAGCTGGTTCCGGTTGGCACGCCGCAGGGAGTGGTCACCCGCGATGGCTGCACCAGAAGCAACCTGAGCATGGAGAAGCTTTCCGCGTTGCGTCCGGCCTTCGTCGCTGGGGGCAGCGTGACGGCCGGGAACAGTTGTCCGATCAATGATGGCGCGGCGGCGGTGATGCTGGTCGATGCCGAAACCCTGGGGCGTCTACGAGTGGGTTTTGCGTTGCGGTATCTGGGCGCTGCCGCCGGCGCCTGTGATCCGCAGGTTCTGGGACTAGCGGCGGTGCCGGCCTACCGCAATCTGCAGCGGCTGTTGCCGCAGCTGCTGCAGACCCCGCCCCGGCTGCTGGAGTTCAATGAGGCCTTCGCCGTCCAGGCCCTGGCGTGCCTGGACGAACTGGATGTGGCCGAGGCCTGCGTCAACTTGGAGGGCGGCGCCCTGGCACTGGGACACCCGTATGGGGCCAGCGGCGGGATCCTGGTGTCGCGGCTCTTCTGGCAGGCCCGGCGGCGTGGGCTGCACGGGGCGAATGCCGTGGCGTTGATGGCTGCCGCCGGGGGTACGGGCAGCGCGGTCGCCTTCGAGGCCCTGGCCTTGCAAGGCCCTGCTGTGGCCTAGGACTGCTCCTACGCGTGGGCCGGGAGCTAGATGTTGAAGCCCAGTGCCCGCAATTGCTCTCGTCCCTCATCGGTGATCCGCTGCGCGCTCCAGGGCGGCAGCCAGACCCAGTTCAGGTGGTAGGTGCCGACCAGGTTCCTTAGGACCGAAGCGACCTGTTCCTCGATCACATCGGTCAGCGGGCATTCGGCGGTGGTCAGCGTCATGTCGATTTCCAGTACCCCGCGTTCGCTGAAGCGCAGCCCGTACACCAGGCCCAGATCGATGATGTTGACCCCGAGCTCGGGGTCGATCACGTCCTTCAGCGCCTCGCGGATCTCGGCCATGGGCCGGGCCAACCGGGTGGGGACGCCGTGTTCTGGGGATTCGGACATCAACTGCTCCGCAAACTCGTGTGAATAAGGCGAACCTGCATTGATTACGCCACTTGGCCATCACGTTATCATCCGGCGTGGCGGTCCCCCAGCAGATGACGCTGCACCGGGTAACTTCCACGCAGCCGCTGCTTGTGGCGGCGCGGCTGCGGCCGGCTGCTGCACCCCGCCGCGTGGGGGTTAACGCCAGCAGGCCGGCACGCCCGCCCGTGGGCGGTGTGCCGGCCTGCTGGACCGGGGTCTGTGACTAGATGTTGAACCCGAGGGCACGCATCTGGTCACGGCCGTCGTCGGTGATCCGTTCCGGACCCCATGGCGGCATCCAGACCCAGTTCAGACGGTGCTCGTCGACTATGCTCTCCAGCGTCGCTGCCACCTGCTCCTCGATCACGTCGGTGAGCGGGCAGGCCGCGGTGGTCAGGGTCATGTCGATCAGAAGCACGCCGTCCTCGGCGTACTTCAGCCCGTAGAGCAGACCCAAATCGACGATATTGACTCCCAGTTCCGGGTCAATAACATCCTTGAGCGCTTCCTCGACATCCTCCAGCGGGGTCGTGGTCGACCCCTCGTGCTGTTCAGTTGATTCGCTCATGGTTTCCACCTAACTAGGCCGTGACCTTCAGGAAACGGTCGTAGCCCTCTTCTTCCAGACGGTCGGCCAGTTCCGGGCCGCCCTGTTCGGCGATCTTGCCGTCAACGAACACGTGCACGTGGTCCGGCTTGATGTAGCGCAGGATGCGGGTGTAGTGGGTGATCAGCAGAACACCCATCTCGTTCTCGTCCTGGGCACGGTTCACGCCCTCGGAGACAACCTTCAGCGCGTCAACGTCCAGGCCCGAGTCGGTTTCATCCAGCACGGCAAACTTCGGCTTGAACAGTTCCAGCTGCAGGATTTCCACGCGCTTCTTCTCACCGCCGGAGAAGCCTTCGTTGACGTTGCGCTGGGCGAAGTCGGCGTCGATCTTCAGCTTGCCCATGGCTTCCTTGACGTCCTTGGTCCAGGTGCGCAGCTTCGGTGCTTCGCCGTCGATGGCGGTCTTGGCGGTGCGCAGGAAGTTGGTCATGGACACGCCCGGGACCTCGACCGGGTACTGCATGGCCAGGAACAGGCCGGCCTTGGCGCGCTCGTCAACGCTCATCTCCAGCACGTCCTCGCCGTCCAGCATGATCGAGCCGCTGGTGACGTTGTAGCGCGGGTGACCGGCGATGGTGGCGGCCAGGGTGGACTTGCCCGAACCGTTCGGACCCATGATCGCGTGGGTTTCGTTGGTGTTGATCACCAGCGAGACGCCCTTGAGGATTTCCTTCTCGCCCTGCTCGGTGTCGATCGAGACGTGCAGGTCCTTGATTTCCAAAGTAGACATACGTCGTTCCGTTTCTGTGTCTAAAATCTTTCGAATTACCCGGCCAACTAGTTGTTGGTGACGGCCAATTCCTTTTCGATGATGTCGGTCAGGCGCGCTTCAAGTTCCTCATCGCGGATCTGCTGCACGATTTCGTTCAGGAAGCCGCGAACCACCAGGCGGCGGGCGGACTTCTCGTCGATGCCACGGCTCATCAGGTAGAACAGGTGCTCGTCATCGAAGCGTCCGGTGGTTGAGGCGTGCCCGGCACCCTCGATCAGGCCGGTCTCGATCTCCAGGTTCGGCACCGAGTCGGCACGGGTGCCGTCGGTGAGCACCAGGTTGCGGTTGGCTTCGTAGGAGTCGGTCCCCGAGGCCTCCTTGCGGATCAGCACGTCGCCGATCCACACGGTGTGTGCCCCTTCGCCCTGCAGCGCACCCTTGTAGAGCACGTTGGAGGTGCAGTTGGGCAGGTTGTGGTCCACGAACAGGCGGTGCTCCTGGTGCTGGCCGGCGTCTGCGAAGTACAGGCCGTACAGCTCCACCTCACCGTGCTCCCCGGCGAAACGGGCCGAGGGGTTCACGCGCACCAGGTCGCCACCGAAGGAGATGGCGATGTGCTTGAAGTAGGCGTCCTTGGCCACGGCAGCCTGCTGGCTGGAGGCGTGGATCGCGTCATCGTTCCAGGCCTGCAGCGACACGACGGTCAGCTTCGCCCCGGCGCGCACCTCGAACTCGATGTTCTGCGAGAGCACGGCGGAACCGACGTGGTCCAGCACCAGGGTCGCCTCGGAGTTCTCCTGGGCGATCACGATGATGTGCTGGGCGGCGGGGTCCATGGACTCACCGGTGATGGTCAGGTGCGACTTGATGCCCTCGGCGTTGGCCGGGATCGTCAGCACGTGCGCCTCGTTGGCGTACTTCCAGCCGTTGGCCGCCACCCGGTCCTCCGGGGTGGAGACCACGCCGCGCAGCTTGTCGCTGGCCGGCACGGTGGTGATGGTGACCTTCTCGTCGCCGCTGAGCTCAACCTTCGGCGCGGCGCCGGTCAGTTCCTTCTTGTGCAGCCCGCCCAGGCGCTTGAGCGGGGTGAAGCGCCAGTCTTCCTCGCGGCCGGTCAGCGGTGCGAAGTCATCGACGTTGTAGCTGGTCAGACGGCCGGCACGGGAGGAGTCGGGAATGCCGACCCCGCCACCGTGGCTGTGGCCCTTGACCGAGTCGCCGGCCAGCGGCGAGGCGGCCTCGTTCAGCGGCGAGAGGTTCTCGCCCTCTTCGGTGAAACCCGGGATTGAGGGGGCGCCGATGCGGGCCTTCTCGTCCGGAATATGGGTAGTGGTCTCCGACATGCTTAGCCGACCGATCCTTCCATCTGCAGTTCAATGAGGCGGTTCAGTTCCAGTGCGTATTCCATCGGCAGCTCGCGGGCGATCGGCTCGACGAAGCCGCGCACGATCATTGCCATGGCCTCGTCCTCGGCCATGCCGCGGCTCATCAGGTAGAACAGCTGGTCCTCGGATACGCGCGAGACGGTCGCCTCGTGGCCCATGGTGACGTCGTCTTCACGCACGTCAATGTAGGGGTAGGTGTCCGAACGTGAGATCTGGTCGACCAGCAGCGCGTCACACACCACCGAGTTCTTGGTGCCCTTGGCGCCTTCGCGCACCTGCACCAGGCCGCGGTAGGCCGAGCGTCCGCCATTGCGGGCCACCGACTTGGCGACGATCGCGCTGGAGGTGTTCGGGGCGATGTGCACCATCTTCGAACCGGTGTCCTGGTGCTGGCCCTCGCCGGCGAAGGCGATGGACAGGGTCTCGCCCTTGGCGTGTTCGCCGACCAGGTACACGGCCGGGTACTTCATGGTGACCTTGGAGCCGATGTTGCCGTCGACCCACTCCATGGTGGCGCCCTCTTCACAGATGGCGCGCTTGGTGACCAGGTTGTAGACGTTGTTCGACCAGTTCTGGATGGTGGTGTAGCGAACGCGGGCGTTCTTCTTCACGATGATCTCCACCACGGCCGAGTGCAGCGAGTCCGACTGGTAGATCGGTGCGGTGCAGCCCTCGATGTAGTGCACGTAGGAGCCCTCATCGGCGATGATCAGCGTGCGCTCGAACTGGCCCATGTTCTCGGTGTTGATGCGGAAGTAGGCCTGCAGCGGGATTTCGACGTGAACGCCCTTGGGGACGTACACGAACGAGCCGCCGGACCATACGGCCGTGTTCAACGCGGCGAACTTGTTGTCGCCCGCCGGGATTACGGTGCCGAAGTACTCCTGGAAGATTTCCGGGTGTTCCTTCAACGCGGTGTCGGTGTCCAGGAACACCACGCCCTGCGCTTCCAGGTCCTCACGCAGCTGGTGGTAGACGACCTCGGACTCGTACTGGGCGGCCACACCGGCCACCAGGCGCTGCTTTTCAGCCTCCGGGATGCCCAGCTTGTCGTAAGTGTTCTTGATGTCCTCGGGCAGGTCCTCCCAGCTGGTGGCCTGCTTCTCGGTGGAGCGAACGAAGTACTTGATGTTGTCGAAGTCGATGCCCGACAGGTCCGCGCCCCAGGTGGGCATCGGCTTGCGGTCAAAGTACTTCAACGACTTCAAGCGGCGTTCGAGCATCCATTCCGGCTCGCTCTTCAGGTGCGAGATGTTCTCCACCACGGCCTCGCTGAGGCCACGCTGGGCGCTGGCACCTGCCTCGTCGCTGTCAGCCCAACCGTATTCGTAGTTTCCGATCCCGTGGAGTTCAGGGTTCTTCTCCAGGATCTCGGAAATCACGCCCGGGTCGGCAGACTCATGTGCAATCTGATCCGTCATCGCGGCCTCTCCTGCTTCGTGAACTGAATTCGAGTTCTCTTCTCGGCGCGTCGCGGCGCCTTTTCACGGCCCACGGGGATGTGGGTCGTGCACACGTGACCGCCGCTGGCCAGCGTGGAGAGCCGACGTACGTCGACCCCCAGCAGCCGGGCGAACATTTCCGTCTCGGTGTCACAGAACACCGGGAACTCACGTGCCAAGTCTTGGATGGGGCAATGCCCCTGGCACAACTGCACGCTGTGCATCAACGCCGTGGGCAGCTTGGTGTCCACGGTGCGCGTGTACCCGACAAATCCGTCGGCGTTCAGCAGCTCACCGAGCACCTCGGCCCGCTGCTCCAGGCCTTCGACCCCCTCAAGGGCCTTGGCGTACCGGGCCTCCATGTCCTGGAAGCGGCGGCGGGCGAACCCGCGGATGGCGTCCTCCCCGGCCGCGTCGCCCAGATCCCGCAGGGCCTGGGTGGCGATGTCCAGGTAGTCGTTGCCCAACTTCGCCTGCCCCCGGTGGGAGAGCACGTACCGGCGCGAGGGGCGTCCGGCACCAGACTTCTGGTTTGCGACCAGCTTGACCTCGACCAGCCCGGCCTTGGACAGGGCATCGAGGTGGCGTCGAACGGCTGCCGGGGTGAAACCAAGTTTCTTGCCCAACTCTGCCGCGCTGACCGGGCCGTCTTCCAAGACGGCATACAACACGCGGTCGCGCGTCCGTTCTTCGGTATCCCCAATCGCGCCCACTACCTTTGCCGGCTGATCGCCAACTGAGTTTGCTTTAGATGAATACACAACACAAGCATGACCATATTTAGCGCTAAGGTCTAGTAAGGAAGTGCTTACTAAGGTTAGCCATTGTCGGCACCTGCTCGGCACCGGCAATTTTCAACATGACCACGAAATTTATCTTAGCGTGTTTGCCCGAAAACCGCCGTGAGCAAAGCCTCATCGGACCCAACTTCGACCTAGCGTAGAATCGATGGGTGTCTTCCGATTCCCCCAGTCTCATCATCAGTGAGCTGTGCAAGGACCTTGGACCGGTGCCGGCGCTGAATAACCGGATGCTCCGGGTCCTGCACTCCGTCTCACTCAAGGCCCACCCCGGACAGGTGACCACCCTGCTTGGCTCCAACGGCGCCGGGAAGTCCACCACCCTCAGCTGCGCCCAGGGCCTGCTGCGCCCGGACAGCGGAAGCATCCAGCTGCTGGGGCAGGACCCCTACGGGGACAAGCCCGAACTGCGCTCCCGGGTGGGGGTGATGCTCCAGGATGGCGGGCTGCCCCCGTCGATGCGCCCGATCCCGCTGCTGCGCCACGTCGCTTCGCTTTACCGCAACCCCATCGACCTGGATGCGCTGATCAAACGGCTGGACATCGAATCTTTCGCCTCGCGCACCATCCGCCGGCTCTCCGGCGGACAGAAGCAGCGCGTCGCGCTGGCCGCGGCACTGGCCGGGGACCCGGAAGTCGTCTTCCTCGACGAGCCCAGCGCCGGGCTGGACCCGCAGTCGCGCCAGGTGGTGTTCGACCTGATCGGCGACCTGCGCGATGCGGGCAAGGCCATCATCCTGACCACCCACCTGATGGATGACGCCCAGAAGCTCAGTGACTACGTGTACATCATCGACCGTGGGCGCACCGTCGCCCAGGGCACGGTCAGCGAACTGACCACCCTGGCCGCCGCCGAACAGCAGACCCGCCCGGTCTCCTTCGGGGCCGGAGCCGGCCTGGCGCTGCCGGATGCCGTGCCCGCCGGACTGCACCTGAGCGAAACGGCCCCGGGCGAATACCGCCTGGACGGGGTCCGCTCCCCCGACCACCTGCTGTGGCTGACCACCTGGTGGGCCGAGGCCGGCATCCTGCCCCACCACCTGAGCCTGCAGGCCCGCAGCCTGGAGGACGTGTTCCTGGAGATCGCCCAGAAGGAGCCCGATAACGCATGAGCGCACCGACCGAGCTTCCCCGGCACCAGAGCGTGCCCAACAACGCGGTCTCCCCGTTGCGGCGCATCGCCCTGCAGGGCAAGTACGAGACCCTCGTGATGCTCAGCAACGGTGAACAGCTGGTGCTGGCCATCGTGATGCCGCTGATCGCCCTGTTCGCCCTGACCTTCACCAACCTCATCGACGGGGTGGCCGCACGCAACATCGACGCCGCCGTGCCCGGGGTGCTGGCCCTGTGCGTGGTGTCCACCGCGTTCACCGGGCAGGGCATCGGCACCGGGTTCGACCGGCGCTACGGGGTGCTGCGGATGTTCTCCACCACCCCCCTGGGGCGCACCGGGCTGATCTTCGGCAAGGTCGTGGCCGTATTGACCGTCCTGGCCATCCAGCTGGTGCTGATCGGGGCCTGCGCGCTGCTGCTGGGCTGGGAACCACGCCTGGTCGGCATCCTGCCCTCCCTGCTCTTCCTGCTGCTGGGCGCCGGCTGCTTTACCGCCCTGGGCCTACTGATCGCCGGGACCGTGCGGCCCGAGGCGACGCTGGCCATCACCAACCTGGCCTGGATCCTGCTGGCCGGCGTCGGCGGGGTGCTCTTCCCGACCTCCATGGCCCCGGCCTGGATCCACCCCATCCTCAACGCTCTGCCCTCCGCGGCATTGGGCGATTCGCTGCGCGCGGCGCTCATCGACGGCGTCTTCCACTTCCCGGCAGGCCTGCTGCTGGTGGTGTGGACCGTCGTGGGCTCATTCGCGGCCGTCAAGCTGTTCAAATGGAACTAACCGCCACACCAATCCGAGGGAGAAGTTAATGTCTTCGTCCGTTGCCCCGTCCACGAGCTGGGCGGACAGGCTGCCCACCAAGATCACCAAGACCGTGCACGGCTTGGCGATCGCCTCGCTGGTCTCCCAGGTGGGCATCATCATCAGTGGCGGCGCCGTGCGCCTGACCAAGTCCGGGCTGGGTTGCTCCCAGTGGCCGAACTGCATGCCCGGCACCATGACCCCGGTCCCGGAAATGGGCATCCACGGTTTCATTGAGTTCGGCAACCGCCTGCTGACCTTCGTGCTGATGGCCATCGCCCTGGCCTTCCTGGTGGCCATCTGGAGGATGCGCTCCACCCACCGTTCGCTGTTTGTGATCGGCTGGGTCCTGCTCATCGGCATCCCCTTCCAGGGGGTCATCGGCGGCATCACCGTCTGGTCGGGGCTGAACCCGTGGGTGGTGTCCCTGCACTTCCTGCTGTCCATGGCCCTGGTCATGCTGGCCACCGTCCTGGTCAACCGCACCGGCAGCGAATACAAGCACACCCCCGCCCCGGTGCAGGACAAGACCATCGCCCAGGTCTCCTGGGTGGCCTGGATCGCCTCCATGCTGGCCATCATCTTCGGCACCGTGGTCACCGGCACCGGTCCGCACGCCGGGGACGCCTCGGCCCCCCGCCATCTGTTCGACCCGCTGACCGTGACCCGCATGCACACCGCCCCGGTGTACCTGCTGATCGGCGCGACCATTGTCCTGCTGGTGCTCGCGGCCAAGCGCAAGGCCGGCCCGGAATTCACCCACGGGCTGTACTGGCTGGTCGGCGTGCTGCTCCTGCAGGCCGCGATCGGGTACATCCAGCACTTCACCGGCCTGCCGATCGTGCTGGTCATCCTGCACATGCTGGGCAGCGCGCTGCTGGGCATCGCCACCACCAACGTGTGGGACCGTGCGGTGCGCCTGCCCAAGTACGAGGTGCCGCAGCACAACGTCCCCCAGCTCTAGCCGGCCCCAAGACGGCCCCAGGCCGTCCCACCGTGGTGCGCAGCGACCCGGTGTCGGAACCCATTGCGATCCGGCACCGGGTCGCTGTTCTTTGTCCAGCATCACGCGCTTCCGGTGGCACTTCACTGCCCGAAACCCTGGCGCGGAGCCGCACACAGCCGGGGACGCTCGAGACCCGGGGCGAGGCTGCTGCACCCCTGCTTTCGGTCGGTGGATGGCCCTGGAAGCTAGGACAGCTCGTTGCCGGCCTCCGGCACCCGAAGCGCGCTGCGCGGGGGCAGGCGCAGCAGTCCGTACAGCCCCATCGCCAGGATGACCCCACCGCCGACCCACAGGGCGGCGACCAGGATTCCGGCATCAACAACCGCCACCCCCAGTACCAGCAGACCATAGGCCAGGGTGACCCAGTGGGCTGCACGGGAGTTCGCGGCATAACCCGCGGCAAGCAGCACACTAAAGACGGCCCAGAGCAGCAATGGGATCTGGGCCGCACCGAAGTTTCCCACCATCAAGCCGGCGAGGACCAGCACCACCGGCACCACCAACAGCAGTGCCCCGAGAATGCGCATCACCAGCGCCTCCGCCCGGGGCGCTGTCACCGTGCTGGCATACCCAATGACGGCGCCCATCCACGCGGTGACCGCCATGGGCACCAGGAACAGGCCCGCGTCGAAGGGCGCGATGAACACCAGCACGCTCAGCAAGGCCGCGATGAGCATCATCAGCCACCGCCGCGCACCGTACGGCACCAGCACCACCGCAGCGCAGGCCAACGCCGGGAGCAGGGTCAACACGGCAGCGCCCGGGCCATAGGCGTCGACCAGGGAGGATAGCGTCCCTTGCGGCACACTGGTCGCCTCTGGGCTCTGCCCCTCGGGATTGCGCAGGAAAAAGCTCACCACCACCGCAGCCAGAACACCCAGGGCGACCGTGACACCCCACAGCACCGTTGCCGGGTTGCGCACGCCGCCCAGGATCCGCGAATCCAGTTCGCTGCGGCTTGCCTCGGCGACGAGCCTGGGCTCACCCAATGCCGCCAGGATCCGTTCCGGATCACGCCCCTGGGCCAGTGCCTCGTCAATATGGTCCCGCACGTCCTGCAGAATCGATTCCCTCTCAGGTCGCGGCACATCGGCCAAGGCGCCCTTGAGCCGGCGCAAATACCGCTGGGTCGCACGATCGGTGGAAATGCTAGCCATGATGCCCTCCCAAGAGCCCGTCAACCTGCTGCTGAATCCCCCGCCACACCTCACGAAAGCTGGCCAGTTGATGTTGGCCGTGCTCGGTGATGGCATAGTACTTCCGCGAACGGGTGCCATCACCGGCCTCCCAGCGCGCATCGACGCTGCCAGCCTGCTTCATGCGCGCCAGAAGGGGGTACAAACTTCCTTCGCTGGCCGAAAGCTCGCGTTCCATGAGCTCGTTTGCGATCTCCAGGCCGTACATTTCGCGTTGATCGAGCAAGGCGAGCACACAGTACTCCAGCACGCCCTTGCGCAGGTTGGTTGCCATTTTCTCCACTGCCCGATCCATAAGTCGAAGATACCTTGTACCACAAGACTTGTACAGCAAGAGTTACCCATCGGCCGAACTTAGGAGCTGGACGAGAACGCAAAAAGCCCCCGGTGAATGCACCGGGGGCTGAAGTGTGGGGTTCTAGCCGAACAGCGGGCTGCCGACGAACGGGTCGATGGCCAGCGCCAGGAACACGATCGACAGGTAGGTGATGGAGATGTGGAAGACCTTCATCGCCTTGCGGTTCATCTCAGCGGGCTTGTGCTCGCGCTGGGCTTCGCGGTAGAGCACGTGCGACTCGTAAACGAACCAGAGACCGGCCCCGCCGGCCAGGGCGGTGTACACGATGCCGGCGTAGCCCATGGGCACCAGCAGCATCGAGCAGACGAAGGTGGCCCAGGCGTAGAGCACGACCTGCACGGAGACGCGCCGAGCGTTGGCGATCGCGCCAAACATCGGCACCGAAGCCGCGTTGTAGTCATCGGCGTACTTCATGGACAGCGGCCAGTAATGCGGCGGGGTCCACAGGAAGATCACCACGAACAGGATGAAGGCCGGCCATTCCAAGGTGTTGGTGACCGCGGCCCAGGCGATCAGCACCGGCATGCATCCGGCGATGCCGCCCCACACGATGTTCTGGGTCGTGCGGCGCTTGAGGATCAGCGTGTAGAGCACCACGTAGAACAGGATGGCCAGCAGCCCCAGCGCCGTGGTCAGCGGGTTGGTGCCGAACCAGAAGATCGCCAGGGAGGTAATGGCCAGCACCCAGGAGAAGATCAGCGCTTCGCGCGGAGTCACATCTCCGGTCACCAGCGGGCGGCCCTTGGTACGCTTCATCAGCCGGTCCATGTCCCGGTCGAAATAGCAGTTGAAGGCGCCCGAGGCGCCAGCGGCCAATGCGCCGCCAATCAGGGTCGAAGCCATCAGCCACACCGAGGGGAACCCGCCGTAGGCGAAGATCATCGTGGGCAGGGTGGTGACCAGAAGCAACTCAATGACGCGCGGCTTGGTCAATGCCACGTAGGCACTGGCCTTGCGCTTGATGAATTCGCCGGTGGTCTCATCGAGCTGACGCGAGGCCTGGGGGCTCGGCGCATCGGCGACACTAAGAGACTTCAATTAAACGCACTCAGTTCTTCACGGGTACAAGACAGACGTCCTTATTCTACGCGTAATAGAAGACTTAGGGTAGTTGAGTTGAGTCATATCCGGCCTACTCCGGCGTGATTCCGGCCATCTCCCGCACTAAATCGCCAAACGAGCGAGAACAGGGCAGGCGTGGGCGCACCGTCCCGCACTGTGGACGGCGGCACCGTCGCCCCGGCTGGCGGCCCGGCTCCGGCTACCACGTGCGCGGCTCGGCAGCGGCATGCCAGGCGCCGGACTGCTGAGAGGACCCAACGAACCGCTATCCTGCACCTAACAAGTACCCGGCTTTGTAATGTGCCAAGCGTACAACGCCAAAGACTTGTGGGCGCGTTCCGAAGACGGGTACAGGCAAGGCAGCCTCCGCACCCGCAGGGCCGGGGAGGAGGCAGGGGTGTCCGCGCCGTCGGTCCCGACGGGGAAGCAGCCCGGAATCCGCGGCGGACCACGACAAATGCGTCCGGCGTACGCCGTCAGCTAACTTGGCCCCGTCATCTTGAAACAACCCACCACAAACCGGGTGATCCGCGATAGAGTGGACACTAGTTGCGCCGTCGCCGCCTTATCCCCGAGTTCGAACGACACGGGTTCGAGGTCGACGGCGTATTGCGTGTCAGCGGGAAAACACCATTCCCCCAGCCTGAATGGAAGGAAACGCCGCAGTGGCGACTGAATCCTTAGTTGAAGAATTTTCACTCACCGAGTTGGACCAGAAGGCCATCGACACGGCTCGCGTCCTGGCCGCTGATGCCGTCGAGAAAGTCGGCAACGGCCATCCCGGTACCGCCATCAGCCTGGCCCCGGCCGCCTATCTGATCTTCCAGAAGCACCTGCGCCACGACCCGAACGACCCGAACTGGTTCGGCCGCGACCGCTTCATCCTCTCCCCCGGTCACACTTCGCTGACCCTTTACCTGCAGCTCTTCCTCTCCGGCTACGGCCTGGAGATGGAGGACCTGGCCGCGCTGCGCACCTGGGACGCCAAGACCCCGGGCCACCCGGAGTTCGGCCACACCGCGGGCGTGGAAATCACCACCGGCCCGCTCGGCCAGGGCCTGGCCTCCTCGGTGGGCTTCGCCTACGCCCAGCGTCGGATGCGCGGCATGTTCGACCCGCAGGCCCCGGCCGGCACCAGCCCCTTTGACCACACCATCTACGTCATCGCCTCCGACGGCGACATGCAGGAGGGCGTCACCTCCGAGGCCTCCTCGCTGGCCGGACACCAGCAGCTGGGCAACCTGGTGGTGATCTACGACGACAACGAGATCTCCATTGAGGACGACACCGACATCGCCTTCAGCGAGGACGTGCTTGCCCGCTACGCCGCCTACGGCTGGCACACCCAGCGGGTGGACTGGACCAAGACCGGTGACTACGTCGAGGACATGAACGAGCTGGACGCGGCGATCCGCGCGGCGAAGGCCGAAACCACCCGCCCGTCGATCATCTCGCTGCGCACCATCATCGGCTGGCCCTCGCCGACCAAGGCCAACACCGGCGGCATCCACGGCGCCAAGCTGGGCGGGGAGGAAGTCGCCGGGCTGAAGAAGGCCCTGGGCTTTGACACCGAAGCCCACTTCCACATCGCCGACGACGTGCTCGCCCACGCCCGCAAGGTCGCCGACCGCGGTGCCCAGGCGCACCGTGAGTGGGACGAGAAGTTCTCCACCTGGGCCAAGTCCAACCCGCAGGACGCGGCCCTGCTCGAACGCCTGCGCGCCGGCGAGCTGCCCGAGGGCTGGGAGCAGAAGCTGCCGGTGTTCGAGGTCGGCACCTCCCTGGCCACCCGCGCGGCCTCCGGCAAGGTCATCAACTCCATCGCCGAGGTGCTGCCCGAACTCTGGGGCGGCTCTGCCGACCTGGCCGGTTCGAACAACACCACCATCAACGACGCCGCGTCCTTCGCCCCGGCCGAGCGCTCCACCGACGCCTGGGCGGCCAACCCGTACGGGCGCGTGCTGCACTTTGGCATCCGTGAGCATGCAGCCGCGGCGATCACCAACGGCATCGTGCTCGGCTCCCCGACCCGCGCCTTCAACGGTACGTTCCTGATCTTCTCGGACTACCAGCGCCCGGCCATCCGCCTGGCAGCGCTGATGGGCGTGCCCTCGATCTTCGTGTGGACCCACGACTCGATCGGCCTGGGCGAGGACGGCCCGACCCACCAGCCGGTGGAGCACCTGGCCAGCCTGCGCGCCATCCCGAACCTGGACGTGGTGCGCCCCGGCGACGCGAACGAGGTCTCCTACGCCTGGCAGGGCATGCTGCAGCTGAAGACCAACCCGGCCGGCATCGTGCTCTCCCGCCAGAACCTCGCCGTCTTCGACCGCACCGCCCCGGGCTTCCGCGGCGCCGAAGGCACCCTGAAGGGCGGCTACATCCTGGCCGAGGCCATGCGCGGGGGCGCCGAGGTCACCCCGGACGTCATCCTGATCGCCACCGGCTCCGAGGTGGAGCTGGCGGTGCAGGCCCGTGAGGAACTGGCCCAGAAGGACATTGCCGCCCGCGTGGTCTCCCTGCCGAGCAAGGAATGGTTCGCCAAGCAGGACGCCGCCTACCGCGAAGAGGTGCTGCCTGCCGCCGTCACCGCCCGCGTCTCCGTGGAGGCCGGGGTGGCCATGGGCTGGCGCGAATTCGTTGGCGCGCAGGGCGAGATCATCTCGCTGGACCACTTCGGCGCCAGCGCCGACTACAAGACGCTCTACCGCGAATTCGGGATCACCACCGAGGCCGTGGTGGCCGCCGCGGAAAAAGTTGCGAAGTAAGGAAACCATTTACCCATGAGTAATCCAAACACCCAGGCACTATCCGACGCCGGTGTCTCCATCTGGCTCGATGACCTCTCCCGTGAACGGCTCACCAGCGGTTCGCTGGCCAAGCTGATTGAGGAGAAGAACGTCACCGGCGTGACCACCAACCCCTCGATCTTCGCCGCCGCCCTGTCCAACGCCGAGGTCTACGGCACCGCGATCGCCGAACACCGCGAGAAGTCGGTGGATGCGGCCATCCTGGAAATCACCAGCGATGACGTGGCCCGCGCCTGCGACCTGTTCCGCCCGGTCTACGACGCCACCGGCGGGGTGGACGGACGCGTGTCCATCGAGGTGGACCCGCGCCTGGCGCACACCACTGCGGAGACCATCGCCCAGGCCAAGGCGCTGCATGAGCGCGTGGGCCGGGAGAACGTGCTGATCAAGATCCCCGCCACCCTGGCCGGGCTGGAGGCCATCAGCGAGACCATCGCCGAGGGCATCAGCGTGAACGTCACCCTGATCTTCTCCCTGGAGCGCTACCGCGAGGTCATCAACGCGTACCTGATCGGCCTGGAGAAGGCCCACGCCAAGGGCCTGGACCTGTCCAAGATCCATTCGGTCGCCTCCTTCTTCGTCTCCCGCGTGGACACCGAGATCGACAAGCGCCTGGATGCGCTGGGCACCGATGAGGCCGCCGCCGTGCGCGGGCAGGCCGGGGTGGCCAACGCCCGCCTGGCCTACCAGATCTTCGAGGAGCAGTTCTCCACCGCCCGCTTCGAGGTGCTGGCCGCCGCCGGCGCCAACGTGCAGCGTCCGCTGTGGGCCTCCACCGGCGTGAAGGACCCGGCCTACCCGGCCACCTTGTACGTCACCGAGCTGGTTGCCCCGCAGACCGTGAACACCATGCCGGAAAAGACGCTGGACGCCACCGCCGCCGAGGCCCAGGTGCGCCCCAACGCGATCGCCGGCAGCTACGATGCCGCCAACCGCGTGCTGGACAAGCTGGCGGCCCTGGGCATCGACTACAACCAGGTCGTGGAGCAGCTGGAGACCGAGGGCGTGAAGAAGTTCGAGGACTCCTGGAACGAACTGCTGCAGGACATGGCCGTCGCGCTCAAGGAGGCCAAGTAAATGGAACTGGGTCTGGTGACCTCCGGGGCCGCCCTGGCCTCGGTCGAGAAAAACCTGCCGCGGCTGCTGGAGGATAAGGTCGGCAGCCGCATCGCGGCCCAGGACCCCACCCTGTGGGGGCCCGAGGCCGAGTCCGAGGCCGCCATCCGGCTGGGCTGGACCAACCCCTTCGACACCGCCGAGGAACTGGTGCCGGCAATCCTGAACCTGCGCGATGAGCTGGTGGCCGAGGGCCTGACCCGCATCGTGCTGTGCGGGATGGGCGGCTCCTCGCTGGCCCCGGAGGTGATCACCGCGAACGACGGCGTGGACCTGGTGGTGTGCGACACCACCGACCCGCAGATGGTCTCCGCGATCCTCAACGAGGACCTGGAGCACACGGTGGTGGTCATCGCCTCCAAGTCCGGCTCCACCGTGGAAACCGATTCGCAGCGCCGCGCCTTCACCGCCGCCTTCCAGGCCGCCGGCATCGACCCGGCCACCCGGCTGGTGCTGGTCACCGACCCGGGCTCGCCGATGGACGACCCTAGCGGGGTGCGGGCGGTGTTCACCGCCGACCCGAACGTGGGCGGACGCTACTCGGCGCTGACCGCGTTCGGCCTGGTGCCCTCGGGGCTGGCCGGGGCGGACATCGACGCGCTGCTGGAGGAGGCCGGGCTGGTCTCGGACCTGCTGGCCGAGGACGACGAGGACAACCTGGCCCTGCACCTGGGGGCCGCGCTGGCCACCACCGGGCGGGACAAGCTGGTCTTCGCCTCCGACGCCCAGGCGCTGGGCGGGTTCGGGGACTGGGCCGAGCAGCTCATCGCCGAATCCACCGGCAAGCTGGGCAAGGGGATCCTGCCGGTGGTCGCCCACCTCAACGCCCCGGAGCTGCGTGACCCGGCCGGCGATGTGATGCCGCTCTACCTGTACGGGCAGCTGCCCGACGAGGTGGCCGAGGACACCACCGCCATCCACTTCTCCGCCCCGCTGGGCGCCGCGTTCCTGATCTTCGAGTACGCCACCGCGGTGGCCGGCTACCTGCTTCAGCTGAACCCGTTTGACCAGCCCGACGTGGAGGCCGCCAAGGCCGCCGCCCGCACCCTGCTGGACGCCCCGTCCGCCGGGGAACCGGACGCGGTGTTCGGTGCCATCGAGGTCTACGGTTCCACCGCCGACAGCCTGGCCGATGCGCTGGAGCAGCTCACCGCCCAGCTGCCGGAGAACGGCTACCTGGCCATCCAGGCCTACCTGGACCGGCACGGGGATGCGAAGCTGCAGTCGCTGCGCGACGTGCTGGCCGAACGCACCGGACGCCCGGTGACCTTCGGCTGGGGTCCGCGCTTCCTGCACTCCACCGGGCAGTACCACAAGGGCGGGCCGCGCACCGGGGTCTACCTGCAGCTGACCACCCAGTCGCAGCGGGACGTGCAGATCCCCGGGCGCAGCTTCGGCTTCGCCGGGCTGATCGCCGCGCAGGCCTCCGGGGACGCGAACGTCCTGTGCGATGAGGAGCACGCCCGCCCGGTGCTGCGCCTGCACTTCACCGACCGCGCCGCGGGCACCGCCCAGCTGCTGACCGCGCTCGGCCTCGAGGACGGCGCGCAGTAGCCGCGCCGGTGCCCCGCCCGGCTTCCGGGTCCGGGTAGGCGGGCACCAAAGGATTTTTGACCATCAGCCAGCCGCTGATCGGTGAGCTTAAGGACGAGTGAGCTAAGGAACAGATGAGCAACCCACTACGCGATCCCCGGGACCGGCGGCTGAACCGCATCGCCGGTCCCGGAGCGCTGGTGTTCTTCGGGATCACCGGCGACCTGGCCCGCAAGAAACTCATGCCCGCGGTCTACGACCTGGCCAGCCGCGGCCTGCTGCCGCCGAACTTCGCGATCGTCGGGTTCGGGCGGCGTGACTGGTCCGCCCAGGACTTCGCCGCCCAGGCCCGTGAATGGATCCTGGCCAGCGCCCGCACCCCGTTCAACGAGACCGTGTTCGAGCAGCTGGCCTCCGGGATGCGCTTCATCTCCGGCGCCTTCGACGACGACGCCGCCTATGAGCAGCTGGCCGCCACCCTGGATGAGCTGGCCGAAACCCGCAACACCGGGCGCAACCACGCCTTCTACCTCTCCATCCCGCCCAGCTGGTTCGAGGTCGTCTGCCAGAAGCTCTCCGAGCACCACCTGGCCAACGACAACAACCCGGGCTGGGAACGGGTGGTCATCGAAAAGCCGTTCGGCCACGACCTGGCCAGCGCCCGGGAACTGAACAGCATCGTCGAATCGGTCTTCCCGCCCGACGCCGTGTTCCGCATCGACCACTACCTGGGCAAGGAGACCGTGCAGAACCTGCTGGCCTTCCGCTTCGGCAACCAGCTGTTCGAACCGCTGTGGAACAACAAGTACGTGGACCACGTGCAGATCACCATGGCCGAGGACATCGGCATCGGCGGACGCGCCAGCTACTACGACGGGGTCGGCGCGGCCCGCGACGTCATCCAGAACCACCTGCTGCAGCTGCTGGCGCTGACGGCCATGGAGGAGCCGATCTCCTTCAACGCCGACCACCTGCGCGCCGAAAAGGAGAAGGTGCTCACCGCCGTCACCCTGCCCGAGGACCTGGACGCGGCCAGCGCCCGCGGACAGTACACCTCCGGTTGGCAGGGCGGGGAGAAGGTCGTCGGATTCCTGGACGAGGAAGGCTTCAACCCCAAGTCCAAGACGGAAACCTACGCGGCGATCCGGCTGAACATCAACACCCGGCGCTGGCACGGGGTCCCGTTCTACCTGCGCGCCGGCAAGCGCCTGGGCCGGCGCGTCACCGAGATCGCGGTGGTGTTCAAGCGCGCCCCCAACCTGCTGTTCACCGACCACAAGGATGACGAGTTCGGGCAGAACGCGATCGTTATCCGGGTGCAGCCCGACGAGGGCGCCACCATGCGCTTCTCCTCCAAGGTGCCCGGCACCCAGATGGAGATCCGCGACGTGACCATGGACTTCGGGTACGGCAACGCGTTCACCGAATCCTCCCCCGAAGCCTATGAACGGCTCATCCTGGACGTGCTGCTGGGCGAGCCGCCGCTCTTCCCGCGCCACGAGGAAGTCGAACAGTCCTGGCGGATCCTGGACCCGTTCGAGGAACACTGGGCCGCGCTGGACTGCCAGCCCGAGCCCTACCACCCCGGGTCCTGGGGCCCGTCCAGCAGCGATGAGCTGATGGCCCGAGACGGAAGGACGTGGCGCCGGCCATGATGATCGATCTTCCCAACACCACCACCAGCCAGGTGGCCAAGAAACTGATCACCGCGCGGCGCACCCACGGCGCCTCCGCGCTCTCCCGGGTGCTGACCCTGGTGGTCATCACCCGTGAGGGGTTCGCCGAGAAGGCGATCGACGCCGCCGACCTGGCCAGCCGCGAACACCCCTGCCGGGTGATCGTGGTGGTGCGCGGGCCGGTGACCGGCAAGAACTGCCTGGACGTGCAGATCCGCGTGGGCGGGGACGCCGGGGCCTCCGAGGTCATCGTGATGCGCACCCGCGGCCCGAACATCATCGCCGACGAGGCGCTGATCTCCGCCCTGCTGCTGCCCGATGCGCCGATCGTGGCGTGGTGGCCGCACGGGGTGCCGGACGACCCGGCCAACACGCCGCTGGGCAAGCTCGCCCACCGGCGGATCACCGACTCCGGGCAGGCCCCGGACCCGGAGGCCGCCCTGTTCCAGCGCGCCAAGACCTACCAGGCCGGGGACTCGGACCTGGCCTGGACCCGCATCACCCTGTGGCGCGCCCAGCTGGCCAGCATCATCGACCTGATCGGCACCAAGGGGCTGAAGAACATCACGGTGAAGGGCTCGGCGAACTCGCCGTCCACCACCCTGCTGGCCGCCTGGCTGACCATGTGCCTGAACGTGCCGGTCACGATCGCGGCGGACAAGTCCACCGGCGGGCTATCCAGTGTGCGCCTGAGCCGCAAGGCCGGGGACGTGGAACTCTCCCGCCCCACCGGGGAGGTCGCCCACCTGTACCTGCCCGGCAGCGCGCCGCAGCGGATCTCCCTGCCGCGCCGCCCGATCGCCGACTGCCTGGCCGAGGAGATGCGCCGCCTGGACGCCGACGACGTGTTCGGCGAGGTGGTCACCCGCGGACTGCACCTGACCAACCTGAGGAGTATTGAGCCCAGTGATCGCTAGACAGATCGTCATCCACCCGGACGCGGACACCACGGCCCAGGCGGTGGCCGGCCGGCTGATCACCGCCGTGCAGGACGCCATCGCCGCCCGCGGGGTCGCCCACGTGGTGGTCACCGGCGGCAGCCTGGGCATCGCCGCGCTGCAGGCCGTGGCCGGCAACCCGGCCCGGCACGCCGTGAACTGGTCGCTGGTGCACTTCTGGTGGGGCGATGAGCGCTTCGTCGCCGCCGATTCACCGGAGCGCAACATCGGCCAGGCCGCGGAGCTGTTCACCGAACTCGACGCGCTGGGCCTGGACCGGCAGACCGTGCACCCGATGGGTTCCAGCGACGAATACGACACCGCGGAGGCCGCGGCCGAGGCGTACACCGCGCTGCTGGCCGCCGAGGCCCCCGAGGGGCAGGCCAGCCCGGCCTTCGACGTGCTGATGCTGGGCATGGGGCCCGACGCCCACGTCGCCTCCCTGTTCCCGCACCACACCAGCTCACAGGACACCGGGGCGATCGCCGTCCACGAGTCCCCCAAGCCGCCAGCCAACAGGGTGTCGCTGACCATGCCCACCATCAACGCGGCCCGCGAGGTCTGGCTGCTGGTGGCCGGCTCCGAGAAGGCCCCGGCGTTGGCCGCGGCCCAGCACGAGGTCAACGAGGCTGCGGTCCCGGCCAGCGCCGTGCACGGCACCACCGCCACGCGATGGCTGGTGGACCGCGCCGCTGCGTCCCTGCTCTAGGCGCCACCGGTTAAAAGCCCCGCTCGCCGCCTCCCTGTCCTCCGGGACGGGCGCCGGCGGCCGGGGCTTTTGGCTGCGCCCACGCCCACCGGGCGCCGGGTCTAGCCGGGAAGGCTGAACAGCCAGAACGCGACCCCCAGCAGAAAGGCGGCAACTCCCCCGATCACGCAGGCGTGCCCCAAGCCCAGACGGTGGACGGCGGCCTCCGCCAGGCTCCTCTCGTAGCGGCTGCGGTTGGGGAAGCGCCAGAGGAACCCGGCGCGGCGCACCGCCTGCTGCGGTGGAGCCTCGGCGCGGGTGACAAACCACAGCCCGGTGAGCATCAGGCCCAGCCCGAGCAGCAACAGCACGATGATCAGGCTCCGCCAGGGTTCGGCCACCAGGTCCAGTGAATCCCCGCTGACCACCACCGCCGAGACCAGCAGGGTCAGCAGGCCCGTGTAGCCGGCACCCCACACCTTGGCCGTGGCCGCCGTGCGCGGCAGCATCCCCTGCACGATGTCATCCCACAGCTCCTTGCGTTCCAACGCATCAGCGCCCGGGAACGTGCTGGGCCGGCTGGGCACCCAGACCCCCGCATTTTGCTCCTTGAGCGCAACACGGAACACCGCCCCGCACCCCAGGGGTTCCTGCGGCGGATGCCCGGAATGGGAGTAGGTGCAGCGACAAAACACATCCACCTCGATCCCCGGGGTCTGCGCGGCCTGCGCCGGAGCCGGGGTGTCCGTTTCGGTGCGTATTGAGATTCCGGGTTCCGCTGCGGACCGGCCGGGTACGGCCGCGACGCCTCGTTCAACGATGCGGTACGTCATCTCATCCGTACAGCGCGGGCACGCCCCAAGGACCGTGATCTCACTTGCCGCGGCGTCCGCGGCGGTCACTGACAACCGCCCGTCGTTGATCGATTCCCAGGCCAGCTCCGTCCACAGCGGGTCCAGGCGCCGGCGTGACTCCAGATCGGGTATCCGCCCCTTTGGCACTCGTGTCCCCATCGCCTGCTCCTCCCCCACGCCCGATCCAACGGCGGACGCCGCTGCCCCGTCCCCGGTGCCTCCACCGTACCGCCGCGCCGCCACGGCGTCCATGCACCCTCGGCCCGGCTCAATAGCCGTGGAGAAGCACAGCCGCCGCGTTGCGGTTAACCCGCAGGCTGGGCCGCACCCCCTGGCGTTTCACCGGAGCTGGCCTAGGCTGGGGTTAAAGCTCGATCCCCCGGGAAAGGAGCCCGACATGGAACCGTTCATCTCGCAATGGGTGCGTTCGCTCATCATGGTCATTGGTATTTTCTGCCTCCTCAGCGGCCGGGCGGAACTTGGGGTGCTGTGCCTGGTGTTGGGTGTGGGCCTAAACCTGGTGGACCGGTTCATTGCGCCCCAGGCCGGTGAAACCGAGGGACGCACCCGGCACCCTTAGCAGGAGGAGCGCGCAGTTCACCTGCCCGTCGCCATGATGCCACCGGTTCCTCTTCCCTTTGCCATCGCCGCAGCCTACGGTGTTAGAAAGCGTGGGACCTGACGGGGTAAAGATGGCAGATGCAACGCAGTCGCTGACATGGCTCAAGGTGCTGTTGGGCGCCATGGGGACCGCATGCCTGCTCACCGGACCGGTGGAGCTGGGCCTGTTGTACCTGGTGCTGGGGATGAGCGCCGAACCGCTGCGCTGCCTGCTGAGCACCCCCGCGGCGTTGCGTTGCCAAAGGCCCCCGGACTGACCTGGGCACTGATCCCGCCGGGCCAGCCCGCCGCTGTGCGCAGTGCTGCTCCCCTTGCCAATCCTTTGGATCGGACGCTGTCCCTGTTGACAAAACCTTCCGTCCGGTACCCTGAAAGACCAGGGTCCTCGACAGGGGGTGAACCGCAGATGAGTCCTCGGAGCATGACGCTGCTGCAGGGTTTCATTACGCTGGTCGGCATTATCAGTTTACTCAGCGGAGCCACTGGCTTCGGAGTGTTCTGTCTCCTCGTGGCCATGGCGCCCAGTATTTATGACCACTACCGCAGACAGAATCGCACCACCAGGCATCACCAGGGCAGTGACGCCCGCTGAGCGTCAGGGTGCGTTAAAAAGCGGTGGGGACTTCCCTCTTGGAAAGTCCCCACTGCTTTTTTGGTGGTCTAGAGTTCGACGCTGAAGCGCATGATCAGCGCCAGCCCGATGATCACCGCGGCCCACACCAGGCCGAGCACGACGGTGATCCGGTTCAGGTTCCTCTCGGCGACTCCGGAGGAGCCGAGCGAAGAGGTGACCCCGCCGCCGAACATGTCCGACATACCACCGCCACGGCCCTTGTGCAGCAGGATCAGCATGGTCAGCAGAACACTGGTGATGCCCAGCAGTACCTGCAGGACGATCTTGATGATATCCACTACGTCGGTTCCTTACCTAGGGTTCAGTCGGTCACGAGGTGATGCTCGAACCTAACAATGTTAGCAAACTCTTCGGTATCCAGGCTGGCGCCGCCGACGAGCACGCCGTCCACATCGCGTTCGCGCATGATCGCCGCCGTGTTGGCGGCCTTCACGCTGCCGCCGTAGAGCAGGCGGATCGACTGTGCGACCTCGTCGCCGAAACGTTCGGCCAGGGCGGCACGGATGGCGGCGCACATTTCCTGTGCGTCGGCCGGTCCGGCCACCTCGCCGGTGCCGATGGCCCACACCGGTTCGTAGGCGATGACCAGGCTGGCGGCCTGTTCTGCGGTGAGCCCCGCAATGGAGCCCTCCAGCTGGTTGAGCGTGTAGTCCACGTGCTCGCCGGCCTGGCGCTTGTCCAGTCCCTCGCCGATGCACAGCACCGGGGTCAGCTCGTGGCGGTACGCTGCGGCCAGCTTGGCGGCGACGACCTCGTCGGTCTCGTTGTGGTACTGGCGACGCTCGGAGTGCCCGACCAGCACATAGCTGCAGCCCAGCTTGTTCAGGAACTGGCCGGAGATTTCCCCGGTGTAGGCTCCCGAATCCTGGGTGGACAGGTCCTGGGCGCCGTAGACGATGTCCAGCTTGTCACCCAGGGTCAGGGTCTGCACCCCGCGGATGTCGGTGAACGGCGGGAATACGGCCACTTCGGCGCGGTCGTAGTCATGCTGGTGGTCCTTCAGGGTCCAGGCCAGCTTCTGCACCAGGGTGATGCCCTGGATGTGGTCCATGTTCATCTTCCAGTTGCCGGCGATCAACGGCGTTCGGACGAACTTTCCATCTTTTGAAATAGTCATTGACTAGCCTTCCAGAGCGGCCAGACCCGGCAGGGTCTTGCCCTCAAGGTATTCCAGCGAAGCTCCGCCGCCGGTTGAAATGTGACCGAAGTCGTCTTCATCAAAGCCCAGGGTGCGTACCGCGGCCGCGGAGTCTCCGCCGCCCACCACGCTGAAGGCCTCCGATTCGGCCAGGGCACCGGCCACCCGGCGGGTGCCCTCGGCGAATGCCGGGATTTCGAAGACGCCCATTGGCCCGTTCCAGAAAATGGTGTTGGCGCTGGTGATGTAGCTGGCGAACAGTTCAGCGGTCTTCGGGCCGATGTCAAGGCCCAGCCCGTTGGCCCCAAAGCTGGCCTGCTCGATCTTGTCGGCGTCCAACACTTCGTGCGCGGCCTGGGCGTCGAACTTCTCCGCCACCACAACGTCGGTCGGGATGATGATGTCGCAGCCAAGCTTCTCGGCGCGGCTCAGGTACTCCTGGCAGGTCGCGACCTGGTCCTCTTCCAACAGGGAGCCGCCGACGGCGTGCCCCTGGGCCTTGAGGAAGGTGAAGGCCATGCCGCCGCCGATCAGCAGTTGGTCGGCCTTGCCCAGCAGGTTGTCGATGACCGCCAGCTTGTCCGAAACCTTCGAGCCGCCCAGCACGACCACGTAGGGGCGCTTCGGGGCTTCGGTGAGGGTCTTGAGCACCTTCACCTCGGTGGCCACCAGGTCTCCCTGGTAGGAGGGAAGCAGTGAAGCGATGTCGTAGACCGAGGCGTGCTTGCGGTGCACTGCACCGAAGGCGTCGTTGACATACGCGCCGTTCTGGCCGGTCAGCTCCGCCAGTTCCCGGGCGAACTGGCCACGCTCGGCGTCGTCCTTGGAGGTCTCGCGCGCATCGAAGCGCACGTTTTCCAACACCAGCACCTGCCCCTCGGCCAGTGCGGCGGCGGACTGCTGGGCGGAGGGGCCCACCACGTCCTCGGCCACGATGACCTCGAAGTCGGACAGTTCATTGAGCCGGTGGGCGGCCGGGGCGATGGAGTACTTGGGATCCACGGTGCCCTTGGGGCGCCCCAGGTGGGCCATCACGATCACCTTGGCGCCGGCCTCGGTGAGTTTGGTGAGCACGGGCAGGGACGCGCGCACGCGTCCGTCGTCGGTGACAGTGCTACCGTCCAGCGGCACGTTCAGGTCGCTGCGGACCAGAACGTGCCGCCCACGGACACCGTCGGCGAGCAATTCGTCGAGAGTGTGTGCAGACATGTCTCTAGATTATCTGACTAGAGCTGCGATCCCACGAATTGAGTTAGGTCAACGAGTCGGGAGGAGTAGCCCCACTCGTTGTCGTACCAGGCCAGGACCTTCACGCTCTTGCCCATGACGGTGGTCAGCTCGGAGTCGAAGATCGCCGAATGCGGGTTGGTCACGATGTCCGAGGAGACCAACGGATCGGTGGAGTACTGCAGGTACGGGGCCAGGCTGCCTTCGGAGGCGGCCTTCTCGAAGGCTGCGTTGACTTCCTCCACGGTGACCTCGCGCGGCAGGTTCACGGTCAGGTCGGTGGCCGAACCGGTTGGGACCGGCACGCGCATGGCGTAGCCGTGCAGCTTGCCCTTCAGCTCCGGCAGCACCGAACCGATGGCCTTGGCGGCACCGGTGGTGGTGGGGATGATGTTCAGGGCGGCAGCGCGGGCACGACGCGGATCCTTGTGCGGGGCATCCTGCAGGCGCTGGTCGGCGGTGTAGGCGTGGATGGTGGTCATCAGGCCGTCAACGATCCCGAATTCATCGTTGAGCACCTTGGCCATCGGGGCCAGGCAGTTGGTGGTGCACGAGGCGTTCGAGATGATGTGGTGGTTGGCCGGATCGTACTGGTCGTCGTTTACGCCCATCACGATGGTGATGTCGTTGTTCTTCGCCGGGGCGGAGATGATGACCTTCTTGGCGCCGGCGTCCAGGTGCTTCTGGGCGTCCTTGGCCTTGGTGAAACGTCCGGTGGATTCCACGACGATGTCGACGTTCAGTTCGCCCCAGGGCAGGTTTTCGGGGTTCTTCTCCGAGAGCACCTTGATGCGCTTCTCGCCGACGACGATGACGTCCTCTTCCACGCTGACCTCTACGGGCAGAACACCCAGAACGGAGTCGAACTTCACCAGGTGGGCCAGGGAGTCGATTGAACCAAGGTCGTTGACGGCGACAATCTCAATGTCTGCGTTCTTGGCCAGGGCCGCGCGCAGGTAATTGCGTCCGATTCGTCCGAAACCATTGATTCCAACACGGGTTGTCACGTGACTATCTCCTCTAAATGGGGATGTTGGTGCCACTACCGCGTGCTAACGGAAGCGGCCTTTCGTTGAAGGACACTCCGTTGTGTCGTGTCTTCGGGCCCCGATGGTTCGGGGCCCGAATCACTGATTACATTCTACGCCATCACTGGCGAGATGTGTGAGACAGCTAACTGTCTCTTTCGTTACTTGCCCGGAACGACGAGCGAGGTTGCACCCTGGCGGGCGGCCGCGAAACGAGCCTGAACGTCAGCCCAGTTCACGATGTTCCAGAACGCCTTGACGTAATCGCCCTTGACGTTGACGTAGTCCAGGTAGAAGGCGTGCTCCCACATGTCCAGCATCAGCAGCGGGATGGTCGCGACGGGGACGTTGCCCTGCTGATCGTAGAGCTGCTCGATGACCAGCTGGCCCCCGATCGGCTCGTAGGCCAGCACGGCCCAGCCCGAACCCTGCAGCGAAGTCGCAGCAGCGTTGAACTGGCCGCGGAAGGCGTCGAACGAGCCGAAGAACTCGTCGATGGCAGCTGCCAGTTCGCCCTCGGGCTTGTCGCCGCCCTCTGGGGAGAGGTTGTTCCAGAAGATCGAGTGGTTGGTGTGGCCACCGAGGTGGAAGGCCAGGTCCTTGGACAGCTTCGGGATGTTGCCGAATTCACCCTTTTCGCGGGCTTCGGCCATCTGCTCCAAAGCGGTGTTGGCCCCGGCCACGTAGGTGGCGTGGTGCTTCGAGTGGTGCAGCTCCATGATGCGAGCCGAGATATGCGGCTCCAGAGCGGCGTAGTCGTACTGCAGTTCAGGCAGCGAATAAACAGCCATGATTCTCCTCAATCTTCTCAATCGGATGAATCTCCGCGAACTGTTGTCCGCGGGGACACTTACTGTTCCAGTGCATCTACTGGAACGCTGGACTCAGTCCCAGGTATTCCCAGTTCGCCCGCCTTTTTGTCGGCCATGGCCAAAAGGCGGCGGATCCGGCCTGCGATGGCGTCCTTCGTCATTGGCGGTTCGGCCATGCGACCAAGCTCGTCCAATGAAGCTTGTTTGTGTTCCAGTCGCAGTAACCCGGCGTAACGCAGGTGCTCGGGCACCTCGTCGCCCAGGATCTGCAGGGCACGTTCCACGCGCGCTCCGGCGGCCACCGCCGCCTGGGCGCTGCGTCGCAGATTGGCGTCGTCGAAGTTGGCCAGCCGGTTCGCGGTGGCCCGCACTTCCTTGCGCATCCTGCGTTCTTCCCACACCATCAGCGCATCATGTGCGCCCATGCGTGTCAACAGCTGGGCAATGGCGTCTCCGTCACGGATGACCACGCGGTCCACCCCGCGCACTTCACGGGCCTTGGCGGTGATGTCCAGCCGGCGGGCGGCACCGACCAGGGCCAGGGCGGCTTCCGGGCCGGGGCAGGTGATTTCCAGGGCGGAGCTGCGCCCGGGTTCGGTCAGTGAGCCATGGGAGAGGAAGGCGCCGCGCCACACCGCTTCGGCGTCGGCAGTGGACCCGTTGACGATCACCGAGGGCAGCCCGCGCACCGGACGCCCGCGGGCATCCAGCAGCCCGGTCTGCCGGGCCAGCACCTCACCGTCGCGGGCGACCCGCACGATGTAGCGGCTGCCCTTGCGGATGCCGGAACCGGTGACCATGACGATCTCGGCCTCGTGCCCGTACAGTTCGGAGATCGCGACCTTCAGTCGGCGGGCGGTCGCGGCCAGGTCGACCTCGGCCTCGATGACGATGCGTCCGGAGACAATGTGCAAGCCGCCGCTGAAGCGCAGCATGGTTGAAACCTCGGCCTTGCGGACCGAGGGCTTGCGGATCTCTACCCGTGACAGCTCGTCTTTGACGGAAGCCGTCAATGCCATGAATCAAACTCCCTTACATGGTTCTTCGTACTACGAGCCGATGGCGGTGAACACTTCGTGGTAGGCCGCCGCGAGTCGCAACGGGTCGTGAACAGCACGACCGTCAGATACCCCTACTGTACCGAAAAAGACCCGGGCCCCGAGCTTTTGTGCTGCCAGCTCAAAGCGCTCCCGGTTCCCCACCTTGGATTCTTCGGCGATAATGGCGTCGAACTTCACCTCCGGCGCGTAGCGGGCAATCACCTCCAGGTGCGCGGTGCCATCCATCCCGCCGGTCTCGGCGGTGTTCGTGGACAGGTTCATGGTCAGCAGCTTCTTGGCCGTCGTCGAGGCGATCGCCGAACGCATTTCGGGCAGCAGCAGGTGCGGCAGCACCGAGGTGTACCAGGAGCCCGGACCCAGCACCACCCAGTCGGCCAGGTCGATGGCTTCCAGCGCCTCGATGCACGCCGGGGCGCCTTCCGGCTCCAGGTTGACGT
The DNA here is from genome assembly GCF_005774635.1 of Glutamicibacter sp. V16R2B1. NCBI lineage: Bacteria > Bacillati > Actinomycetota > Actinomycetes > Micrococcales > Micrococcaceae > Glutamicibacter > Glutamicibacter sp. V16R2B1. The sequence goes on from NZ_VATX01000017.1 coordinate 49,969, forward strand.
TGGTGACTAGGGCGTTGTTCCCGGCGGCGGCCAGGTCCGCTTGCCCGTCGATACGCCCGCGCACCAGGTTTCCGTCCTGCCCGGCCTGCAGCACCTCACCGTGGATGGTCAGCGGCACGGTGCTCATCGGCAGCACCTGTCCGCGCGCGCCGAGCAGCGCCCCGGCCCAGCGCAGCCCGGCCACCGGGTCCTCCAGCAGTTCCCACAGCGCCAGGATCAGCAGGTTGCCCACCGCGTGCCCGTTCAGCGGCTCGGTCTCATTCGTCTTCGCCTCGAAACGGTGCTGCATGACGTCCCGCCACGTGCGCCCCCAGTCGTTATCGTCACATAGTGCGGCCAGCGCCATGCGCAGATCCCCGGGAGGCAGGACCGGGAAGGATTCGCGCAGCCGCCCGGAGCTTCCCCCGTCATCGGCGACGGTGACCACCGCGGTCAGCGACGTGGTCAGTCGGCGCAGTGCCGAGAGCGACGCCGACAGCCCGTGCCCGCCGCCCAGGGCCACGACGGAGGGGTTGTAGGAGTTGTCTCTGCTCAACCCCTGGATGGGGATGGGCCCGGTTGCAAATGCCACGGTTTACCGCCGCCTATTCCCGGCCCAGGTCACGGTGGGTGACGTTGACGCGCACGTTGGGCAGCTGGGCCAGGCGGCGGCCCAGCTCGATGGCGGTGGCGACCGAACGGTGCTTGCCGCCGGTGCAGCCCACGGCAATGGTGGCGTAGTGTTTGTTTTCACGCCGGTAGCCTTCGAAGACCGGTTCCAGGGCCTTGAGGTAGCTGACAATGAACTCCTCGGTGCCCGGGTGCTCCAGCACGTACTCGGCGACCTCGGCGTCCCGCCCGGTTTTCGGGCGCAGCTCGGGCACCCAGTGTGGGTTGGGGATGAAGCGCACGTCCGCGACGTAGTTCGCGTCGGTGGGCAGGCCGTACTTGAACCCGAAGCTCATCACGTTCACGCGCAGGATGATCGGTCCGGAGTCGCTGAACAGCTCGTTGACCGCGCGGGCCAGGTCGTGCACCGACATGTCCGAGGAGTCCAGGACCACCTCGGCGGCCTCGCGCAGCTGCGCGGTGACGTCGCGTTCCCGGCGGATGCCGTCCAGGATGCGCCCGTCGGCCTGCAGCGGGTGGGGGCGGCGGCCCTGCTCGAAGCGGCGGACCAGCACGTCGTCGTGGGCGTCCAGGTAGAACAGCCGGTAGCCCACTCCCCCGGCGGTCAGTGCGGAGAGCGCCTCACGGATTTCGGGGAACAGGTCCTTGGAGCGCACGTCCATGACCACCGCGAGCTTGGGCAGCCCGCCCTGGGAGCGGCTCATCAGTTCGGTGAGCATGCCCAGCATGGCGGGGGGAAGGTTCTCCACCACGTACCAACCGAGGTCCTCCAGGGCGTGGGCGACGGTGGTGCGCCCGGCTCCGGACATGCCGGTGACGATTACCAGTTCTGACTCGGGGGGCTTTACTGTCTCATACTCGACGGTCATACCTCAAGGCTAGTCGAGAATTTCGCCGGTCGTCATGTTGACGGCGCCGGATGACTGACCTTCCAAGGATTCTTTGATCGTTTGCGCCAGCTTTTCACCTACGCCCTTGACCTGTGTTAACTCCTCGATGCTGGCGGCGCGGATCTTCTTCATGGAACCGAAGTGCTTGCGCAGCACGGCCTGCTTGGCTGCGCCCAGTCCGGGGATCTTGTCCAGCTCGGATTCGATCATCGACTTCGAGCGCTTCTGCCGGTGGAAGGTGATCGCGAAGCGGTGCGCCTCATCGCGCAGGCGCTGCACCAGGTACAGGGCGGCCGAGGCGCGCGGCAGGATCACCGGGAACGGGTCATCGGGCAGCCACAGCTCCTCCAGGCGCTTGGCCAATCCCACCACCGGAATGTCATCGATCCCCAAATCGTCCAGGGCCCGCTGCGCGGCGGCCACCTGCGGCGGTCCGCCGTCAACGATCACCAGTGAGGGCGGGTAGGCGAACTTGCGGGTTTCCGGCTCGCTGCCGTCGATCACCCCGCTGGTGAACTTCTTGGCGTCCACCTTGTCCTTCAGGTACCGGCTGAAGCGGCGGTGGATGACGTCGTACATGCTGGCGGTGTCATCGCGGGCCGCTTCCCCGGTGATGGCGAACTTGCGGTATTCGCTCTTCTTCGGCAGTCCGTCCTCGAACACCACCATGGAGGCGACCACGTTGGTGCCCTGCGTGTGGGAGGCGTCGTAGCATTCGATGCGCAGCAGCGCATCCTCGGTGCCCAGCGCCTCCTGCAGTTCCTGCAGCGCCGCCGAGCGGGTGGAGATGTCCCCGGCCCGCTTGGACTTGTGCAGCCGCAGCGCCTGTTCGGCGTTGTCCACCACGGTCTTGGCCAGCGCCGCCTTGTCCCCGCGGCGCGCCACGCGCAGCGAGACCCGCGACCCGCGCAGTTCGCTGAGCCAGGTGGTCAGATCGTTGATGTCCTCGGGCAGTTCGGGAACCAGGATTTCGCGCGGGATCCGGTCCGGGTGGTCCGCGTACACCTGGGTGAGCAGGTGCTCAACGAATTCGGCCATCGTGGTGTCGACGACCTTCTCCACCACCCAGCCGCGCTGGGAGCGGATGCGCCCGTCGCGCACGTGGAAGACCTGCACGGCGGCTTCCAGCTCATCCTCGTGCACCCCGAAGATGTCGGCCTCGGTGTTTTCGGCCAGCACCACCGCGTTGCGTTCAAACACCCGCTTCAGCGCGGCAATGTCGTCACGGTAGCGGGCCGCCTGCTCGTACTCCAGCTCGGCGACGGCCTCGTTCATCTTCGTTTCCAGCTGGCGGACGAACTTGGTCGCCTCCCCGCCCATGAACGTGCACAGGTCATCGGCCAGCTGGCGGTGGTCCTCCACGCTGATCCGCCCGACGCAGGGGGCGGCGCACTTGTCGATGTACCCCAGCAGGCAGGGGCGCCCGGAGGCCTGGGCGCGGTTGAAGACCCCGGGTGAGCAGCTGCGTACCGGGAAGACGCGCAGCAGGGTGTCCAGGGTTTCGCGGATGGCCTTGGCCGGGTAGAACGGGCCGAAGTACTTCACGCCCTTGCGCTTGTCCCCGCGCATCACCAGGGCGCGCGGGAACTTCTCGTTCATCGTCACCGCCAGGTACGGGTAGGACTTGTCGTCCCGGAAAACGATGTTGAAGCGCGGGTTGTACTCCTTGATCCAGGTGTACTCCAGCTGCAGTGCCTCCAGTTCGGAGGCCACCACGGTCCATTCCACGCTGGCGGCGGTGAACACCATCGCATGGGTTTTCGGGGTCAGCCGGGCCGGGTTGACGAAGTAGGAGGCCAACCGGTTGCGCAGCACCCGGGCCTTGCCCACATAGATGACCCGCCCGTGTTCGTCGCGGAAGCGGTACACCCCTGGGCGGGTGGGGATGTCCGAGGACTTGGGTCGGTAACTGGCCGGATCTGCCATGGCTACTTCGCGTCCGGGGGCAGCTGGTTGTAGGACTCCACCCGCTCCTGGCCGCTTAGTTCGGCGATCGCGTCCACGATCCGGTCGGTGGCCCGGCGCCGTTCGGGCAGCGGGTGCTTGCGCCCCATCTGCTCGAAGTACAGCGGTTCACCGTAGTGGATGGAGAACTTGGTGGGGCGGATGCCCTTCTTGTCGGCTGGCTGCAGCTTTTCGGTGCCGATCAGCCCGACCGGGACCACCGGCGCACCGGTGGTCAACGCCAGCCAGCCCACCCCGGTGCGTCCGCGGTAGAGCCGGCCGTCCCGCGACCGGGTGCCCTCCGGGTAGATGCCGATGCCGCTGCCGGAGTCCAGCACGTCGATCAGCGAATCCAGCGCGGCCACGCTGGCGGCCTGCTCCCCGCGCTGCACCGGGATGGAGCCGACCGATTCGAAGAAGTTCTTCATCAGCTTGCCCTTCACCCCGGGGGTGGTGAAGTACTCGGCCTTGGCGAAGAACGCGACGTCACGGGGGGTCAGGGCCTGGATGATGATTGAGTCGAGGAAGGAGAGGTGGTTGGAGGCCACAATGAACGAACCCTCGGTGGGCACGTTGGACAGCCCGGTGATCTCGGGGCGGCACAGGGTGTGCAACGCCGCCCGGATCGATGAACGGGTCATCGTGTACAAGCTCATGGCCTGGTGCCTTCCTGTTCCAGTTCCTCATCGGCGGTGGCCGCCGGCTCCGCCCCGTCGGCCGCCGGCAGCAGCAGCGCCGCCAGCTGCTCGACGCTTTCCACTACGTGGTCGGCGGCCTCAAGTTCGGCGCCCTGGGCGAAGCCCCACCGCACGCCGATGCTGCGCACCGCGTTCTCGCGGGCGGCATCCAAGTCATAATAGCGGTCCCCGACCACGACGCTGCCGGCCGCGTCCAGGTCCGCCTCACGCAGCGCGGCGGCCACGATGTGCGCCTTGCTGGAACCGTGGTTCCCGCCCTCGCCGAGGTTCCCGTGCACGGCATCGAGCAGGGGGCTCAGTTCCTGGACGTCCAGCAGCTGCCGGGCGATCGGCTCGGGTTTGGCGGTGGTGACCGCCACGTGGATCCGCGCTTCGCGCAGCCGGTGCAGCAGCTCGCGGATTCCGGGGTAGACGCGGGATTCGGCCATGCCCGATTCGGCGTAGCGCTGCCGGTAGCTGGCGATCACCGCGTCAATGTTGTGCTCCCCGACCCCGTCCAGGGTGCGCAGCCCAATCTGCAGCGGCGGGCCGACCAGCGCGGCGACCCGCGCCTCCCCCGGATCCGGCAGGCCGTGGCGCACCAGCGCATGGCGGATGCCAGAGGTTATGGCTCCGGCCGGGTCCACCAGGGTCCCGTCCAGATCGAAAAGAACACTTGAAACCGACAACATCACCTAGTCATTCTCGCATGCCCGCGCCCCGGCCCCCGCCATCCATGCCCGCGGGGGCATACGCGGGGGCGCAGGCGGGCCGGGCGCCGGCTACGGAAGGATCTCGGCCAGGAAGCGTCCGGTGTGCGATTCGGGCACCTTTGCCACCGCCTCGGGGGTGCCGGTGGCCATCAGCTGCCCGCCCCCGGAACCGCCCTCCGGGCCCAGGTCGATGACCCAGTCGGTGGACTTGATGACATCCAGGTTGTGCTCGATGGTCAGCACCGTGTTGCCCTTGTCGACCAGGCCCTGCAGCACCTTCAGCAGCTTGCGGATGTCCTCGAAGTGCAGCCCGGTGGTCGGCTCGTCCAGCACGTAGATGGACCGGCCGTTGGAGCGCTTCTGCAGTTCCGCGGCCAGCTTCACGCGCTGGGCCTCACCGCCGGAAAGGGTGGTGGCCGGCTGGCCCAGGCGCACATAGCCCAGCCCGACGTCCACCAGGGTGTTCAGGTGTCGGGCAATCGGGGTGAAGGCGCTGAAGAACTCGGCGGCCTCGCTGATTGGCATGTCCAGCACGTCGGCGATGTTCTTGCCCTTGTAGAGCACCTGCAGGGTTTCGCGGTTGTAGCGCGCCCCATGGCAGACCTCGCACGGCACGTACACGTCGGGCAGGAAGTTCATCTCGATTTTCAAGGTGCCGTCACCCGAGCAGGCCTCGCAGCGTCCGCCCTTGACGTTGAAGGAGAAGCGCCCGGGCATGTAGCCGCGCAGCTTGGCCTCATTGGTTTCGGCGAACAGCTTGCGGATGTGGTCGAACACGCCGGTGTAGGTGGCCGGGTTCGAGCGCGGGGTGCGCCCGATCGGCGACTGGTCCACGTGCACCACCTTGTCCAGGTGCTCCAGGCCCTGCACCCGGGTGTGCCGGCCGGGCACCTGCTTGGCGCCGTTGAGCTTGTTCGCCAGCACCTTGTACAGGATGTCGTTGACCAGGGTCGACTTGCCCGAGCCGGACACGCCGGTGACGGCGGTGAACACGCCCAGCGGGAAGTCCACGGTCAGGTCCTGCAGGTTGTTCTCCTTGGCGCCGACGACCTTCAGCATCCGCTTCTTGTCGACCTTGCGGCGGTTTTCGGGCACCTCGATCCTGCGCCGCCCGGCCAGGTAGTCGCCGGTCAGCGACAGCTCGTTGCGCTTCAGCTCCTCCAGGGACCCGGAGTGCACCACGGTGCCGCCGTGCTCCCCGGCGCCCGGGCCGATGTCCACGATCCAGTCGGCCTCGGCAATGGTGTCCTCGTCGTGTTCCACCACGATCAGCGTGTTGCCCAGGGAGCGCAGCCGGATCAGGGTCTCGATCAGCCGGCGGTTGTCGCGCTGGTGCAGCCCGATCGACGGTTCGTCCAGCACGTAGAGCACCCCGACCAGCCCGGAGCCGATCTGGGTGGCCAGGCGGATGCGCTGGGCCTCGCCGCCGGAGAGCGTGCCGGCGGCCCGCTCCAGGGTCAGGTACTCCAGGCCCACGTCCAGCAGGAAGCGCATGCGCGCCCCGATCTCCTTGAGCACCTGCGCGGCGATCTGCGCCTCGCGTTCGCTCATCTGGACGGTTTCCATGAACTGGGCGGCGCTGCGCAGGTCCATGGCACACACCTCGGCGATGGACTTGCCGCCCACCAGCACGGAGAGCGAGGCCGGGTTCAGCCGCGCTCCGTTGCAGGTCGGGCACGGGATCTGGCGCATGTACTGCTCGTAGCGGTCCCGGGCGTGGTCGGACTCGGTTTCCTGGTGCTTGCGGTGCACGTAGGCGATGACGCCCTCAAAACCGGTGGTGTACTTGCGTTCGCGCCCGAACCGGTTGCGGTACTGCACCACGACCTTGTGGTCCTTGCCGTTGAGGATCGCGTTGCGGGCCTTGGCCGGCAGGTCCTTCCAGCGGGTGTCCATGGAAAAGCCCAGGTCCTTGCCCAGGCCCTCGATCAGCCGGTTCCAGTATTCGGTGGTGGCCTTGCCCAGCGACCAGGGGGCGATCGCCCCGTCGGCCAGCTTCACCTCGTCATCGGGCACGATCAGCGCCTCGTCGACCTCCAGCTTGGTGCCGATGCCGCTGCAGGCCGCGCAGGCGCCGAACGGGTTGTTGAAGGAGAAGGTGCGCGGTTCGATCTCGTCGATCGCCAGCGGGTGCTCATTCGGGCAGGCCAGGTTCTCGGAAAACGCGCGCACCCGCTGCGGGTCATCGGCGTCCAGGTCCACGAAGTCCACCAGCACGCGCCCGTCGGCCAGGCCCAGCGCGGTCTCAATGGAATCGGTCAGCCGCTGGCGCACGGTGTCGTTGATCGCCAGGCGGTCCACGACCACCTCGATGGTGTGCTTGTACTGCTTGGCCAGCTTCGGCGGGTCGGTCAGCTGGATGGTTTCCCCGTCGACGCGGGCGCGGGCGTAGCCCTTGGCGGACAGCTCGGAGAACAGGTCCACGAACTCGCCCTTGCGGGCGCGCACCACCGGGGCGAGCACCTGGAAGCGGGTGCGTTCGGGCAGTTCCAGCAGCTGGTCCACAATCTGCTGCGGGGTCTGCTTGGAGATCGGCTCACCGCAGACCGGGCAGTGCGGGTGGCCGACGCGCGCCCAGAGCAGGCGCATGTAGTCGTACACCTCGGTGATGGTGCCCACGGTGGAGCGCGGGTTGCGGCTGGTGGACTTCTGGTCGATCGACACCGCCGGGGACAGGCCCTCGATGAAGTCCACATCCGGCTTGTCCACCTGGCCCAGGAACATGCGGGCGTAGGCGGAGAGGGACTCAACGTAGCGGCGCTGGCCCTCGGCGAAGATGGTGTCAAAGGCCAGGGAGGACTTGCCGGACCCGGAGAGCCCGGTGAACACGATCATTGCATCGCGCGGCAGGTCAAGGTCCACATTCTTCAGGTTGTGCTCACGGGCACCCTTGACCACCAGGTGCGACAAATCAAGTGAAGTAGTCTCTGCAGTAATAGCCACCAGCCCATACTAATCGAAAACTGGTTCGAATAAGAGTGCCGTTGGGCACATCTTCCGGTGATGTGCCCCGCTCCCGGCGAGCGCCGCCGGCAGGCGCTACCGCTGCACCTGCCGGGGCACGTCGGGCGCGCCCGGGGCCGGTTCGGCCGGCGGCATCCGGTAGGCGGTCATCCCCTGGGTCCCGGCCAGCACCACCACCTGCTGCTGGTGGTGCCCGGTGCGCACGAACTCGGCGTAGCGCGGCGGCACCGTGCCGGGTTTGAGGGTGTCGCGGTCGCACGGGTGGATCGCGTCCTCGCCGTTGAGGTAGCGCGGCTCCCGGTCCCCGGGGATCGGCAATTCCAGCGTTTCACGCGCCGTCGTGCACAGCACGCTCTGGCCCAGCACCTGCCCCAGTTCGCGCACGTTTCCGGTGGCGATCTCAATGGCGCGCCACCCCTGGGGCAGCGGCAGGATGGCGTGTTCGGTGTCGGACAGGATCCGTGCCCGCGGTTTGATCAGCTCCCGGGTGCGCTTCAGCTCCGGCAGCCCGTGGCTCCACTGTTCGGCGCCGGTGCAGGCGTCCAGGGCGGTGACCCGCCATTTCAGGCCGGTGAGCACGCCTTGGCGCGTGTCGCTGTCGGATTCGAGGATGGAGGACATGCCGCTGTCGATGGTGCACAGCACCACGGTGCGCCGTGCGTCGGTGACCCAGTCGGTGAAGATCCCCTGGCAGTAGGCTTCCGCCCCGGGCTGGCGCCACAGCACCGTGCCGCTGGCCGCGTCCACCGCGATGCTCATGTAGTCGCTGGCCAGATCGAGCAGGTAGGTGCCGCTACTGGCCCGGTTGTGGGCGCGCGAACCGCTGCCGATCAGCGTGTCGGAGGGTTCGCTGGCCAGGGTCCAGGTCCATCCGGAGTCGGAGGAGTACTCGGTGGCGAACGCCTTCTCGTAGGGCTGCTTCCAGAGGATTTTGCCGTTCCGGGCGTAGGCGAGCTGTTCCTTGTTTGGCCCGCGCTGCCCGGTGGCCGAGAGCCCGTGCCCCAGCAGGCGGGAGTCCTCATCCGGCAGGGGCACCGGCAGTTGGGCGGGCGGCACCGCTGCCCAGCTGCCGCCGCTCGCGTCGAAGCGGTATTGCCTCGCCCCGCGCCGGTTGACCGAGTCGTTGGTGCCCTCGGTGCACCAGCTGGTGGCGCAGGGCTGGGGCCTGCTCCCCCAGTAGTGTTCGCCCCACCCCGGTGCCAGCTGCCGGCCGGTGTCGGTGTTCAGCACCACCAGTCGGGCGCCCTGCTGTCCGTCGGGGATCTGCACGGCCACCGTGTCCTGCCCGTCGATGCTCACGCTGTCCAATCCCACCGGCACCCCGGAGGGGTCATTGCCCGGGTAGGCCCGGCGCTGCCAGGCCAGTTTGCCGCTGTGCAGCTCCCGTGCGGTGAGGTACAGCTTGTTCTTTTCATGGGTGTAGGCCAGCACCCGTTGGCCGACCACGAGGCTCTGGCTGAGCAGCGCATCCTGGCTGTCCCACAGTTTGGTGGCCGGTTTGGCCAGGCGCTCGGCCTGCGCCGCCACCTGGCGCTCCCGGTCGGGCTGCCCGCCGTCCTGCCCGGCCACGCAGCCGGTGAAGGCCAGCGTGCCGGCCAGTGCGGAGGCCAGGAACAGCGGGGCCCGTGTTCCCCGGTGCGGGGGTGCGGCGGCAGCTTCTGGCGGGGCGGTGGTGGCGGCTGGACTGCGGTGCATGATGACCCTCCTGGTTCACCGGCGGGGCCGGTGCTGATCGGTGGGCTCATCCTATGGCGGGGAAAAAATCTGTGCGGAGGATATCCACAGCCGGGGCCTGCCGCCGGTCCGCCGGGGGTGGGAGGTGGGGCCGCAGGCCGGTCCGGCGGCCGGCCGGGGACCCTAGCGCGGCAGTGAGCTGAAGGCGGCGCGCAGGTACTGTATCGCCTTGTCCTCGGTGACGTTCCACAGCTGGCAGGCCCGGGCCAGGTCGGCGGCGGCGTCCGTGACCTCCTGCACGCCGCGCTCGGCGCTGGCCTGCACGATGGTGCCGTGCCGTCCCCGGGTGACCACCGCGCCCTGGGCCTCGAGCTCCTTGTACACCTTGGCGACCGTGTTCGTGGCCAGGGACAGCTGCTCGGCCAGGGCCCGCACGGAGGGCAGCTTGGTTCCCGGGGCGAGCTTGCCCCCGGCGATCGCCGCCAGGATCTGTTCGCGCACCTGCTGGTAGGGGGCGGTGGGATCCTGCGCGTCGATCGTGATGAACCCGAGGCTGTCCATGGCTGCTGTCACTTCCATTTCATCGAAAAGCTAAATCGTTGTTCCCTTGAGCCTATCGCCTTGCCCCGGGTGCCGGACGTAGGGTGGGGGCATGAATACCTTGGATCTTGACGACGTGACCATTCGCCAGATAAGCGTTTCCGACATGGACAACAACGTCTACCTGCTCACCGAGAAGGCCAGCGGCAAGCAGCTGCTGGTGGACGCGGCCGATGACTGGTCGGCGATCTCGGCGATGATCGAGCAGGCCGCCGGGGACGGGCCCGAACCGGAGCTGGTGGGCATCGCCACCACCCACCAGCATTGGGATCATGTGCGCGCGCTGTCCCAGGCGCATCAGGCGCACCCGGTGCCGACCTACGCCGGGGCCGAGGACGCGGCGCAGATCGAGCAGCATAGCGGGGTGGCGACCAGCAACCCGGTCAAGCACGGGGACCGGCTGCCGCTGGGGGACGTGGTGATCGACTGCGTGCACCTGCGGGGGCACACCCCCGGTTCGATCGCCTACGTGGTGCGGGATTCCTCGGGCAGGATCGCGATCCTCAGCGGGGATTCGCTCTTCCCCGGCGGAGTGGGCAACACCGGGGAAGATCCCCAGCGTTTCATGCAGCTGTTCGCCGATGTCAGTGAGCGGCTCTTTGGCGCCTACCCGGATGAGGCGGTGGTGCTGCCCGGGCATGGGGATTCCACCACCCTGGGCCAGGAGCGCCCGCACCTGGAGGAATGGCAGGAACGCGGCTGGTAGCCGGCCCGGGACCGGCTAGCTTCCCGGCCGTCCGAGCTTCTGCCCGACCATGAAGATCCGGCGGAACGGGAAGTTGGTCAGCTGCTGCCCGCCGGCGACCTCGATGCGCCGGTAGTGCCCGCCGACCGCCTGGCGGTAGTCGTCTTCGAAGCGCCGGTAGTCCTCCGGATCCAGGGCGGCCTTCACCGGCAGCAGTGCGGTGCCGCGCACCCAGTCCAGGATCGGGTCGCTGCCGGTGAGCAGCTGCTGGTAGCTGGTCTCCCACACGTCGGCGGTGAACCCTTCCTCGATCAGCAGCCGCTGGTAGTCCGCCGGCGCGGCGACCGCGTCGGCGTGGCGCAGCACCCCGGCCAGCTTGGCCGACCAGTCGGGGCGTTCGGCGACCTGGCGCATCACCGCGTGGGAGGGCGAGTCGAAGTTGCCCGGCACCTGGATGGCGATGGCCGCCTCGCTTTCCAGCTGCCGCAGCCAGCCCCGCAACAGCTGCAGGTGCCCGGGGATCCACTGCAGCATGGCGTTGGAGAACAGCAGGTCGATCGTGTCATCGGCCTGCCACGAGGTGGCGTCGGCCAGCTCAAAGCGCAGGTTCGGCGGGTTGTCTCCGGCGTGGGCGGTGTCAATCATCTGCCGGGAAGAGTCCAGGCCCAGCACCAGCGCCTCGGGCCAGCGTTCGGCCAGCAGCCTGGTCATGTTCCCCGGCCCGCAGCCCAGGTCCACGATTTTCTTTGGCGCCAGGTGCTCCACCCGCGCCATCAAATCCAGGTAGGGCCGCCCCCGGTAGTCGGCGAATTCGGTGTATGTGCTCGGCTCCCACTTCATAACCCAAGTTTATTGCCGCACACTGCGCCACGACTAGGGTCTGTTAACAGTTCGCAACCGTTAGGCTGGAAGCATCATGATGCTCACTGACTTGCTGCCGGCAGACCCGAACAACGTCTCCGACGAGGAAATCTACGAGGCCTTCGGCCGCTGGGTTTCCGACCGCGGAATCACCCTCTACCCCGCCCAGGATGAGGCGTCCCTGAACCTGGTGGCGGGGAACAACGTCATCCTGGCCACCCCGACCGGTTCGGGCAAGTCGCTGGTGGCGGTCGCCGCCCACTTCTACGCCATGTGCCGCGACCAGGTCAGCTTCTACACCGCGCCGATCAAGGCGCTGGTTTCGGAGAAGTTCTTCGATCTGTGCAAGATCTTCGGCGCCGAGAACGTCGGGATGCTCACCGGGGATTCGGCGGTGAACGCGGATGCGCCGATCATCTGCTGCACCGCGGAGATCCTGGCCAACATTGCGCTGCGTGAAGGTTCGCGCGCCGATGTAGGCGTGGTGGTGATGGACGAGTTCCACTTCTACGCCGACCCGCAGCGCGGCTGGGCCTGGCAGGTGCCGCTGATCGAGCTGCCCCAGTCCCAGTTCCTGCTGATGAGCGCCACCCTGGGCGATGTGACCCGCTTCGAACGTGAACTGGGCGAACGCACCGGGCGGGAGACCACCACCATCGCGCACACCGAACGCCCGATCCCGCTGCACTTCTACTACTCCATGGACCCGGTGCAGGAGGCGGTCGACGAGTTGATCAAGACCCGACAGGTGCCGATCTACATTGTGCACTTCTCCCAGCTGGACGCGATCGACCGCGCCACCGGGCTGATGAGCATCAACGTCGCCACCCGTGAGGAGAAGGAGAAGATCGCGCAGCTGATCGGCGGGTTCCGCTTCGCCGCCGGGTTCGGCAAGACCCTGAACCGCCTGGTGCGCCACGGCATCGGGGTGCACCACGCCGGGATGCTGCCCAAGTACCGCCGCCTGGTCGAGCAGCTGGCGCAGGCCGGGCTGCTGAAGGTCATCTGCGGCACCGACACCCTGGGGGTGGGCATCAACGTGCCGATCCGCACCGTGGTGATCACCGCGCTGTCCAAGTTCGACGGGACCCGCACCCGGCTGCTGAACGCCCGCGAATTCCACCAGATCGCCGGACGGGCCGGGCGCGCCGGGTTCGACACCGCCGGCACCGTGCTGGTCCAGGCCCCCGAGCACGCGATCGAGAACGCCAGGGCGATGGCCAAGGCGGTGAAGAAGCACGGCGAGGGTTCCTCCAAGCTGCGCCAGATCCCGAAGAAGAAGCCGCCGCAGGGCTTTGTCAGCTGGGGTGAGAAGACGTTCGAGAAGATCGTGCACGCCGCCCCGGAAACCCTGCGCTCCTCCTTCCAGGTGTCGCACTCGATGATCCTGAACCTGCTCGAGCGCGAGGACAACGCGTTCGAGGCCGCGAACCGGCTGCTGAGCGAAAACCATGAGCCGCCGGCCGCCCAGCGCCGGCTGAAGCTGCGCGCCCTGGGGATCCTGCGCGAACTGCTGGCCACCGGGGTGGTGGTGCGCAACGCGGAACCGGACCAGTACGGCAACCACTATGCGCTGACCGTGCACCTGCAGCAGAACTTCGCGCTGAACCAGCCGCTGTCCCCGTTCGCCCTGGCCGCCCTGGAACTGTTCGACCCGGAGTCGGCCAGCTACGCGCTGGACGTGGTCTCGGTGATCGAGGCGACCCTGGAAAAGCCGCGCCAGGTGCTCTCCGCCCAGGAGAAGAAGGCCCGCGGGGAGGCGGTCGCCCAGATGAAGGCCGACGGGATCGAATACGACCAGCGGATGAACATCCTGGACACCATCAGCTACCCGCAGCCGCTGGCCGAGCAGCTGGAGTCCGCGTTCGAACAGTACCGTGCCGGCGCCCCGTGGCTGGCCGACTTCGAGCTCGCCCCGAAGTCGGTGGTGCGCGACATGTACGAACGCGCCATGGGCTTCTCCGACTTCGTGCAGTACTACCAGCTGGCCCGCTCCGAGGGCGTGCTGCTGCGCTACCTGACCGATGCGTACAAGGCGCTGCGCCAGAGCGTGCCGCAGGATGCGCTGCGCGAGGACCTGGTGGATCTGATCGAGTGGCTGGGCGAGATGATCCGCCAGATCGACTCCTCGCTGCTCGATGAGTGGGAGGAGCTCTCGCGCGGTGAGCTGGTTGAGGAGACCGAGATCGCCCCGCCGGCCCCGGAGAACCTGACCAGCAACATGCGCGCGTTCCGGGTCATGGTGCGCAACGAGATGTTCCGCAGGGTCAAGCTGTTCGCCGACGAGCAGGAGACGGCGCTGGGCGAGCTGGACGGGCACAACGGGTTCGACGCCGACGCCTGGGCCGAGGTGATGGACCAGTACTTCGAGGAGCACGAGGACATCGACGACGGGCCCGGCGCCCGCAGCCCGAAGCTGTTCCTGGTCACCGAGAAACCCAACCGCATCTGGCAGGTGCGCCAGATCTTCGCCGACCCGCAGCAGAACCACGACTGGGGCATCAACGCCACCATCTCGCTGGACGAGTCCGACGAGGCCGGTCACCCGGTGGTCACGGTGACCTCGGTGGGGCGCCTGGACTAGCGCGGCCCGGACACGCCCAGGATCCGCAGTTCCTCCGCCCGGCTCAACCCGGTCGGTGCGGCGGTCTCCGCCCCGGCCCCCAGCACCGACCGGGCACTGTCCGCCACCGGGCGCACCCGCAGCCCGGCCCGCCGGGCCGGGGCGTGGTCCCGGTCCATCAGCGCGGTCAGCTGCGCGGGCAGCCACAGCGGCAGCGACCGCGGCCCGGACCACGGTTCGATGCGGTGCGCGACCAGCTGTTCGGGACTCAGCCAGCGCACCGCCGGAGCCGGCGGGCCGAGCGTTGCCGCGAGCCGGTCGATGAACTGCGCACGGGTCATGACCGGCCCGACGGCATCGCACACCAGTTGGTGGCGCTCGTCGGCCAGCAGCAGGATCCAGTCGACCAAATCCCGCGCGTCGATGAACGGGTGCCCGTCGGCGGCGGCCGCGGCCAGGCGCAGCGGCCAGTAGCTGAAGCGTCCGGTCCGGTCCCCCGGCCCGATGATCAGTCCCGGGCGCAGGATCGTGAAGCTCGGGGCGCGCGCGGCCACCAGCTGCTCGCAGCCCACCTTCATCCCGCCATAGGACTGCGGGGAGTCGATCGAAACGTCCTGGCCGATCGCCGGCACCAGCCGCTCATCCGGCCCGGCCGCATCCCCGGGCCGCGGGTCGGCGTACACGTTGAGCGTGGAAATGAAGATCCAATGCCCCGCGTGCAGCCCCTGCAGGGCCCGGCGCACGTGGCTGGGCTGCCCCAAGACGTCCACTGCCACATCGAAGCGGGCCCCGGACAGGGCGGCGGGCGCCGCGTCCTTGCGGTCCCAGCGCACGAACCGGCAGCCGGCGGGCGGGCGGCCGCTCACGCCGCGGCTGGCGCAGGTGACCTGGTGCCCGGCGGCGAGCGCGGCGACGGCCAGGTGGCGGGAGAGGAACCCGGTGCCGCCCAGGATCAACAGTTTCATTGGCCCAGTCAACCAAGCGCCGGCGGGATTGGGAAGGGGCAGGGGGCAGGCCGCCCGGGCTTTTCCTGCCGCCCCGGTGTTCCGGCGGTGCCTAGTGCAGCAGCAGCGCGACGGTCACATAGGAGGTCAGCGCGCTGGCCAGCACCCATTCGGCGTTCGAGCCGGTCGCCCCGAGCACCGGCACCGCCACCCGGCCGTTGGCCTTCCAGCATCCGCCGATCCCCGGCAGGCGGCGGAACCAGCGCGGGGCCTTGAAGCGGATCGGCCACAGCAGGTTCACCCCGCCGATGGTGAGCATGTCCCCCAGCAGGTGCACCCCGGCGCCCAGCACCACCGCCAGGAAGAACCAGGAACGCTCATCGGGGGCGTTCATTCCCACGAACGCGGCCCCGGCCAGGGCGATCACCCAGCACAGCAGCGCCGGCATGAACTTCATGGTCTTCACGGCGAAGGAGATCAGCAGTACCGCGAACACGGCGGCGCCGGGGTAGACCACCCCCAGGCCCGCGGTGTGGATCGACCACTTGTCCAGCACCCAGGCCAGCAGCGCGAACGCGCCGACCCCCAGCAGCGAGTGGGTGCCGTTGCGGTGTCCCCCGGAGATTGTGCAGACCAGGCGGGTGACCAGGTTGGAGATCGGCGGCAGGGAGCGGGCGATGGTCGCCGAGGGGTGGTCCGCGTCGGGCAGCATCGCCGCCCCGGCGCACACGATCGCCCCGGCCAGCGTCTCCCACTGGTTCATCTCGAACAGCCCGAGCCCCAGGTTCACCGGTCCGAGGTCCACCTGTGTTGTTATTGCCAGCCACGCGGCCGCGCCGCTCATGGCGTGGTGTCCACCCATCATGGATTCAACCTTAGAACGTATGTACGACACTTCCCGATCCGCGACAGGGGTAACCTTAGACACATGTCAACCGTGAGAATTGCGCAGAAGCACGACTGTGCCCGCATCCTGGAGCTGATCCATGAGCTGGCCGTCTACGAAAAGGAACCGGACGCGGTGAGGAACACCGTCGCCGACCTGCAGGAGCACCTGTTCGGCGCCAACCCGCAGGTCTTCGCCCACGTGGCCGAGGACGCCACCGGGCAGGTGGCCGGCGTGGCGATCTGGTACCTGACCTATTCAACGTGGGAGGGCCGGCACGGGATCCACCTGGAGGACCTGGTGGTGCGGGAGTCCGCCCGCGGGCAGGGGCTGGGCAGCGCGCTGTTGAAGGAGTTGGCGCGGATCGCCGTCGAGCGCGGGTACCGGCGCCTGGAGTGGGCGGTGCTGGACTGGAACGCCCCGGCGATCGGCTTCTACGACGCCATCGGCTCCAGCTCTCTGGACGGCTGGACCACCCGCCGGCTGGACGGTGCGGCGCTGGCGAAGGCGGGTGCCTGATGGAGTACCGCGGCATGCACGTCACCGACCACTGGGTCCAGGTGCCGCTGGATCACCAGAACCCGCACGGGGAGCAGATCAGCGTCTACGCCCGTGAGGTGAGCACCGATCCGGCCAAGCCCTGGCTGCTGTATCTGCAGGGCGGGCCCGGCGGCAAGTCCCCGCGCCCGGCCTCGCTCTCGGGCTGGCTGGCCGAGGCGGTCAAGCATTTTAGGGTGCTGCTGCTGGACCAGCGCGGCACCGGGCTGTCCACCCCGGCCAACCGCCAGTCCCTGGCGCTGCGCGGGGACGCGGCCGCCCAGGCGCACTACCTGCGCTTCTTCCGGGCCGATTCGATCGTGCGCGACGCGGAGGCGCTGCGCACGGCGCTGGGCATCGAACGCTGGAGCACGCTGGGCCAGAGCTATGGCGGGTTCTGCACGCTGAGCTACCTCTCGCTCTTCCCGCAGTCCCTTCAGCGCTGCCTGATCACCGGCGGGCTGGCCTCGCTCACCGCCGACGCGGACACCGTCTACCGGGCCACCTACCGCAGGATGGCCGAACGCAACGCCGAGTACTTCACCTGGTACCCGCAGGACCGCCAGGTGCTGCAGCGCATCTACCGCCACGTGCGCACCTTCCACGATGAACACCTGCCCGATGGGCGGCCGGTAACGGTCCCGCTGGTGCAGATGCTCGGGCAGTACCTGGGCGGGAACACCCGGGTGCATTCGCTGCACCATGTGCTGCAGGAGGCGTTCATCGACACCCCGGGCGGGCCGCGGCTGTCGGACACGTTCCTGGGGGTGCTCTACGACCAGGCCAGCCGCGCCGCGAACCCGCTCTACGCGGTGCTGCACGAATCGATCTACGCCCAGGGCCAGGCCACCAACTGGGCCGCGGAACGGGTGCTGGAGGAATTCGCGGAATTCAGCCCGCAGGCCGAGGTGCCGCTGCTGACCGGTGAAATGGTGTACCGCTGGTACTTCGCCGAGGACCCGGCGCTGCGCCCGCTGGAGGAGACTGCCCGGCTGCTGGCCGAATACGAGCACTTCACCCCGCTGTACGACCTGCAGGTGCTGGCCCGGAACCAGGTGCCGGTGGCCGCCGCGGTCTACCACGACGACGTCTACGTGGACCGCGAGCTCTCCCTGGACACCGCCAGCCGGGTGCGGGGCCTGCAGACCTGGGTGACCAAGGCGTTCCACCACGATGGGATCGCCGACGAGGGCGCGTACATCTTCAAGCGGCTGCTGGACATGACCAACGGCGTCGACCCGGATGCGGCGCTGAAGTCCGCCACCGCCACCGCCACCGAAGACACCACAGCACAGGGCGCCACCGGGAACTGAGCGGAGCCCCCGGCATGAACAACGCCCTGCCCCGCGCATCAGTGGATGCGTGGGGCAGGGCGTGGTCCTGTCCTTGGGAGGACTGGCCGCTATGCGTCCGCGGCGGTGAGGTCCTCGGCGACCTCCTGTTCGCTCTCATGCGAGACGCCAATGTGGCTCAGCGTGTGCCCGGCGAAGGCCAGCACCAGGATCGCCACCACGATCGACCCGGCACCGAACCAGTACGGCGCGCCGGCCCCCAGGGCGGTGGCCAGCGGACCGGCCACGGCCGGGGCGATCGCCCCGCCCAGGAAGCGCACCCCGGAGTAGGTGGAGCTGGCCACGTTGCGCGGCAGGTCGGTGGCCTCCATCACGGCCTCGGTCAGCGCCGTGTTCATCACGCCCAGCGCCAGGCCGGCGACGACGATCAGCACGATCAGAACCACCAGGTCCTCGTGGAAGACGGCCATCGCGCCCAGGATCACGGCCAGCGCGCCGAGCATCGTGAACAGGGTGGGACGCAGCCCGAAGTTGCGGGTCAGCGGCGGGGCCACCAGCACCGAGGTGACCGCCAGGGCCAGGCCCCAGCCGAAGAACACCAGACCCAGCTCGTGGGCGCCGAATTCCATGCCCTGGGCGTGCGCGGCGGCCTCCAGCGGGAACGGCGAGTAGGCCAGCAGCACGAAGAACCCGAAGTTGTAGAACACGGCGGTGACCGCCAGCGCCAGCAGCGCCTTGTTGCGCAGCGCCCGGAACCCGGCCAGCAGGGACACCTGCACCGGCGCCTGGGTGGGGGCGCGCAGGAACGCCAGGATCGCGACCAGGCCGATGGCCATCAGCACGGCGGTGCCGAAGAACGGCCCGCGCCAGGAGATGTCGCCCAGCATGCCGCCCAGCAGCGGACCGGTGGCCATGCCCACGCCCAGTGCGGCCTCATAGAGCACGATCGCCTGGCGGCTGCCGCCACTGGCCGCGCCGACGATGGCCGCCAACGCGGTGGAGATGAACAGCGCGTTGCCCAGCCCCCAGCCGGCGCGGTAGCCCAGGATCTGGTTGACGCTGCCGCTGGCCCCGGCCAGGGCGGCAAAGGCCACGATCAGCACCAGGCCGGTCAGCAGGGTGCGCTTCACGCCGATGCGGGCCGAGACCCAGCTGGTGAAGAACATCGCGATGCCGGTGATGAACAGGTAGCTGGTGAACAGCAGCATCGTCTGCGAGGCGCTGGCCTCCAGTTCGCGGCTGATGGCCGGCAGGATCGGATCGACCAGGCCGATCCCCATGAAGGAGACCATGCAGGCAAAGGCGATCGCCCATACCGATCCAGGCTGTCGCCATAGTGAGGGCTTGCTAGCGGTACTCGTGTGGATCAACTTCTTTCTGTACGTTTGGTTCTCACAAAATCCGTGGGTGTCGGCCGCGGTCCGCGCCGCAGCCGGCGCGGGTCAGGACAGCTGGGATTCGAGGCTGGCCACCATCCGGGTGTACAGCTGCTGCGCCTGGCGCAGCGTGTCGAGCTCCGCCTGGCTCATCTGCCCCAGCGCCTGGGACAGGGCGGCGGTGGCGTGGGCGCGGTAGCCCTGCAGCGCGGCTTGTCCCTGCCCGGTGATCTCCACCAGGGCGGCGCGCCGGTCCTGCGGGTCCGCCGAGCGGGTGACCAGCCCTTCGCGTTCCAGGCGGCCCACCAGCCCGGTCATGGTCGGCTGGGCGATCCGCTCGTGCCCGGCCAAATCCCCCACCCGTTGGGCGCCGTGGCGATCCAGCGTGGAGAGCACCCGCCAGGCGGTCACCGAGCGGCCCTGCCCGGCCACCCGGCCCAGCAGCCGGCTCATGAACGCCGCGGAGGTGGAGATCTGCGAGGCGAGCTCGGCGAACTTCGCGGCGTCGGAGGCTGGCTGGTCTGTCATGGGTACCAGTATAGAAGAAATTACATAGCATGGCTATGTAAGAGCGTGGAGTGTGACTCTCCTCATCACCGGCCGGGGTGCGCCGCGGGGACGCCGGGCATGGCAAGGGCCGGGACGGATCATCCGTCCCGGCCCTTGGCCCGGTGGGAGGTCTAGTGCCGGCAGCCCGCGCCGGCCGGCTCCCCCGCAGGCGTTACTTCTCGTCCTTCGCTGCGGCCTCGGCCTCGGCGCGGGCCGCGGCACGGCGTCCGAGCGGGGTCCACAGCGACATGACGGTGGCGACCACGATGGTGGAGGCGATCACGATCAGCGACAGGCCTGTGCTGATATCCGGCACCCACTCGATCGGCTGGCCGCCGTTGAGGAACGGCAGCTCGTTCTCGTGCAGTGCGTGGAAGATCAGCTTCACGCCGATGAACGCCAGGATGAAGCTGAGCGCGTGCTTCAGGAAGACCAGTCGGTTCATCAGCCCGCCCAGCAGGAAGTACAGCTGGCGCAGGCCCATCAGCGCGAAGATGTTCGCGGTGAACACGATGAACGCGGACTGGGTCAGCCCGAAGATCGCCGGGATCGAGTCAACGGCGAACAGCAGGTCGGTCATGCCGATGGTAATGAAGACCATCACCATGGGGGTGAACATCTTCTTCCCGTCGACCTTGGTGCGCAGCTTGTTGCCGTCGTAGTCGTTGGCGATCGGCAGCTTGCTGGTCAGCCGCTTGACCAGACCGGATTCGCTTTCCTCGTCCTCGTCATCGTCCTTCAGCTGATGCCAGGCCGTCCACAGTAGGAAGGCGCCGAAGATGTAGAAGATCCAGGACAGGTGCTCGATCAGGGTCGCACCCAGCAGGATGAAGACCGCGCGCAGGACCAGCGCAATGATGATGCCGAACATCAGCACTTCCTGCTGGTACTTCCGCGGGACCGAGAAGCGGGTCATGATGATGATGAAGACGAACAGATTGTCGATCGACAACGAGTATTCGGTGATCCAGCCGGCGTAGAATTCCTGGCCCAGCTGCGGACCTGCCTGCCACCACAGCACGCCACCGAAGATCACGGCCAGCATGACGTAGAAGGCGACGAACAGGCCGGCTTCCTTCATGGAGGGCTCGTGCGGCCGGCGGACCACGTACAACAGGTCCAAAAGCAGGATCACGCACAGCGCGGCCAGCGAGATGATTTCAAATTGAAGGGTTAACCCTGAAACGCCCACAGAAAAGTAGCCTTTCGTCGTAAGGGTAGGACAAGGGAACCGAAGGTCTCTCCGCCGTCACAAGATCGTGTTGTGTTCGGCTGCTGCATCCGGCGGAACTTCCTCGTCCCACGTGTTGACGTTCACAGCATTTGGGATACTCCCCTACGTACGAGAAACCATTGTATCCCATCGCCCCGTCCCAGCCCATGGTCCCGGCCACCCCGCACCCGCCACGCGCCGACACATCCACCCACGCCAGCGCCGCGGGCGGCGGCGTAGGCCGTAGGATGGATGAATGGAACAAATCGAGACCGACGGCAGCGCCAACCTCGAGGTCAGCCGCGGAACCCGAATCCATTTGGTAATGCCGGTCCCGGATGCCAGCGGCTTGTTGTGGACGCTGACCGAATGCGGCCAGGGACTGATGGTCGAGCGGGAGCCGGGCACGATCCGCCAGCAGCCCGACGGCAACGGCGCCGCCAAGCGCACCGTCCCGCGGCACCTGGACGCATCACAGCGCGCGGACCAGGCCACCGCCACCCACGTGGCCTCGCTGCGCGCGATCACCGCCGGATACTGGTCGGTGGAGCTGCAGCTGAGCCGGGCATGGGAGAACCGCACCGCCCAGGTGCGCCGCTTCACCGTCACCGTCATCTAGCCGCGGCCCACACCGGGCGTGTCGCTAGGCGTGCCCGGCGCCCTTCATCTGGCGCAGCTCCTTCTTCAGCTCGGAGACCTCGTCGCGCAGCCGGGCGGCAAGCTCGAACTGCAGTTCGGCGGCCGCCGCATGCATCTGCTCGGTCATCTGCTCGATCATCCCCACCAGGTCCTCGGCCGGGGCGGCGGCCAGCCCGTCGCTGCGCACCGGGGCGGACTTGCGCTTGGCGCCCTTGGCCAGCCGGTTGTTGTTCAGCAGCTCCTGGGTGTCGGCGTCCTCGCGGGCCAGCTGGTCGGTGATGTCCGCGATCTTCTTGCGCAGCGGCTGCGGGTCGATGCCGTGCTCCTCGTTGTGCGCCTGCTGGATCGCCCGGCGCCGGTTGGTCTCCTCGATCGCCTGGGCCATCGCGTCGGTCACCTTGTCCGCATACATGAACACCTGGCCCGAGACGTTGCGCGCCGCACGCCCGATCGTCTGGATCAGCGAGGTCGCCGAGCGCAGGAAGCCCTGCTTGTCCGCGTCCAGGATCGCCACCAGGGACACCTCGGGCAAGTCCAGGCCCTCACGCAGCAGGTTGATGCCCACCAGCACGTCGAAGGAGCCCATGCGCAGTTCGCGCAGCAGCTCCACCCGCCGGATCGTGTCCACATCCGAGTGCAGGTACTGCACCCGGACCTGGTGTTCGGTCAGGTAGTCGGTCAAGTCCTCGGCCATCCGCTTGGTCAGCGTGGTCACCAGCACGCGCTCGTCGCGCTCCACGCGCACCCGGATCTCATCGAGCAGGTCATCGATCTGCCCCTTGGTCGGCTTGACGATGATCTGCGGGTCCACCAGGCCGGTGGGGCGGATGATCTGCTCCACCACCCCGTCGGACTTGCCCAGCTCGTACTTGCCCGGGGTCGCCGAGAGGTACACCGTCTGCCCGATCCGCTCCAGGAACTCGTCCCACTTCAGCGGCCGGTTGTCCATGGCGCTGGGCAGTCGGAAGCCGTGCTCGACCAGGGTGCGCTTGCGGGACATGTCCCCCTCGTACATCGCCCCGATCTGCGGGACGGTCACGTGCGACTCGTCGATCACCAGCAGGAAGTCATCCGGGAAGTAGTCCAGCAGGCAGTGCGGGGCCGAACCGGCCTCACGCCCGTCGATGTGCCGCGAGTAGTTCTCGATGCCGTTGCAGAAGCCCATCTGCTCCATCATTTCCAGGTCATAGGTGGTGCGCATGCGCAGCCGCTGGGCCTCGACGAGCTTGTTCTGCTGCTCCAGCTCCGCCAGCCGTTCGGCCAGCTCATCCTCGATCGACTTGATCGCCCGGTTCATCCGCTCCGCACCGGCCACATAGTGGCTGGCCGGGAACACGTACATCTCGTCTTCCTCCCGCACCACTTCCCCGGTCACCGGGTGCAGGGTGTGGATCGCGTCGACCTCGTCGCCGAAGAACTCGATGCGCACCGCCAGCTCCTCGTACATCGGGATGATCTCCACCGTGTCCCCGCGCACCCGGAAGGTGCCGCGGTGGAAGTCCATGTCGTTGCGGGTGTACTGCATGGCCACGAACTGGCGCAGCATGTCGTCCCGGTTCAGCTGCATGCCGCGGCGCAGGGTGACCATCCCGGCGACGTATTCCTCCGGGGTGCCCAGGCCGTAGATGCACGAGACGGTGGCGACCACGATCGTGTCGCGGCGGGTGAGCAGCGAGTTCGTCGCCGAGTGGCGCAGCCGCTCCACCTCCTCGTTGATCGAGGAGTCCTTCTCGATGAAGGTATCGGTCTGCGGCACGTAGGCCTCGGGCTGGTAGTAGTCGTAGTAGGAGACGAAGTACTCCACCGCGTTGTTCGGCAGCAGTTCACGAAATTCGTTGGCCAGCTGCGCGGCCAGGGTCTTGTTCTGCACCATCACCAGGGTGGGGCGCTGCACCTGCTCCACCAGCCAGGCGGTGGTGGCGGACTTGCCGGTGCCGGTGGCGCCCATCAGCACAATGTCCTTCTCGCCGGCCTTGATGCGTTCGGCCAGCTCGGCGATCGCCTGCGGCTGGTCCCCGGCAGGCTGGTATTCGCTGATGACTTCAAAGGGGGCGACGACGCGCTTGATCGGCTGTGCAAGGCTCATGCACCCAGCATAACGAGCCGCACCCCCGCGCGGCACCCGTTATCGCCCTCGGCGCATCCCACCGCGGATGATCGCCCGCTTGGCCGTGTTGGACATCATCGCGCCAAAGAAGCCGGTGGTAAGCACGGTCGCCGCGGCCAGCCCCAGCAGCGCCAGCCACCCGGAGACGTAGACCACCGGGGAGTAGGGCCCGTTCGAGGCGACGAACTCACTGCGCCCGCCAAAGCCCAGCCACAGCACCAGGGCGACGGCGAACGCGGCAAGCATCACCCACTTGGAGATCCGCAGGGTCAGCTTCATGCACTGAACCCGTTCCGGAAGACGCGGGTGACCTTCTCGTTCAGCTGCTCGATGCTCCCGTCGTTGTGGATCACTACGTCGGCCACGGCCGCGCGCTGCTCGTCGGTGGCCTGGGCGGCCATCCGGGCGACCGCCTCGGCCCGGTCCCAGCCGCGGTCCTCCATCATCCGCCGGATCCGCTCATCGTGCGGGGCCTGGACCACCAGCACCTTGTCAAAACGCTGGTGCTGGTCGCTTTCCACCAGCAGCGGGATGTCCTCCACCACCACCTCGGCGCCGTCGGCCACCGCCGCGGCGCGCAGCCGTTCGGCCTCGGCGCGCACCGCCGGGTGCACGATCGCGTTCAGCTTCTCGCGCTCCCCGGCGTCGGCGAACACCACCGCGGCCAGCGCGGCCCGGTCCAGGCTGCCGTCCTCGGCGAACACCTGCGAGCCGAAGGCCAGCCCGATCTGCTCCAGCGCCGGGGTCCCGGGCTCCACCACCTGCCGGGCGATCGCGTCGGCATCGATCACCACCGCGCCCAGCTTCAGCAGCTGCGCGGCCACCGCCGATTTGCCCGAGGCGATGCCCCCGGTCAGTCCCACATGAATCATGACACCCGCTAAGTAAGAATGGCCTCAAGTCTAGAACTCCACCCTATAAACTAAGTCAGATGAACAGCAACGTTTCGGTGGCGAGTCGGTACACCACCTTGGCCGCGGACCTGTCGCACGAAGTGGAGATCAAGCGTTCGCGCTTCATCACCTACCTGTACCGGGTGCCCTCCGAAACCGACGCCCGCGGGCACATTGCCGCGCTGCGCAAGCAGCATTTCGACGCCCGCCACCACTGCAGCGCGTTTGTGCTCGGCGCGGACCGGATGACCCAGCGCTCCTCCGACGACGGGGAGCCGGCCGGCACCGCCGGGATCCCGATGCTGGAGGCGCTGACCAAACGCGAAACCACCCACGGCACCGATTTGAGCGACGTGCTGGCCGTGTGCGTGCGCTACTTCGGCGGGATCAAGCTTGGCGCCGGCGGGCTGGTGCGGGCCTACTCCGACTCCGTCTCCCAGGCGCTGGACGCGGCCACCCTGGTCACCCGGCAGCGGATGCGGCTCTTGGCCGTGCCCGCCGCGCATTCGCAGGCCGCACGCTACGAAAACGACCTGCGCGCCGCCGGCTACCAGCTCGGCGCCACCGACTGGCAGGCCGAGGGCGCGCTGCTGCAGGTGGCGATCGCCGACGAGCCCGGCGCCGAGGACGAGTTCCAGCGCCAGCTGGCCACCCTCTCCTCCGGCGCCCTGCACGGGCAGCTGCAGGGCCACGACTGGGTGGACGTGCCCCAGGGCGGTGGGCGATGAGCGAGCTGCTGGACGCCCTGCGCCGCTACCCGGACGTGGAGGCCGAGAACCTGCACGCCGTGGACGCGGCCGAACGGCTGATCCTGGACACCGTGCACCGCTGGCCGGGCACGGTCAGCGTGCTCAACGACCACTACGGCGCGCTCAGCCTGGGCGCGTTGGCCGCCGGCGCCGAACGGGTGCTGGTGCACACCGATTCGCTCACCGCCCAGCGTGCGATCACCGCGAACCTGCAGCGCCTGGCCCCGCAGTGGCTGGAGCGGCTGCAGCTGCTGGACCCCGGAATGGCGCTGCGGGATGCCGAACTGGTGCTGCTGAACCTGCCGCGCGGGCTGGATGTGCTCGACGAATTCGCCGCGCTCATCGCGGAACACGCCCACCCGGAGGTGGTGGTGCACGCCGGGGGGCGCATCAAGCACATGAACCGCTCCATGAACCAGGTCCTGCAGGCGCGCTTCGCCCGGCTCGACGTGTCCCTGGCCCGGCAGAAGTCCCGCGTACTCACCGCCCGCACCCCGCTGCCGCACCAGCCGGTGCCCAGCTTTCCGGCGCAGGCCACCCACACCGTCAACGGCCGGCGCTTTACGCTGCGCGCCTCTGCGGCGACCTTCGGCCAGGCCCGGCTGGATCCGGGCACCCGGCTGCTGCTGGAGCACCTGCCGGATCTTTCCGGCCAGGATGAACTGGTGGACCTGGCCTGCGGCAACGGCAGCATCGGGATCTACGCGGCACTGGCCACCCCCGGGCTGCGGGTGGCGGCCTCGGACCATTCGGCCTCCGCGGTGGCCTCCACCGCCGCCGGTGCGGCGCTGAACGGACTGGGCGGGCGCATCAGCGTCGTGCAGGATGACGGGCTGTCCCGGCTGCCCGCCGCCAGCACCCACCTGATCACCCTGAATCCGCCCTTCCACATGGGCAACACGGTGCACGCCGGGATCGCGCTGAAGCTGCTTGACGAGGCGGCCCGGGTGCTCGCCGACGGCGGCCAGCTGTTGTGCGTCTACAACTCCCACCTGCGCTACCGCGGGGAAATCACCCGGCGCATCGGCCCGGTCCGCCAACTGGCCCGCAACTCCAAGTTCACGGTGGTGCAGGCCACCCGGCAGCGGCACTAAACCGGGGCATGTGGCCCGGCACCGCTGGGCACCGAAACGCCATGCCGCGCCACCCACCGGGCGCGGGAACGACCGGGCACGGGAACGACCGGGCACGGGAACACGAAAAGAGTTATCCACATCTTTCGCTGCCCGCCGCCGCCTCGCGGATTGGCGGCGCACACTGGGGCCATGAGCAACAACAACCTGCGCCAGGCGGTCGAACAGATCGCCGCGCACCTGCGACAGCCGGCCGGGCTCAGCGCCCCGGACGCCGCGGCACTGTGCCAGCTCATGACTTCCCTGCCCGCAGCCCTGCATCAGGCCGCCCAGGCGAACACCGATCCCCGCTACGCCGTCCGGCTGGCCAGCAGCACCGAAAGCGCCGGGGACCACATCGCCCGCCTCAAGATCCTGTGCGCCCACCTGGCCGAGCGCCACGCCCTGCACTGCCTGGATCCCCGGGAGCTTGACGCACTGCGCGATCATTGCGATTCCCCGGACACCGCCACGGACGAGGCATCCCCGGCGGCCCCCGACTCCGCCGACGTTGCGGCCCGCTACGCGCTGGGGCGGCCCACCTTCAAGGACCCGGCCGAATTCCTGGCCGGTTGGCTGCCGCTGGACTACCACGAGGCCAAACGCCGGGTGAACGCCGCCCGGCAACTGATTGGCCGGTTCGATGACGCCGGCGTGCCGGTCGACCCCCAATTCCCGAAGCTGGCCGCGAAATTCAACGACGCCTCTCTGCCGCCCCAACCGGTGATCTCCGCGGCCGGACGGCTGGCCACCTTGGAGCCCGTCGCCGAGGGCACCGAGCAGCCGCTGCCACCGGTGCTCACCCCGGAGGGCGCCACCGTGGAAGACATCGCCCAGAACCTGGTTGCCGAACCCAATCCGGCCACGCGCAGCAAGAAACTAAACCAGCTGTTCAAGCAGGCGCGGACCACCACCGAACAGCTCGATCCCGTCACGGCCACCGGCCTGTTCCGTACCGGGGCGAAGAACGGGCTGGTCAACTATGCGTTGCGGCTGTTGCCTGGCGACGCGGAACTGATCGAATCACTGATCGCCCAGGCCGATAATCCGCGCACCGATGCCGGGAACGACAGCCGTGTGCTCGATGATCCCGCGGAAGCTGGCGCACCGAGTGGATCTGCGCCGGCTCCGGACGCCGAGGATCGCCCGGACTTTGTCACCGCAGAGGAAGCGGCGCAGAGCGGTCCGATCAGCTCGGTGGCCGCCAATGTCCCACAGCGCCGGCTCAAGGCGCTGCTCGGGTTCCTGCGCCTGGACATTGACAAGATCCTGCGCGACCACTCGCGCCGCCAACGCAAGGCCAAGGGCAAGGCCCAAAAGCGGGCTGCCTTGCCGCCACTGGTCCGGCCCCTGGTAATGGTGCACCTGACACTGGCCGAGCTGCGCGGCGAAGCCAAAACCCACGGACTGACCGCACACGGGCTGGAGCTGTCGGCCACCGACCTGCGCCGAATCCTGGCCCGGGCCAGGATCATCCCGATGACGCTGGGCGGCAAGGGGGAAATTCTCGATGTGGGCCGCAGCCAGCGCGAATACCCGCTGCCCATGGCCCGGGCGATCAAGGCCCGGGACCGCGGATGCATCGTCCCGGGCTGCAAGGTGCCGGTGGAGCACTGCGAAATCCACCACATCAGGTTCTGGAAGGATGGCGGAGTTACCGCCGTGCGGTGGGCCGCGACCATGTGCACGAAGCACCACCACGATGTGCATGCCGGGCTGCTCAAAGTCATCTCCAACGGCGGGGTGCCGCAGGTGATCCTGCCCAAATTCCAGGATCCGCTGCAGCTTCCCCGCCGCAATTCCATCAACTACCGGCTCGGCGACCTGTTCCGGCCGGCGGACCCGGTCGCTCCTCCCCCATAGGGCAACCCGCTCCCTGCCGCCGGCGCTGCTGGCTGCCCGTCGCGCGCCGACGCGATGAAGGTCTTCGGCCGTGGTGCGTGTTCAGCCCGCCTGTCGGTGCGGAAGCAGGTAGGGCCGCCGCCCCTCAACCCGCACGGCACTGCCGTCAATCCCGACCCCGGTCAGAGGGATGCGATCCAGTTCCTCGCCCGGTTGCCCCTGCCACACCACCGGTTCCAGGGACACATCGCGCCGCGCCCGCCAGCGTACGGTGCGCCGGTTGCGGCGCAGCACCTCCGAAACCCGATGCGGGTACAGCGCCAAACGTCCCTGCGGTGACCCAAGTGTGGAGACCGGGCCGCTGTCCACCGGCACCGGGCGGCAGTCCCACCCGCTCAGCCCCACCACCTCCAGCTCGGTCCCGGCGGGAATCAGCTGGTCGTTCACGTGCTCTGCCCAGACCCACGGGTTCAGGGCGTGGCGCACAAACTCCTGCCTGCTCATGCTGTTGACAGCCTGCACCCCGTGCCGGGCACATTCTTCGTGGACCGGTACGAACGCGGCCAGCCAAGGGATCGTCGTGTTCGGGTTCGGCGGCTGCCTCAAAGTTGCTTGCAGGTGCGCCGCACCTGCAGTCCTGCTCGGAGGCTTCCGAACGCGCCACCACTCCGCTCAGCGCGCCCAGGTGGATCGCGCCGCCTTGTCCCCCACCGACCGGGATCCGCAGGACCAGGGGCCCGACGAACCGCTGGGCGGCGAAACGCACCAGCACCAGCAACCCCCAGAACGCGAGCCCGCTCAGCCCAAAGGCAGCGGTTTGCAGATGTTGCATCTGGAGCCGGTCCACCTGTTGCTGTGCATCGTTGAAATAGTCGAAGCCGACCCTCGCCAAGCCGTACACGAACCCGGCCGCGGAGAGTTTGGCCAGCCACGGGGGCACTTGTTTCCGGGCGGCGGTGTGCTGCAGCAGACTCTTCTCAACCATCACGGATTGCACTGCTTCACGTCGCCAGGTGCGCAAGCTTCTGGTGAAACGCAGGCCACTGAGCATTCCGAGCCCACCCAGCAGGCCGTAATATCCGGCGCCCAGCGCAAGGACCCACTGTTCCAGCGGCGGCCATGGCATCCAGGCCACGACGGCCAGGCAGGTGGCCGCGGCAACCCAGGGCGCCTGGCGTCCGCTGGCCACCATCACCGCCACCGCACCGACGGCGGCAGTGAGCGCACCCCACCAGCCCTGCGCCAGCCAGGGAAGGTCATGCCCCCGGCAGCCGATGAGCCAGATGAGCAACCCCAGTACCGGCAGCCAGGTGCCAAGGCTCAAGATCCAGTTGGGGATGCTGCGCGGAACATTGCCCCATTCCTGCTCGCTCAGGCGCCGGAACGGGACGCTGACCTTCTCGGTGCGCGCCAGGATACTTGCCATCTCGGTTTCCTGTCCCATCGGCCCCTTTGCCTCTCGTTCATGATCCCCGCTTGATTGGGAGTTCCCTAAATCAAGACTAGTTTTGGCGAAGCGGGGAAGAAGGCCCGGAAGGAGGACTTTGCGGCGCGGCTCGTCAACATTTCGGAGGAGCTGCGCAGACCGCCGCGGTGGCACGAGGCGTCCGATTAAACGACGACGGCGGGTTTGCCCCTGGTATCAGGGACAAACCCGCCGTCGTTCAGCTAGCGCTGGACGCTACGCGGCAATTAGTTGCCGGTCAGCTTCTCGCGCAGGGCAGCCAGTGCCTCGTCCGAAGCCAGGGTTCCGGAATCGGAAGCCGGTGCCTCGGAGGAGTACGAAGCCGGTGCCGGCTCGGCAGCGGTCGGCTCGGCGGTGGCGTCGGCGTTCATGGCCTCGGCAACCTGCTTCTTGTGAGCTTCCCAACGCTCCTGGGCAGCAGCGTACTGTGCTTCCCAAGCGGCGCGCTGGGTCTCGAAGCCCTCCAGCCATTCGTTCGACTCCGGATCGAAGCCCTCCGGGTACTTGTAGTTGCCCTCTTCGTCGTACTCTGCGGCCATGCCGTACAGAGCCGGATCGAATTCGGTACCCTCCGGGTCGACACCCTCGTTGGCCTGCTTGAGGGACAGCGAGATGCGGCGGCGCTCCAGGTCGATGTCGATGACCTTGACGAACAGCTCGTCGCCCACGGAGACAACCTGCTCGGCCAGCTCGACGTGGCGCACGGCCAGCTCGGAGATGTGCACCAGGCCCTCGATGCCGTCTTCGACGCGAACGAACGCACCGAACGGAACCAGCTTGGTGACCTTGCCCGGCACAACCTGGCCCAGGGCGTGGGTGCGGGCGAAGGTCTGCCACGGATCTTCCTGGGTGGCCTTCAGCGACAGGGAGACACGCTCGCGGTCCAGGTCCACTTCCAGAACCTCGACGGTGACTTCCTGGCCAACCTCGACAACCTCGGACGGGTGGTCGATGTGCTTCCAGGACAGCTCGGAGACGTGCACCAGGCCGTCGACGCCGCCCAGGTCCACGAAGGCACCGAAGTTGACGATCGAGGAGACAACGCCCGGGCGAACCTGGCCCTTCTCGAGCTTGTTGAGGAAGGTCGAGCGAACCTCGGACTGGGTCTGCTCCAGCCATGCACGGCGGGAGAGCACCACGTTGTTGCGGTTCTTGTCCAGCTCGATGATCTTGGCTTCGATTTCCTGGCCGATGTACGGGGCCAGGTCGCGAACGCGACGCATCTCGACCAGCGATGCCGGCAGGAAGCCGCGCAGGCCGATGTCCAGGATGAGGCCACCCTTGACAACCTCGATGACGGTACCGGTAACGACGCCGTCTTCTTCCTTGATCTTTTCGATATCGCCCCAGGCACGCTCGTACTGAGCACGCTTCTTGGAGAGAATCAGACGGCCTTCCTTGTCTTCCTTGGTCAGGACCAGGGCTTCGACGTTGTCGCCGACGGTGACAACTTCACCCGGGTCAACGTCGTGCTTGATGGAAAGCTCGCGGGAAGGGATGACACCTTCGGTCTTGTAACCGATGTCGAGCAGGACTTCGTCATGGTCAACCTTGACGACGGTGCCTTCGACGAGGTCACCATCATTGAAGTACTTGATGGTGGCGTCGACGGCAGCCAGGAAGTCCTCAGCAGATCCGATGTCGTTGATGGCAACGACCGGGGTGCTGTGCTTCTCGTTCGAGGTGATGGTCATGTAGTAGGGACTCCGATGTGGATAGTTTATGGTCAGTCGAGACTCCGGAAGTCCCGGAATTTCGAGGTGTGTACTGCATAGCGAGTGGACATGGCAAAGCCATGACACACTTTTCAAGTTTACGCGCTTGCACAGGCCTCGGTCAAAGTCACGTCGACATCCGGTGGATGGCCGCGCAAGTGTTGTTGGACACAATTGCCTGGCGCCGTGTCCTACGCAATGCCGGCGCGGCTCGGGCTAGAACTCGTAGGGCGTGAACGCGCTGCGCGGTTGGGCGAACAGCATTTCCAGCTCGTTGAGGTCGCGGTCTGAGCGGCACTGCACCAGGCCCACGTCCGCCAGATCGGCCAGCCGAACGCTGGCGAGGTAGAGCCGCGGCAGCACCGAAACGTCCATGGACAGCTCCGGCAGCCGGTGTTCGGTGGCGGGATTCGGCGTGACCTTCGCCCGGCCCTGCTCGATGCGCACCTGATAGGTGCCGTCGGCCAGGCTCAGCTGATCACGCAGCACCAGCACGAAGGAACCGTCCCGGCTCCACGCGCGGGCCTGCAGCGCGGCGACGGGGTCCAGCAGCCGCAGCCACAGCACGTCCCGGGTCTCTTCCACCTTGTAGTTGCGGTCGTTGGCCAGCATCAGGCGCAGCGGGTCATCGACCGGCCCGGCGCCAAGCACCTCGCCGATCAGGTCGTGGTTGCCCAGGAATTCGAGCAGGGCCACCCGGGCGGCGGCGTTCTGGGCCAGCAGTCCACGCACCGTCATGGCCCGGGGCTTGGAGTCCCGGCTCTGGTACTTGTAGCTGATCAGCCCGTCGAGCGATCCGTGCTGGTCGTAGTGCGCGGCCAGGCGCGCGTCCTTGGCCGGTGCGAGATTCTCCCACCCGTCCAGCTGGCCCAGGATGTAGCCGCGGTCGAACGCCGAGGCGTCAATGGAACCGTAGGTGCCGGCCATGCAGCGTTCGGCCAGTTCGTCGAAGTGCGGTTCGATCTGCTCGGCGCTGACTTCCATGACCCGCCCGGGCAACGGCTCGCGCAGCTTCAGCCCGTCGGTGCACTCCAGCGCGAAGCGGTTCTCGTAGCTGGCGATGCCGTAGCCCCAACGCCCGTAGATCCGGGCGTCCGAGGCGGTCAGCGCCGCCCACGGGTAGCCCTGCTGCTTCGCGTAGCCCAGATCCTCGGTGATCTGGCGTCCCAGGATGCCGCGGCGCCGGTAGCTGGGGCTGACCGTGACGGCGGTGATCTTGTAGATCGGCAAGTCGGTTCCGGCCCCTGCGTTCAGCCGCCCCGGGAAGCCGCCATAGGTGTGCACCGGTTCGTTTTCGTGCAGCGCCGGGCTGCCCGCACCCCGATCGTAGACCAGGGACATCCGCATTTTCTGGGCCGCGGTGATCTGCCGCCAGCGCTCGGCCGCGTCCTCGTTGGTCACCGGACTGTGGAAGCCGCGGGCGGTGGCGCGGTGGAACCGGTCCAGGTGTTCCATTTCTTGCTCGGTGAGCTGGTCGGCCTGCCAGTGCTCGGTGTGCAGCTTGTCCATGGTGGGTCCTTCCATCGGTTGATGGGACGTGGTGCGGGCCGCGCGGGTGTGCTGCCCGTCGAATCGTGGATGGTGCCGTGAGTCGTGGATGGTGCTGGGGGTGGTGCATGGTGCGGTGGGCGGTCAGTGGGAGCGCTGGCCCGTGGGGTGTGCGCCCCGGTGTCCGATCCGGCTGCGGGATCGGATCGGACACCGGCTAGGGGTGGCTTGGCCCCTAGTGGCCGGCCTCGTGCCAGGAGTGGCCGATGCCGGGCTGCACGTCCAACGGGACACGCAGCTGGGCCGCGTTGCCCATCTGTTCGGTGACCAGGGCCTGCACCTGCTCCAGCTCCCCCTCGGCGATCTCCAGCACCAGTTCGTCATGGACCTGCAGCAGCATCCGGCTCTTCAGCCCGGCCGCCGCCAGTTCCGCGTCCACCTGCAGCATCGCGACCTTGATGATGTCCGCGGCCGAGCCCTGGATGGGGGCGTTCAGCGCCGCGCGTTCGGCGATGTCGCGCAGGCGGCGGTCGGAGCTGTTCAGTTCCGGCAGGTAGCGGCGGCGCCCGAAGATCGTTTCGGTGAACCCGTCCTTGCGGGCTTGGTCGACCACTGAACGCAGGTAGGTGCGCACCGCGCCGAAGCGGTCGAAGTAGTCCTTCATCAGGGTGCGGGCCTCGTCGACGGTGATCTTCAGCTGCTTGGACAGTCCGAAGGAGCTCAACCCGTAGGCCAGCCCATAGCTCATCGCCTTGACCTTGGAGCGCATCTCGCTGGAGACCTCTTCGGGGCTGACGTTGAACACCCGCGAGCCGACGTAGCGGTGCAGGTCCTCCCCGTCCTGGTAGGCCTGGATCAGGCCCTCATCCCCGGAGAGGTGGGCCATGATGCGCATTTCGATCTGCGAGTAGTCCACGGTCAGCAGCTTGTCGTAGCCCTCGCCCACGACGAACACGTCGCGGATGCGCCGGCCCTCCTCGGAGCGGATCGGGATGTTCTGCAGGTTCGGGTTCAGGCTGGACAGGCGTCCGGTGGCCGCGACGGTCTGGGCGTAGGTGGTGTGGATCCGCCCGTCCTCGGCGATCGACTTGCGCAGCCCCTCCACGGTCTGGCGCAGCTTGATCGCATCGCGGTAGGCCATCAGCGCGACCAGGAACGGGTGCCCGGTCTTGACCAGCAGGTCCTGCAGCGACTCGGCGTCCGTGGTGTAGCCGGTCTTGATCTTCTTGGTCTTGGGCAGCTCCAGTTCCTCGAACAGCACCACCTGCAGCTGCTTCGGGCTGGAGAGGTTCACCTCGTGGCCGATCGCGTCGTAGGCCTCCTGGGTGGACTGCTCCACCTGGGTGGTGAAGTGGTCGTAGAGCTCATCCAGCTTCGTGCGGTCCACCGCGATCCCGGCCCGCTCCATGTCGAACAGCACCCGCACCAGCGGCAGCTCAATGTCCTTCATCAGCTGTGCGGCGTGCTTTTCCTCCAGGCGCCCGACCAGGTACTCGGAGAGCTCGTTGATGGCCTGGCTCTGGGCCAAGGTGGCGTTCTTCAGCTCCGGGTCCACCCCCATCCCCAGGTCCAGCTGCCCCTTCTTCTCCGGCTTGACCACCGGGACGGTGGCCTTCAGGTGGTACTGGGCGATGTCGGCCAGGTCGTGGCTGCGCCGGTCCGGCTGGATCAGGTAGGCGCCGATCAAGGTGTCGTCGACGACGCCGACCAGGTCCAGACCGCGTTCTGCCAGCAGGTGCATGCTGGCCTTCGCATCGTGCAGCACCTTCGGCGCGCGCGGATCCCCCAGGTAGTCGGCCAGCGCGCGGTCGGTCTGCTCATCCAGTTCAGTCAGGCTGATCCAGGCGGACTCGGTGCCGTGGGTCAGCGCCAGCGCGGCCGCTTCCCCGCCGCTGACGGCCGGCTGCAGGGCGATCTTCGCCCCGTCGGCGGCCTTGATGAACTTGTCCAGCTGCTGCGCGGTGGTGATCTCGGTGAGGTTAAACTCGATGACATCGCGTTCGACCTCCTCTTCCTGGGCGGCGAACAGGTCAAAGAGGCGCTTGCGCAGGGTGTTGAACTCCAGCGCGTCGAACAGGTTTTCCACGGCCTCACGGTTCGGGCTTTCCAGCACGGACTCTTCCAGGGTGACCGGCAGGTCCAGGTCGCGGTGCAGTTCGTTCAGGCGCCGGTTGCGCTTGACGTTCTCCACGTGTTCGCGCAGGTTGTTGCCGACCTTGCCCTTGATGGAGTCGATATTCTCCAGCACCCCGTCCAGCGAACCGTACAGGCCCAGCCATTTCGCGGCCGTCTTGGGGCCAACCCCGGGCACTCCGGGCAGGTTGTCCGCGGTTTCCCCGACCAGCGCGGCCAGATCGCAGTAGCGTTCGGGGCGGACGAAGTACTTGGCTTCAATCGCATCGGCGTCCATCGGCGGGATGTCGCTGATGCCCTTCTTCGGGTAGAGCACCAGGGTGTCCTCGTTGATCAGCTGGAACGCGTCGCGGTCCCCGGAAACGACCAGCACCTTGAAGCCGGCGTCCTCACCCTGCCGGGCCAGGGTGGCCAGGATGTCATCGGCCTCGTACCCCTCCAGGGTGATGCTGGGAATGTTCATCGCCTTCATGACCTCTTGGATCAGGTCGATCTGGCCGTAGAACTCCTCGGGGGTCTTGTTGCGCCCGCCCTTGTATTCGGTGTACTCCTGGGAGCGCAGGGTCGGGGTGTCCAGGTCGAACGCGACCGCCACGTGAGTTGGCTTCTGCTGGCGGATCATGGTCAGCAGCATGGAGACGAACCCGTGCACAGCGTTGGTGTGCTGACCGGTGCTCGTGGCGAAGTTCTCGGCGGGCAGCGCATAGAAGGCGCGGAACGCCATCGAGTGCCCGTCAATGATCAGCAGTCGTCGGTCCGATTCGGACATCACTTTGGTTGTTTCACTCACACCTGCCAGCCTAGTTGCACTTCGGGACATTTTCACTTCCCGAACCACGCAATCTTTGGCACATCCGCGGGCCCCTGGCTCCGGCCGGAGCGGCAACATGGGCAGGTCAGGTGCGGGAGGCGGGGCGGTGCCGCTGCCGGGCTACGGGGCGGCAACCCGGTAGCGGTCCTCCAATACCCCGTTCTCGTGGGCCGTGCGGTCGATCAGGGTGAAGTCGGCAGGGGTCTTGGTGTCGAAGACGCTCACCCCGCTGCCCAGGACCACCGGGACGGTGAGCAGCTGCAGCTCATCGAGCACCCCGGCGGTGAGGAACCGTCCGGCCAGCTGGGCCCCGCCCAGGATCCAGACGTCCTGCTGACCGGCGCTGCGGGCAATGTCGTGCGACCACAGGTCAATGTCCCCGCGCACGAACGTCAGGTCGGCCCCGGGAGTGGAGGGCAGCTCGTGGTGGGTGAACACCCACACCGGTTTGCCGGCGTAGGGCCAGGGCCGCTCAAGCGCGGTGAGCTGCTTGACCAGCCACAGGTAGGTCTGGCCGCCAATGACGATCGCGCCGACCTCGTCGAAGAACTTCTGGAACCCGGGCAGCGCGCCCTGCGCGTCGCCGAAGGGTTCAAGCCAGCGGGTTTCACCGGCCGAATCGGCGATAAAACCATCGATGGAGGCACCCACATAGTATTTGAAGCTCGTCATGGCTCCAGTCTATGGGTGCCTCCATCAGTGAAGGTACTCCGGCGGGAAATTAGCTCAAACGCCCAGGATGCTGGCGCTCAGGGCCGGCACGATCAGGATGATGCCGAAAAGCACCACGATTCCGCAGAAGGCGAAGCAGGCGAACGCGCCGAAGCGGTTCAGGGCCTCATGGCGGTCGTCATCGCGGGCGACGGCCAGCAGGCGGACGCCAAACGAGTACGCGCTGACGATGAGGATGGCGGCGACCCAGGTGGTTACCGCGACGATCAGGAATGCTGCCCAGTCGATGGTCACTTCTTGGCCCCCTGCGTGGGATTCTTCTTGGCGTTGTTCTTCGCCGCTTCCTTCGCGGCGGCCTTGGCGGCCTTCTCGCGCTTGCGGCGTTCCTTCTTCGACAGGATCTTCACTGCGGCACCCGAGGAGTCGATGTCGGAGATCGCGTTGTCGTGGCCGACAACGTCACGGCGCGAGAGCACCCAGAACACCAGCAGGATTCCGGCGCCAAGCACGCTGACGACCAGGGTGCCGGCGTTGCCCAGGTGCATGACCAGGGCGGCCAGCGCGCCGACGACTGCCGCGGCCGGCAGGGTGAACAGCCAACCCAGCGCGATGCGCCCGGCGGTACCCCAACGCACCTCAGCGCCCTTGCGGCCCATGCCCGAACCGATCACCGAACCGGAGGCGACCTGGGTGGTCGACAGGGCGAAGCCCAGGTGCGAGGAGGCCAGGATCGCCGAGGCGGTGGACACTTCCGCGGAGAAGCCCTGCGCGGGCTTCACATCGGTCAGTCCCGAGCCCATGGTGCGGATAATGCGCCAACCGCCGGTGTAGGTGCCCAGCGCGATGGCCAGCGCACAGCTGGTGATGACCCACAGGTGCGGGCCGGTGCCGGCTTCCTGCATCCCGGCGGCGACCAGGGTCAGGGTGATGACGCCCATGGTCTTCTGCGCGTCGTTGGTGCCGTGGGCCAGTGCCACGAGCGAGGAGGAGAAGATCTGGCCGTAGCGGAAGCCGCCGCGTTTGGGCGAAGCGCCTGATTGACGCTTGGTGATGGCGTAGGCCAGCTTCGTACACACGTACGCGGAGACACCGGCAATCACCGGGGCACACAGCGCCGGCAGCAGCACCTTGCTCATCAGCACGCCGTAGTCGATGGCGCCCAGCCCGGCGCCGACGATGGCCGCACCGATCAGGCCGCCGAACAATGCGTGGGAGGAGCTGGATGGAAGGCCCAACAGCCAGGTCAGCACGTTCCAGATCACTGCGCCCATCAGGCCGGCGTAGATCATTTCCGGCATGATTTGCACGCCGCCCTCGCCCTCCTTGATGATTCCGCCGGAGATCGTCTTGGCAACCTCGGTGGAGAGGAACGCGCCTACCAAGTTGAGGGCTGCGGCGAGCAACACAGCTTTTTTCGCTGTGATGGCGCCGGTTGCGATTGGAGTGGCCATCGCATTGGCCGTGTCATGAAAACCGTTGGTGAAGTCGAAGAACAACGCCAAGGTAATGACCAGGACGACGATGAGCGTCAAATCCATTGAATACCAGCCTGGGGGTCGAACGGCTAAGGGAAAGTTTTCTGCTCAGTACACCGCGATATCGATCCATCTGCACGGTGAACGACACGGCACAATGGCCGCGAGCCAGTTCAATCATATGACTACCTGTCACTGAGTCAATCTGGAAAGTCAACCCAGATCTGGCGAACAACGGGTGACACGCAGGTGAACCCGGATCGTCCTATGATCAAGCTAACAGGCGGTTTCCGCCGGCTTTTCGTTTCTGCGGATGCGGTGCAAAGCACTGCTGGCACGAAAAATCCCCACCGCGCAACCCGCAGGTCGTGCGAAGGGGATTTCATCACCAGGTGCCCAAGGTGGGACTCGAACCCACACATCTTTCGATACCGCATTTTGAGTGCGGCGCGTCTACCGATTCCGCCACTTGGGCTGGCACTTTTACGATAGTACTGGACGGATTTTGGATTTCCTAATCGAATCTTCCGCGTCATCGGGCATACTGGCCCCCAGGCAAGTAGGCTGTTCTTAGAAACCCCGGTTTCCCGCCCAGCATCTGCCTTCCGGCGTTAGCGAGCGACCAGAATTGCTGCCCGTGTGAACACAAAGGAAACGAATTGAGCCAGCTGCCCGACATCACCAAGATCCCCGCCGAAACGCCTGGCACCGCCCGCCGCGTACTCGTGGCCGAGGATGAGACCCTGATCCGCCTGGACATCGTCGAAATCCTGCGCCAAGAGGGGTACGAGGTAGTGGCCGAGGTCGACAATGGGGAAAGCGCCATTGAGAAGGCCCGCGAGCTGAAGCCGGATCTGGTCCTGATGGACGTGAAGATGCCGGTGCTTGACGGGATCAGCGCCGCGGAGACCATCGTCAAGGAACGCATCTGCCCGGTCGTGCTGCTGACCGCGTTCAGCCAGAAGGAACTGGTGGACCGGGCCCGGGAGGCCGGCGCCATGGCGTACGTGGTCAAGCCATTCACCGAGGCCGACCTGACCCCGGCCATCGAGATTGCGATCTCCCGGCACGACGAGCTGCGCGCCCTGGAGGAGGAAGTCAGCAACCTCAGCGAGCAGTTCGAGACCCGCAAGCTGGTGGATCGGGCCAAGAGCCTGCTGATCACCAAGATGGGGCTGACCGAGCCCGAGGCGTTCCGCTGGATCCAGAAGACCTCCATGGACCGCCGGCTGAGCATGCGCCAGGTGGCCGAAACCGTGATCGATCAGGTCAAGTAGGGCCGACCCCAGCCACGGGCTCATCGCAAAGCAGCCCGCCGCCGCTGCGGACCGAATCTCAGAACGCGGCCATCGCCTTGCCGGCGGTGGCCGCGTTTGACGTTTAAATCGTGCCGTGGCGCCACAGCGGCGGAGCCGTCGTCGCACCCCGGGCGCGGACGCCGCGCTGCACGGTTTGCTGCCCGGCTCCGGAGGCCAGGGCCGAAGGCCGGGGCCCGGCAGCACGGGAAACGGCCAGGGGCGCCAATCCCGCAAAGGATTGGCGCCCCTGGCCGGTGGCCGTGAGAAACCTCGCGGCCCGAGTCGGCGGCTATGCCTAGATGGAGGTGCCGCGCACGTTCTCCGGCGCCCACGGTCCGACCTTCTCCCGGTCCGGCATCGGCTTGCCGTCCAGCAGCTGGCCCGCATCGGCAAGGTCACCGACCTTGTGGATGCGCAGGGTGTTGGTGGACCCGGCCTGCCCTGGAGGCGAACCGGCGGCGATGCACACCAGGTCGTTGACCTCGGCCAGCCCCTCGGAGAGCAGGCGTTCGTCGACCTGGGCGGTCATCTTGTCGGTGTGGTCGGCGTATTCCACCAGGCGGGCCTGCACACCCCACATCAGGGTCATGATGTTGTAGGTCTGCGGCAGCGGGGTGAAGGCCAGCACCGGCTTGTGCGGGCGCAGCCGGGAGAGGCGGCGCGCCGAGTCACCCGACTGGGTGAACGCGACAATGTATTTCACATCGAGCTGGTCGGCGATCTCCACGGCGGCGCGGGTGATCGCCCCGCCGCGGGTCTTGGGCTTGGAGCCCAGCCGCGGGATGCGGTCCAGGCCGTGCTGCTCGGTGGAGGTGATGATCCGGGCCATGGTGGCCACGGTCTCCACCGGGTAGGCGCCCACCGAGGTCTCCCCGGAGAGCATGACCGCGTCGGCGCCGTCGATGACCGCGTTGGCGCAGTCCGAGGCCTCGGCACGGGTGGGGGTCGGGGACTCGATCATCGATTCGAGCACCTGGGTGGCCACGATGACCGGCTTCGCCCAGCGGCGGGCCAGTTCGATGGCGCGCTTCTGCACCATCGGGACCTCCTCCAGCGGCAGCTCCACGCCCAGATCGCCGCGGGCGACCATGATCGCGTCGAACGCGTCGATGATCTCCTCCAGGGCGGCGACGGCCTGCGGCTTTTCGATCTTGGCGATCACCGGCAGGCGGCGGCCTTCCTCGTCCATGATTTCGTGCACGCGGCGGATGTCGCTGGCGTTGCGCACGAAGGACAGGGCGATCATGTCCACCCCGGCGCGGATCGCCCAGCGCAGATCGTCCTCATCCTTCTCGCTCAGTGCCGGCACGTTCACCGCGACGCCGGGCAGGTTGATGCCCTTGTTGTTGGACACCTCTCCGCCGACGACGACCTCGGTGAGCACCTTGACCTCGTCGACCTGCAGGGCGCGCAGCTGGACCTTGCCGTCGTTGACCAGCAGCATGTCCCCCGGCTGCACATCCCCGGGCAGGCCCTTGAAGGTGGTGGAGCAGATGCTGCGGTCCCCTTCAATGTCCTCGGTGGTGATGGTGAACCGCTCCCCCGGCTCCAGGATGTACTTCGCGTCGTCCTTGAACCGGCCCAGGCGGATCTTCGGGCCCTGCAGGTCGGCGAAGATCCCCACGGCGCGGCCTACCTCACGGGAGGCGTTGCGCACGTTTTCCAGGTTGTTCGCGTGTGTGGAATGGTCGCCATGGCTCATGTTCAGCCGGGCGACGTCCACCCCGGCCTGCAACACCGCCACGGTGTTTTCGTAGCTCTCAATCGATGGTCCCCAGGTAGCAACAATCTTCGCGCGTCTCATACCGTCAGCCTATTATGCCTTTCACTTTCCACGGTACGTCCGGCCGGGAATTCCAAGGCTGAAACTCCATGGCTGGCCGCAACGCACCCGTGACACTCACATGATGCTGATGGCCCTATCGGTGGGGGCGACCGGTGCGGGCAACATGGTGTGCCCCTGCAGGTGACGGTCCACCGCCGCGGCGACGGAGCGCCCCTCGGCGATGGCCCACACGATCAGGGACTGTCCCCGACCGGCGTCCCCGGCGGCGAACACATTGTCCGCGCCGGTGTGGTAGTAGCCATCACGGGCGACGTTGCCCAGATTGTCGAAATCGATACTGACCTGTTCATCCAGCCCGGCTTTTTCCGGTCCGGTGAACCCGAGGGCGAGCAGCACCAGATCCGCCTTGATCAGCTTCTCGGTGCCGGGCTTCGGGAGGCGTGAGCCAGCGACAAATTCCGTCTCTGCCACTGTAACACCGATCACCCGGCCCTGCCGACCATTAAATCTCACAGTGGAGGCCAGGTAGCTGCGCTGCCCGCCCTCCTCGTGGGAGGACTGCACCTCGAACAGCGGCGGCACCGTCGGCCACGGGTGCCCGGGCCCGCGTTCGGCCGGGGGCTGCTGGCCGATGGCCAGGGTGGTGACGCTGGCCGCCTGCTGGCGCAGCGCCGTGCCCAGGCAGTCCGCCCCGGTGTCCCCGCCGCCCAGGATCACCACGCGCTTGCCGCGGGCGTCGATCCGCGGGCTGCGGCGCGCCTGGGACACCGCGCGGTTGCTCTCGGTGAGGTACTGCATCGCAAAGTGCACCCCGTCCAGCTCCCGGCCCGGCACGGGCAAATCGCGCGGCACGCCGGCGCCGGTGGCGATGATCACCGCGTCGTAGTCCCGGCGCAGCTCATCCCAGCCGGCGTCCACACCGATGTTCACCCCGGTGCGGAAGACGGTGCCTTCCGCGCGCAGCTGCTCCAGCCGGCGCTCGAGCACCCGCTTGTCCAGCTTGAAGTCCGGGATGCCGAAGCGCAGCAGCCCGCCGGGGGCCTCGTCGCGTTCGAAGACCACCACGGTGTGCCCCACCCGGGTCAGCTGCTGGGCGGCGGCCAGCCCGGCCGGGCCGGAGCCGACCACCGCGATCCGCGCCCCGGTGTGCCGGGCCGGCGGCTGCGGGGTGAACGCCCCGGCGTCCAGCAGGTGCCCGGCCAGTTCGGCCTCCACCTGTTTGATTGTCACCGCCGGCTGGTTGATGCCCAGCACGCAGGCGGCCTCGCAGGGCGCCGGGCAGAGCCGGCCGGTCAGTTCCGGGAAGTTGTTGGTCTGCAGCAGCCGGTCGGCCGCCTCGTCCATCCGCTGGCGGTAGACCAGGTCGTTGAACTCCGGGATCAGGTTGCCCAGCGGGCAGCCCTGGTGGCAGAACGGGACCCCGCAGTCCATGCAGCGCGAGGCCTGGGCCTGCAGGGTGCCGGCGCGCTGGCGTTCGCTGACCTCCCGGTAGTCCAGCAGCCGCAGCGGCACCGGGCGCCGGGGCTGGGTTTCACGGTGGCGGATGTTCAGAAAGCCGCGTGGGTCAGCCACGGGTCACCTCCAGGATCTGGGTCCACACCTGGGCCGAGTCCGGGTTCTGCCCGGAGTCGGCGGCCTGGGTGCGAAGTTCTTCGATGGCGGCGTAGTGCCGCGGGATGATGCTGGTGAAGCGGGTGCGGCTGGCGTCCCAGTCCAGCACCAGGCGCTGGGCCAGCGGGGAGCCGGTGCGGGCGATGTGCTCGGTGAGCAGCGCGTGCAGCTGCCCGGCCTGCGCGTCGTCCAGCGGGCCGATCAACAGTTCCTGTCCGGCGGCGGCCAGGGGGTTCAGCCGCCGGGGGTCGAAGTCCAGCACCCAGGCCACACCCCCGGACATGCCGGCGGCGAAGTTGCGTCCGGTGGGCCCGAGCACCGCCACGGTGCCCCCGGTCATGTACTCGCACCCGTGCTCGCCGATCCCCTCGGCGACCAGCGTCGCCCCGGAGTTGCGCACCGCGAAGCGTTCGCCGACCCGCCCGTTGATGTACAGCTGGCCGCCGGTGGCGCCGTAGCCGATCACGTTCCCGGCGATCACCTGTTCCTCGGGTGGGCAGGCGCTGCCGGAGCCCGGGTGCACGGCGATGATCCCGCCGCTCAGGCCCTTGCCGACGTAGTCGTTCGCGTCCCCGGCCAGGCGCAGGGTGATCCCGGCGGGCAGGAACGCGCCCAGCGACTGCCCGGCCTGGCCCTGCAGGCGCACTGTGATGGTGTCCGCCGGCCGGTCGGCGTCGAAGGCGGCGCGGGTCAGGTGGTGGCCCAGCAGGGTGCCCACCGAGCGGTCGGTGTTGGACACGCTGGCCGCCAGCCGCACCGGGGTACCCGCGGCGAGCGCCGGACCGGCCTGGGCCAGCAGCCGCCGGTCCAGGTGGTTCTCCAAACCGTGCTGCTGCCCGGTGGTGCGCCGCCGGGCGGCCGGGGCCACGGGTGGCACGTGGGTGATCGGGCCCAGGTCCAGCCCGCGGGCCTTGTAGTGGGCGGCCGCTTGGGCCGTGTCCAGCAGTTCGACCCGCCCGATCACCTCGTCCAGGGTGCGCGCGCCCAGTGCGGCGAGCAGTTCGCGCACCTCCTGGGCCAGGAACTGGAAGAAGTTGACCACGAACTCGGCCTTGCCGCTGAAGCGTTCGCGCAGTTCCGGGTTTTGGGTCGCCACCCCGACCGGGCAGGTGTCCAGGTGGCACACGCGCATCATGATGCACCCGGAGACCACCAGCGGGGCGGTGGCGAAGCCGAACTCCTCGGCGCCCAGCAGCGCGGCGATCACCACGTCGCGCCCGGTCTTCAGCTGCCCGTCGGCCTGCAGGGTCACCCGCTGGCGCAGCCCGTTGAGGATCAGCGTCTGCTGGGCCTCGGCCAGCCCGATCTCCCACGGGGTACCGGCGTGCATGAGCGAGTTCAGCGGGCTGGCCCCGGTGCCGCCGTCGTGCCCGGAAATGAGCACCGCATCCGCCTTGGCCTTGGCGACCCCGGCCGCGACGGTGCCGATGCCGGCCTCGGAGACCAGCTTGACCTGTATCCGGGCGGAGGGATTGGCGCATTTGGCGTCGTGGATCAGCTGGGCCAGGTCCTCGATCGAGTAGATGTCGTGGTGCGGGGGCGGGGAGATCAGCCCGACCCCGGGGGTGGAGTGCCGGGTCCGGGCGATCCACGGGTAGAGCTTGGTGCTCATCAGCTGCCCGCCCTCCCCGGGCTTGGCGCCCTGGGCCATCTTGATCTGGATGTCCGCAGCGCTGCTCAGGTAGCGGCTGGTCACCCCGAAGCGCCCGGAGGCGATCTGCTTGATGGCGCTGCGCCGCAGCGGGTCGTTCAGCCGGGCCGGGTCCTCCCCGCCCTCCCCGGTGTTGGACTTGCCCCCGAGCCGGTTCATCGCGATCGCCAGGGTTTCGTGCGCCTCGGCGGAGATCGAGCCGTAGCTCATCGCCCCGGTGGCAAAACGGGTGACGATCGCACTGACGGGCTCCACCTCCTGGATGGGCACCGGGGTGGCGGCCTGGGTGTTCAGCCGCAGCAGCCCACGCAGCGTCTTGAGCTCGGCGGCCTGTTCGTCGACGGCGGCGGTGTACCGCTTGAACAGGTCATAGCGCCGGGTGCGGGTGGAATGCTGCAGCCGGAACACGGTCTGCGGGTCAAACAGGTGCGGGGGCCCGCCGCGGCGCCACTGGTATTCCCCGCCGCCGGGCAGCTGCGGGGCACCGCTCACGGCACTGCTCCCGGTCCCGGTACCGGGGTGGGAGGGGTGGACGGGGTAGGCGCGGGCGTGGCGGGCCGCGGTTTCCCGGG
Organism: Glutamicibacter sp. V16R2B1; assembly: GCF_005774635.1. Lineage (NCBI taxonomy): Bacteria > Bacillati > Actinomycetota > Actinomycetes > Micrococcales > Micrococcaceae > Glutamicibacter > Glutamicibacter sp. V16R2B1. The sequence goes on from NZ_VATX01000017.1 coordinate 94,965, forward strand.
CGATCACCTCCAGCCCGATCCCGTCCAGCCGGCTGGGGGTGCCGGTGAAGTATTCGTCGACCAGCGCCCGGCCCAGCCCCAGGGCCTCGAAGGTCTGGGCGCCGCAGTAGGAGGCGATGGTGGAGATCCCCATCTTGCTCATGATCTTCAGCACCCCCTGGCCCAGCGCCCTGACCAGGTTCGCGGCCGCGGCCCGCCCGTCGGGGGCCGGGTCCACCCCGGGCAAGGTGCCCTCCAGGGCCATCTGCTCCACGCTCTCCAGCGCCAGGTACGGGTTCACGGCGCTGGCGCCGTAGCCGATGAGCAGCGCCACATGGTGCACTTCCCGGGCGTCGCCGGATTCGACCAGCAGCGAGACCCGGGTGCGGGTGGAGCTGGAGAGCAGGTGGTGGTGCACCGCGGAGACCAGCAGCAGGGAGGGGATCGGCGCCCACGCGGCGGAGGAGTCCCGGTCGCTGAGCACGATGAAGCGCACGCCGCGGTGCACCGCGGCGCAGACCTTCTCACAGATCTCGTCCAGCCGGGCGCGCAGCTCCCGGGCCCCGCCGGCGGGCCGGTAGAGCCCGCGCACCCGCAGGCTCTGGCGGGTGCCGTGCCCGTCGCGCAGGAACAGCACCTGGTCCAGCTGGTCGTTGTCCAGCACCGGGTAGTCCAGCGCGATCTGCTCGGCCGAAACCGGCCCGGGCTGCAGCAAGTTCCCCTCCGGGCCGATCGAGGTGGCAAGGCAGGTGACCAGCGCCTCGCGGATCGCGTCCAGCGGCGGGTTGGTGACCTGGGCGAAGGACTGGGTGAAGTAGTCAAACAGCAGCCGGTCGCGCTCGGAGAGGACCGCGACCGGGGTGTCGGTGCCCATGGCGCCCAGCGGTTCGGTGCCGGTGGCGGCCATCGGCCCCAACAGCAGGCGCAGCTCCTCGTTCGTGTAGCCGAAGGTGAGCTGGCGCTGGCGCACCGAGGTGGCGTTGTGGTGCACGTGCTCGCGCTGCGGCAGCTGGTGCAGCCGGCGCTTGTTCTGCCCCACCCACTTCGCCCAGGGCGCGGCGGCGGCCAGTTCGGCCTTGAGCTGCGCGTCGGGGATGATCCGCCCGGCCGCGACGTCCAGCAGGAACACGGTGCCCGGGACGACGCGCCCCTTGGCGGTGACCTGCTGGGCGGGCACGTCCACCACCCCGACCTCGCTGGCCAGCACCAGCAGCCCGTCCGCGGTGGTCAGCCAGCGGGCCGGGCGCAGCCCGTTGCGGTCCAGCACCGCCCCGGCCAGCTGCCCGTCGGTGAAGCACACGGCGGCCGGCCCGTCCCACGGCTCCATGAGCATCGCATGGTACTCGTAGAACGCCCGCAGATCCCGGTCCATGTGCTCATCGTGTTCCCAGGCCTGCGGGATCATCATCATGATCGCCGCGGCCGGGTGCCGCCCGGAGAGCATCAGCAGTTCGGCGACCTCGTCGAAGCTGGTCGAGTCCGACGCGCCGGGCGTGCAGATCGGGAACAGCTCCTCGGGCACCTCCCCCAGCAGCTCGCCGGCCAGCTGGGACTGCCGGGCGCGCATCCAGTTGCGGTTTCCCTGCACGGTGTTGAACTCCCCGTTGTGGGCGATGGTGCGCAGCGGCTGGGCCAGCGGCCAGGAGGGGAAGGTGTTGGTGGAGAAGCGCGAATGCACGATCGCGCAGCGGGTGCCCAGCCGGGCGTCGGCCAGGTCCGGGTAGAAGCGGTCCAGCTGCGCGGTGGAAACCATGCCCTTGTAGACCAGGGTGCCGCTGGCGAAGGAGGCGAAGTACACCCCGTGGCGGTGCTGGGCCCGGCGCCGGATGCGCCAGCACACCGCGTCCAGCGCCCGGCCGGAGGGCACCCCGGTGACGAAGAACTGGGCGATGTGCGGCATGCATTCGCGGGCGGCGGCCCCCAGCACCCGTGCGTCCACCGGCACCTGGCGCCAGCCCAGCACGGTGAGGCCCTCGGCCTCGGCCAGCTGCTGCACGGCCGCCACCGCGACCTGACGCTCGGCGGGGACGGCGGGCAAAAAGGCCATGCCCACGGCGTAGCGTCCGGGCTCGGGCAGCTGGAAGTCGGCGGCCTGGCGCAGGAAGCGGTCCGGCAGGTGCAGCAGGATTCCGGCCCCGTCCCCGGTGTCCGCGTCGGCGCCGGTCGCGCCACGGTGTTCCAGGCGGCGCAGGGCGGTCAGCGCCTGTTCGACGATGCGGTGGCTGGCTTCATTTTTCAGGCTGGCGATCATCGCCAGCCCACACGCGTCCTTCTCGGCGCCGGGATCGTAGAGTCCCTGCGCGCCGGGCAGCGCGGCGAATCGGGTGTAGGGCGAGGAGATGGGTTCCCCGCCACCATCTGGCGAGGCGTTCAGCTGGACTCCGGTCATGCTCATGAGCGTGCCTTTCAAGGGTGTGCCGTATTGCTGGGGGCAGCACGCAGGACGCTGGGTTTCAGCCCGAAAAACGGAGGCTGCCGGTCATCGTCGCCGCCCCGGCGGCAGGCCGACGCCGCGGGCCGGGTCCACCGATGGGTGGGATACCGGGGCCGGGCAGCGAAGGCACGCCGCGGGCCAGGGAGTGGGGCCCGAAGGTGTGGTGTGCGGACGATGGATCCACCGCGTTGTGGGTCGTGTCCGACCGGTGGGCCGCGAAATGGTGGTGCGGGCCGCAAGCGGGTCGGGTGTTCCACGTTACAAGTCGTTTGTTTCCGCCGCGTGCCCGGTTGTGTTTCGGGGGCGTTAACGAATTTCCCTGGTTGCCCCGGCAGTTGCGGGCGGGTTAACGTACCGTGGCGGCACCCCTGGTTCGGGGTGCCGCCACGGTGGGCTGCCGGCCGGCACGGGCATTCCTGCCGGCGGCCGCCTTGCTACTTCTCCTGGGCGGGGCCAGCGGTGCCGGGGCCATTGCTGCCGGAGCCATCGGCAGGGTCCTGGCCGGCAGCATCCGGACTCCGCGCCGCGTCCCTTGCGGTGCCCGCGTCCTTCACGTCGCCCGTCTTCTTCACGCCGCCCGTTTTCTTGGTGTCGCGTCCCCGCGGCGCGCGTCCGGCGCCGGCCTCCAGGGCACTCGAACCGCCCTCCGCGGCGGCGGCCTCGGCCACCGGTTCCCGCCCGGGCAGGTAGATGGTGTCCTGGTGCTCCGAGCGCAGCCGGCCCAGCGAGTACGCCAGCCCGATCACCCCGCCGATCACCAGCAGGATCGCCAGCAGCTGGTGGATGCGCAGGTCCAGCGGGCCCAGGCTGATCACCTCGGCCGGGTCGATGCGGAACGATTCCATGATCGTGCGCCCGATGCCGTACCAGATGACGTAGCAGGCGAACATCGCCCCGCGGCGCAGCTTGTACTTGCGGTCCAGCGCCAGCAAGAGGATCACCCCGGCCACGTTCCACAGCGACTCGTAGAGGAACGTGGGGTGAAAGAGCGTGTCGGCCGGCAGCCCGGCCGGGAAGTTGTAGCTGTCCGGGTCGATCTCCAAGCCCCAGGGCAGGGTGGTGGGTGAACCGAACAGCTCCTGGTTGAACCAGTTGCCCCAGCGTCCGGCGGCCTGCGCCAGCAGCACGCCCGGGGCGGCCGCGTCGGCGAACGCCGAAAGCCGGATCCCGATGCGCCGGCAGCCGATCCACGCGCCGACCGCGCCCAGCGCCACCGCGCCCATGATGCCCAGTCCGCCCAGCCACAGCTGCGGGATCTCGGCCAGGTGCGCCGGGCCGCCGCCCAACCCGAAGTAGTACATCGGGTCGGTGATCAGCACGTGGTAGAGCCGCCCGCCGACAATGCCGAACGGGATCGCCCAGATTGCGATGTCCCACAGCGTGTCGCTGGTGCCGCCGCGGGCGCGCAGCCGGCGGCCGGTGAGCCACAGGGCCAGCACGATGCCGACCAGAATGCACAGCGCGTAGGCGTGGATGGTCAGCGGCCCCAGCGTGAAGCGGGACCATTCAATGGGCGGGGAGGGGATCGCGGCGCTGATCATGCGCTGGCTCTCCCGCTCAGCTCGGCGGCCAGCGCCCCGACCGCCTCCACCCCGCCGTCACGCAGCGCCGCGACCAGGGCGGTGCCCACGATCACCCCGTCCGCGTACGCGCCGATCTGCTGGACGTGCTCCCGCTTGGAGACCCCCAGCCCGACGCAGGCGTTTTCCGCCCCGGCCGCGTGCGCGGCGGCGACCACGTCCTGGGCGGCGGCGGAAACCTCGCTGCGCGCCCCGGTCACCCCCATCACCGAGACGCAGTACACGAACCCGCTGGAGGCCTGCACGGTCATCTTCACCCGGGCCTGGGAGGAGCTGGGCGCGATCAGGAAGACGCGCTCCAGGTCGTACTTTTCACTGGCGGCCACCCATTCACCGGCCTCGTCGGGCACCAGGTCCGGGGTGATCAGCCCGGACCCGCCGGCCTCGGCAAAGCGGCGGGCGAACTCCTCCACGCCCATGCGCAGCACCGGGTTCCAGTAGGTCATCACCATCACCGCGGCGTCGCAGCGGGCGGTGATCCCGGCGATGATCTCAAAAATCTGGGAGACCCTGAAGCCGTTGGCCAGCGCCTGGGTGGTGGCCTGCTGGATCACTTCCCCGTCCATCACCGGGTCCGAATACGGGATCCCGATCTCGATGATGTCCACCCCGTTGTTGGCGACCGCCACGGCCGCGTCAATGGTGGTGGCCACGTCCGGGAACCCGGCGGGCAGGTAGGCGATCAGCGCCGGGCGGCCCTCGGCCTTCGCGGCGGCGATCTTCTGGGCACTTCTCACCCGGGTCATCTACTTCCCCTCCCCGGCCGCGTCGGCCGCATCAAGCAATCCAAACCATTCGGCGGCGGTGGACACGTCCTTGTCCCCCCGCCCGGAGAGGCTGACCACGATCACCACGTCCTGCGGGTCGCGGCCCTCGGCGATCTTGCGCTGGGCGACCTTGATGGTCCCGGCTAGCGCGTGCGAGGACTCGATCGCCGGCAGGATCCCCTCGGTGCGGCACAGCAGGCGGAACGCGTCCATCGCCTCGGTGTCGGTGATCGGCTCGTAGCTGACCCGCCCGATGTCGGCCAGGTGCGCGTGCTCCGGGCCCACGCCCGGGTAGTCCAGGCCCGCGGAGATCGAATGCGATTCGATGGTCTGCCCGTCGTCGTCCTGCATCAGGTAGCTCTTGGCCCCGTGCAGCACCCCGGGCTTGCCCAGGGTGATCGTCGCGGCGTGGCGGTCGGTGTCCACCCCGTCCCCGCCGGCCTCAAAACCGTAGAGCTCCACCTCGGCGTCGTCCAGGAAGCCGTGGAAGATGCCGATCGCGTTGGAACCCCCGCCAATGCAGGCGGTCACCGCGTCGGGCAGGCGTCCGGCCTGGGCCAGGATCTGCTCACGCGCCTCCTCGCCGATGACCTCGTGGAAGTAGCGCACCATGGCCGGGAACGGGTGCCCGCCGGCGGCGGTGCCCAGCAGGTAGTGGGTGTTCTCCACGTTCGCCACCCAGTCGCGCAGCGCCTCGTTGATCGCGTCCTTCAGGGTCTGGCTGCCCACGGTCACCGGGATCACGGTGGCGCCCAGCAGCTCCATGCGCGCCACGTTCAGCGCCTGGCGCCGGGTGTCCTCCGCGCCCATGTAGACCACGCACTCCATGCCCATCAGGGCGGCGGCGGTGGCGGAGGCGACCCCGTGCTGGCCGGCGCCGGTTTCGGCGATGATCCGGGTCTTGCCCATCCGCTTGGCCAGCAGCGCCTGGCCGAGCACGTTGTTGATCTTGTGGCTGCCGGTGTGGTTCAGGTCCTCGCGCTTGAGGAAGATCCGCGCCCCGCCGCAGGCCTTGTGCCCAAAGCGCTTGGCCTCGGTGAGCAGCGAGGGGCGCCCGGAGTAGTTCTTGTTCAGGTCCTTGACCTCGGCGATGAACGCCGGATCGTGCTTGGCCTGCTCGAAGGTGGCGGCCAGCTCATCCATGGCGGCCATGAGGGACTCGGGCATCCATCGTCCGCCGTAGGCCCCGAAGTATGGTCCGCTGGCGTGCTTCAACGAGCCGTCGGAAGTGCTCATTGTTCCCTCTTTTCCCTCGCAATGTTGGCAGGTGCCCCCGCGGCGCTTCTCGCCGGGCGGGGGCACCACCGTGGATCGTTCGGATCGAGCGGCGTGCGCCGCTGGCCGTCAACTGTTGATTCTCTTTAACTGTGGCCGCTCACCGGCGGTTTGCGTAGTTTGTTGCGCCAGTTGTCCTGGCCGCGTGCGGGCTTCGCCGCGGTGCCGGCCCGGATGAATTCGGCGACCGTTTCCCGCGGGGCGGCGTGCTTCACCAGTGCCTCGCCGACCAGGATCGCATCGGCGCCGGCGGCCGCGTACTGTGCCACCTGCTCGGTGGATTCCACACCGGATTCGGCGATCACCACGGCCTCGCGCGGCAGCAGCGGGGCCAGCTTGGCGAAGGTGGCAGGATCCACGTCCAGGGTCTTCAGGTTGCGCACGTTCACCCCGATGATCTTCGCGCCGGCGGCGACCGCGCGCTGGATCTCCTCTGCGGTGTGGGTTTCGACCAGGGCGTGCATGCCCAGCTGTTCGGTCAGCGCCAGGAAGCGGCGCAGTGTCGCGTCGTCCAGGGCGGCGACGATCAGCAGCACCAGGTCGGCCCCGTGGGCGCGGGCCTCGTAGATCTGGTACTCGTCGACCGTGAAGTCCTTGCGCAGCACCGGGATGTCCACGGCCTGGCGCACCGCGTCCAGGTCCTGCAGCGAACCATTGAAGCGGCGCTGCTCGGTGAGCACGGAAATCACCGAGGCACCGCCGGCGGCGTATTCGGCGGCCAGGGTGGCCGGCTCCGGGATCTCGGCCAGCGCCCCCTTGGACGGGGAGCGGCGCTTGACCTCGCTGATCACCCGCAAGGTGGTGTCCCGGGCGGACTGGTCGGTGTTTCCGCCCAGCGCAGCATAGGCGTCGCGGGCCGGGGCGGCGGCGTGGGCGGCGCCGATCATCGCCTCAAGGCCGGTACGTGCACGTCGGGCGTCCAGGTCTTCCCGGACGCCCGCAATGATTTCGTCGAGAACGCTCAACTTAGTGGTGTGCTCCGCTGCGCGAGCCGCCCACGCCGTATCCGGCCTTGCGCATGATCCAGCCGACCACCAGGCCCAGCAGGATCACGCCGCAGCTGATGTACACCAGCAGGTGGGCGTGGTTGGCGAAGGCGATTCCGCCCACGATGGCACCGACCATCATGATGATGACAGCCGTCCAGGCTGCGATCGAGTTACCGTGTCCAACCTCTTCGGCAAAGATCGGGTCGATCTCGGTCTTCTGCGACATAACGGAACGTCTCCTTGGTTTTCTACCCATGTCCGCGCGGTGGCCCGGGCGGATCCTTAAGCTTCCTGCTCTATTCTGCCACCAGTTCACACCGATGACACATTTGGGGGCAATCGTGTTGCCCACCGTCGCGGCCCTCCGCCGCGGCGCGCGAATCAGCGCCCGGACTCGGTGGGATCATCCCCGGCCGAGAGCTGCTCCCAGTCCGAGATCCGGTCGTTGCGCGGGGATTCGCCGGTGGGCTGCGCCTCGGAGCGCACCCGGTCGTACTTGGTGGTCTTGGACCAGTGCCCGGCGGCCAGCAGCACGCAGATGCCCTGCAGCACGATCAGCGCCCCGGCCACCGCAACCACCATCGGCCACGCGCTGACCTGGTAGTCGGCGACGATGTCCTTCAGCCCGGTCGCCTCGGCCACGGCCCCGGCGGCCGCGCCCTGCGGGTTCAGTGCGCCGTTCAGCCCGGCGCTGATCACCCCGGCCCCGGCCAGCACGGAGATCGCGCCGATGATGTAGCGCACCACCTTCCCGCCGATCAGCAGCGCCAGCGCCGCGGCCAGCACCACCACGCACAGCGCGGTGACCGCCGGGGCGGCCTGGGAGCCGTCGACCACGATCTGCGGCACCTGGACGGTGGTGGCCTGGACGTCGACCAGCACCCAGGTGCGGGTGGCGGCCCACAGGCCCAGCCCGGCGGCGACCACCCCGAACAGTGCCACGTTCCTCAGGCTCAGCATCTTGCGCATCATGCACCTTCCGTCACGTCGGTGGCCTGGCGCAGGCTCTGCGCGGCCCAGACCGCGCGCAGCGGTGCGGCGGCCTTGTTGATGGTTTCCAGGGCCTCGTCGGCCAGCTTCGAATCGTTGACAATCCCACCGCCGGCCTGCACATAGGCCCGCCCGTCCTTCAGCAGCGCCGAACGGATGGTGATGGCCATGTCCATGTCCCCGGCGAAGTCCAGGTAGCCAACCACTCCCCCATACACTCCGCGGCGGTAGGGCTCGTACTCATCCAGCAGCTGCAGGGCGCGGGGCTTGGGCGCCCCGGAGAGCGTGCCGGCCGGGAACGTCGCGGCCAGCACGTCGTACGCTTCGATTCCCTCACGCACCTTGCCCACCACGTTGGAGACCAGGTGCATGATGTGGCTGAAGCGCTCCACCTCCATGAACTGGGTGACCTCCACCGTGCCGGCCTGGCAAACCTTGGACAGGTCGTTGCGGGAGAGGTCGACCAGCATCAGGTGCTCGGCGCGTTCCTTCTCATCGGCCAGCAGCGACTTCTCATGCAGCTGGTCCTCCTCGTAGTTCGCACCGCGTGGGCGGGAGCCGGCGATCGGGTGGGTGACCACATGCCCGTCGTTCACGGTCACCAGCGCCTCCGGGGAGGAGCCGACAACCTGGAAGGGCTGGCCGTCCTCGTCGACGAAGTTGTACAGGTACATGTAGGGGCTCGGGTTGGTGGCGCGCAGCACCCGGTAGATGTCCAGCGCGCTGGCCTGGGTTTCCAGCTCGAACCGGCGCGAGACCACGATCTGGAACACCTCACCATCCACAATCGCCTGCTTCGATTCGCGGATTGCCTGCAGGTACTGCTGCTCGTCCCAGGAGTGGGTGACCGCCTCCATCAGCTCTTCACGCGGCACGTCGGTGCCCTGCAGCACCGCCCCGCCGGTGGGCAGGTGCCCGTCCAGCTGCTCCAGCATCCGGTGCAGGCGCTGCACCGCGTCATCGTAGGCCTGCTCCGCGCGTTCGGCCCGCCCGTCGAAGTTGATGGCGTTGGCGATCAGCGTGACCGTGCCCTCCGCGGCGTCGTGCACGGCCAGGTCGCCGACCAGGTTCATGCTCAGCTCCGGCAGCTTCAGGTCATCGGCCGGCGGGTTGGGCAGCTTTTCCCAATGCCGCACGCACTCCCAGCCGATGAAGCCGACCATGCCGCCGGTCAGCGGGGGCAGGCCCGGCATCGGTTCGGTGCGCAGGGCCCGCACGGTGTCGCGCAGCACCTCAACCCCGACGCCGGTGGTGGGCAGCCCGGCCGGGGCCTGGCCCTGCCAGTACGCCTGCCCGTCGCTGCGCGTGGAGAGCGTGGCCGGGGAGTTGACCCCGATGAAGGAGTACCGCGACCACACCCCACCGGCTGCCGCCGACTCCATCAGGAAGGTACCGGCCCGTCCCCCGGCCAACTGCCGATAGAGACCGATCGGGGTCAGTGAGTCGGCCAGGATCCGCACCGAGACGGGGATGACCCGCCGCGTGGAGGCCATCGCCAGGAACTGCTGGCGGGTCGGGGAAATGCTACCTAGGGTTTTCATCAGCTTCTTTTCAACAGCTACTTGCCAACAACTACTTTTCAACCGCTTGGGGCGCCGCGGGATCTCCCGCGGCCCGCGGGAACCGTCCCTGCCGCCTTCGGCAGGAGCGCTTAGGCCGGGCGGTGGCCGACCTGCGCCGGCAGCTGCCGGTCGGTGAAGCACGTCGGGGCCCCGGTGTGGCAGGCCGCCCCCACCTGGTCCACCTGCACCAGCAGGGCGTCCCCGTCGCAATCCAGCGCCACGGACTTGACGTACTGGGCATGGCCGGAGGTGTCCCCCTTGCGCCAGTACTCCTGGCGTGAACGGGAGAAGAACGTGACCCGCCCGGTGCTCAGGGTGCGGCGCAGGGCCTCGTCGTCCATCCAACCCAGCATCAGCACTTGAAGGGTGTCGGCCTGCTGGACGATCGCGGCCACCAGGCCGTTGGGATCGCGCTTGAGGCGGGCAGCGATCTGGGGGTCAAGCTGCGCCGCATCCGGCTGGGATTCGGCGCTGGAATTAGTAGTAGACATCCCCTCAAGCATACTTGCTGGGCCTGTGCGTCCCCACCGTGTGACAAGACTCAATGCCACTAGTTCGGGGCATTGCCTCGCAACATGTCTTTATAGGTGCTCAAGGTGCCGCACTCCATGCTAGGTTCAGAGGTAATGCACCTGGTACATGCTTCTCGACTCGCCCTGGCCGAGGCCCTGTTGGCAGCTGGCCCCTCGGCTGATACGTTGTGCGCGGGCTGGGAAACCCGCCACCTTGCCGCGCACCTGGTTCTGCGCGAAAATTCGCCGCTGGGCGCCGGGGCGGTTCTCAAGCCGCTTTCCGGGAAGCTCGACGCGAAGATTAAAAAGCTAGCCGACGAGGCCCAGCGCCCCGAAAGCTATGCCGGGCTGGTGCGACGTTTTCGCACCGGGCCGAGCAAGTACTCCCCGTTCTCCATCGAGCGGGTCAGCACCGCCGCGAACATGTCCGAGTTCTTCATCCACACCGAAGACGTGCGCCGGGCACGGACCCAGTGGGCTCCGCGCATCCTCGATCGTGGCTACACCGAAATGCTCTGGAATGACCTCACCCGCCGCGCCCGCATGTACTACCGCCACTGCCCCATCGGCGTCATCCTGGCCCGGCCGGACGGCAAACGCCATGTGGCCAAGAAGGCGGCCAACCCGGTGACGATCACCGGCCCCGTCACGGAGCTGATCATGCACGCTTCCGGTCGAATCGACAGCGCGCTTGTTACCTTTGAGGGCAGCGACGAATCGATCAAGGCGCTGAAGAAGACGAAGCTGGGCTTCTAGTCTCCCCTGGTTTCAGTGCCGCGCGCTGATGCCGGTTGCATTCGATGGCGTTTGCTGTCTTAGCGGCAGCAGTAGTTTTCCCCAGTTATTGCCGCGCCCTCCCAAAGCTGACCGTTCCGGTCTAGGATGTCGAACAATCGTGACGGCATTCGAAGGCAACGGAGGTTCGAAATGTCTAGCCGATCCCGCGCACTTGCGCTATTCGCCGTTCCCCTAGCATTCTCGTTCGCGCTTACCTCCTGCCAAGACGGCAACGACCCCGCAGCAACAACTCCACCGTCGGAGTCACCAGCCACCTCTTCGCCCACAGCCTCACCGTCGCCGACAAAATCACAGCCACCGAAGCCAGTGCCAGCAAGCGCCGAAGGACCGGCGAAAAACATCCCGGTACCCAAGATGCCCGATGCAGCCAAACAAAATTCCAAGAATGGTGCCATTAGCTTCGCCGAACACTATTTCGAAGTTGTGAACTACAGCATCGCGACGACGACAACAGATGAGCTAAAAAAACTGACCAGCCGCCAATGTAAGTTGTGTGCTGAGCAACTGATTGATCCCATAGATGCTGCGGTCGACATCAAAGCCTGGCAAGTTGGAGGCGAATATGACTACGATTTTGTCGATCTTTTGGAGCCCGTGGATAACAAAGCTGTCGCAATTTTCAATTTCGACGCAGCAGCTCAGAAGCTCTACCGAGAGCCCCACAAGGTACTCAAAACTTGGGAACGCGTCAATCATCAAGTCGTATCATTTGAACTTAAATTCACCAAGGACTGGGAAGTGACGAAAATTGTCATACCGAAAAATTAGCGTCCTGTTGTCCGTCGTATTTCTCGGAGGAGCTGTTCTCCCCTGCCTAGACGTCCGCGCGGCAACAGCAGCGTCGTGCAACGATGTTGGAGGTCGAATGGGAGATAGAGACGCAAAAGTCGAATCTGATGACTGTCCGGGTGGAAAGCTGAGAGAAAGTTACTACAAAGAGCTAAACACTCTCTTACTGAAGGAACAGGCACCAAAATATCGGGTCGAACACTCCGAAACTTGCGGAAAGAGCGTAGAAACAACTGATAGCTGCAACGTAAACTCCGATCGAGACCGATGCGGAGACGGCAGCTTTCCCTACATAGAATCCTTTATTCGTCTTTCGGGGCCGGAGGCCGGAGAGGTTTTCGTGCAGCGCCTTCGGTGCCCAGAAGATGCGGAACTCGGGATACCAGATAGTGAAAGAATCCAGGAAATTCAAGTGACTCCCGCACAGTTCAGAAGCTTTCCCATCAAAGGATCCCTAGTAAACAGTAACCCTAAACAGTTTTCTCTTCGGAATGGGCATGTGCACTTATGGGCCTCCAGCGAAACTCAAACTTTCACAACTCGAATCGCGGAGACAGACGTCGAGATACGTGCGATACCGATTGCTTGGCGATGGGACTATGGCGACGGTTCTTCACGTAGTCTAAACCAACCGGGGAACCCTATGCCGAGTCATACGCTTCACGACAAAACACCGACCAGCCATTCCTACCTGGAAACCGGTCTCTTCAACGTCAATCTCACGACCCTCTATCGGGGCGAGTTCAGAGTGTCGGGCGGGTCGTGGCAAACAATCCCCGGTCAGGCGGCGGTTCCAAGCGAAGCAGTCCCGATCGATGTATGGAGGACCGAGAAAGAACTCATCGCTGGCGAGGGAGAATAAGCCGGAAACAACAAGGTCCCCAGTCCAAGAAGTATTAGATCTCCAGACTGAGGACCTTGCAAGGGTCCGACGCAACTAGCGTACGGGATATCCCGCTTCGCGAATTCTGTCCTTGACCTTGGCGATCATGTCGTTCGGTCCGAAGTGGAAGATCGATGCAGCCAGGACCGCGTCTGCACCCGCTTCAATAGCAGGTGGGAAGTCCTCAGGCTTTCCTGCTCCTCCGGACGCGATCAGCGGGACCTTGACCTCCGCACGGACAGCGCGAATCATCTCCAGATCAAAACCATCCTGGGTGCCATCGGCATCAATGGAGTTCAGCAGGATCTCCCCGACACCACGTTCAGCAGCTTCCTTGGCCCACGCAACTGCGCACGTTCCCGTACCGCTGCGTCCACCATGGGTGGTGACCTCGAATCCGGAAGCGATGTCCGGGTTGTCGGTCCGCCGTGCATCCAGAGACAGAACCAGAACCTGCGACCCGAAACGGTCAGTGATTTCGTTGATCACCTCGGGACGGGCGACAGCCGCGGTGTTGATCGAGGCCTTGTCCGCACCCGCACGCAGCAGACGATCGACATCCTGCGCTGTACGTACTCCGCCACCGACGGTCAGCGGAATGAAAACTTCGTCAGCGGTGCGGCGAACCACATCGTAGGTGGTTTCCCGATCCGAGCTGGAGGCGGTGACGTCGAGGAAGGTGATTTCGTCTGCCCCGGCCTCGTTGTAGCGGCGAGCCAGCTCCACCGGGTCACCGGCGTCACGCAGCCCTTCGAAATTGATGCCCTTCACGACGCGTCCAGCATCGACATCCAGGCAGGGAATGACGCGGATAGCCACAGTCATTTTCTTCTCCTTGGTTGGTGCCGAACTAGATGCGGCAGGCGTGGATCTGGCTGACGAGGATGGCGCGGGCGCCCAACTCGTAGAGCTCATCCATGATGTTGTTGGTTTGCGACTTTTGCACCATCGCACGCACCGCGCACCAGTCCGAGTCCTGCAGTGGGGACACGGTCGGTGATTCCAGACCCGGGGTCAGCGCGGCGGCCTGCTCGACCTGTTCAACGCGCACGTCGTAGTCAAGCATCACGTATTGGCGGGCCACCAGCACGCCGGACAGGCGGCGGATCAGCACTTCCAGACCGGAGGGCTTGTGATCCGTGCGTCCCAGCAGGACCGCCTCGGAGGCCAGCAGCGGGGGCCCGAAGATCTCCATGCCGGCGGCCTTGATGGTGTTTCCGGTTTCGACGACGTCGGCAATGGCATCGGCCACGCCCAGGCGGACCGAGGATTCCACGGCTCCGTCCAGGCGGACCACCGAGGCGTTGATTCCGGTTTCCTTCAGGTAGTGATCCAGCAATACGTCGTAGCTGGTGGCGATGCGCTTGCCATCCAGCTCATCCACGGAGCTGAAGGTGCCAACCGGGGCGGCGAAGCGGAACGCGGACTTGCCGATGCCCAGCGGCAGCAGCTCCTCCACCGCATCGTCCACATCGGCATCACGGTACAGGTCGCGGCCGGTGATGCCGACGTCCAGGATGCCGCGCCCAACGTACACGGCGATGTCGCGCGGGCGCAGGTAGAAGAATTCGACGTTGTTGTCCGGGTCGATGATGACCAGTTCGCGGTTGTCGCGGCGCTGCAGGTAGCCGGCTTCCTTGAACATGGTGGAGGCGATGTCTGACAGAGCACCCTTGTTGGGCAGTGCTACGCGAAGCATGTGGTTCTCTTTTCTGCTGTGGCGCACGGCAGGATGCTCACCTGCGGCGCCAAGGGATGATGGCTTGCCGGTGTCTATGCCGTCGGGCAGGGTGGGTTCGGGCTGGCGAACCCACCGCGCGACGGCTACAAATGCTTGTAGATATCGGCCAGGTCCAGTCCCTTGGCGATCATCATCACCTGGACGTGGTAGAGAAGCTGCGAGATTTCCTCGGCTGCCGCCTCGTCACTTTCGTATTCGGCGGCCATCCACACTTCGGCGGCCTCCTCGACGATTTTCTTGCCGATTCCGTGGACTCCGGAATCCAGTTCTGTGACGGTACGAGAGCCTTCAGGTCGGGTTTGGGCCTTGAGCGAGAGTTCGCTGAAGAGCTCGTCAAATGTTTTCACGTGTCTTAGCCTAGCGTTTTTGGGTACGCCGGTTCATCACGGCGTACCCATTGTGACGAAGCGGTAACCGGTTCAGCGCAGGGCTGCGGCGGTCATGACCGCGGCCGAGAACGCCTCGTGCCCCTTGTCCTCCGAGGATCCTTCCAATCCCGCCCGGTCCAGTGCCTGCTGCTCATTGTCGCAGGTGAGCACGCCGAAGCCGATGGGGGTTCGGGTCTCCACGCTGACCTGGGTCAGACCCATGGTCGCCGCCTGGCAGACGTAGTCGAAGTGCGGGGTGCCGCCGCGGATCACCACGCCCAGGGCGATGACGGCATCGTACTTCTCGGCCAGGACCCGGGCGGCGACCGGCAGCTCGAAGGAACCCGGGACGCGCACCAGGTGTACGTCGGCGATGTTGGCTTCCTGCGCGGCACGCTGGGCTCCGGCGATCAGCCCGTTCATCACGGTTTCGTGCCAGCTGGCCGCGACGATGGCGACCTTCAGGTTCGGGGTGTCCAGCGCCTTGAGCTGCTCGCTGGTGTTGGTGGGGGCTCCGTGCTTGCTCATGATTTTCCTTCTCTGGTGGTTCGTTGCCGGGTGGCTGGCGGCGGTGCGGCGCCCCGGCGTTGCTGTTTGCCGTCGGTGTGGGCCCGAGGGGCCCGGGCGCGCGTCAAGGCAGCTGCAGGTTGTGACCGAAGCGCTGCTGCTTGGTGCGCAGGTAGCGTTCGTTCTCGGCGCGCGGGGCGACCAGGCTGGGGACCTGCTCACTGACCTCGATCCCGGCCTCGCGCAGCTTGGAGACCTTGTCCGGGTTGTTCGTCAGCAGTCGGACGCGGTCGATGCCCAGGGTGCGCAGAATGGAGACGACCGCATAGTATTCGCGGGCGTCCACCGGCAGGCCCAGGTGCTCGTTCGCGTCGGCGGTATCCAGCCCGTGCTCCTGCAGCGAGTAGGCGCGCAGCTTGTTCAGCAGCCCGATGCCGCGGCCCTCGTGGCCGCGCACGTAGACCAGGTGCCCGCCCTCGGCGGCGATCTGCGCCAGGGCGGCGTCCAGCTGTTCGCCGCAGTCACAGCGGTAGGAGCCGAACACGTCCCCGGTTAGGCATTCGGAGTGGATCCGCACCAGCGGGGCCCGGCCCGCGGACCGGGCAGGGTCCGTTTCGGCGCCGCGGCCCGGGTGGCTGAGCACGATGTGCTCGTTGCCCTCCACCAGGGTGGCCCGGGCCGTGAATTCGCCGAACGCGGTGGGCAGGTGGACCGGGGCGGTCAGCTCAATGGCGTCGTTCACCCGGCGCCAGCGGGCCAGGTCCTCGATCGAGATCAGCGGCAGCCGGTGTTCTGCCGCGAAGCCGCGCAGGTCATCCAGGCGCATCATCGACCCGTCATCGTGCACGATCTCCACCAGCACCCCCACCGGCTCCAGACCGGCGGCGACGCACAGGTCCACGGCCGCCTCGGTGTGTCCGCGGCGTTCAAGCACCCCGCGTGGGTTGGCACGCAACGGGAAGATGTGCCCGGGGCGGTTCAGCTGGCCCGCAGTGGTGCCCGGGTCGGCCAGCAGACGTGCGGTCAGGGTGCGGTCGGCCGCGGAAATGCCGGTGCTGATCCCTTCGGCGGCATCGCAGGAGACGGTGAAGGCGGTGCCCTTGGCGTCCTGGTTGATCCCCACCATCGGGGCCAGGCGCAGCTCGTCGGCGCGGGCGGCGCCCATCGGCACGCAGATCACCCCCGAGGAGTGGCGGATGGTGAAGCCCATCAGCTCCGGGGTGGCGAACTGGGCGGCGAAGATGATGTCGCCCTCGTTCTCGCGGTCCTCATCGTCCACCACGACAACGGCCTTCCCGGCGGCCATGGCGGCCAGGGCGGTGGGGATGGAGTCGAACTCCTTCGTGCTGGTGCTCATCGGGTGACCTCCTGGAATTCGTTGAGCCGGGCGACGTACTTGGCCAGCACGTCGACCTCGATGTTGACCTCGTCGCCCACCTGGCGGGTTCCCATGGTGGTTTCGCGCAGGGTCGTGGGAATGATGCCCACCTCTACCCAGTGGGTTTCTGCGCCGGCAGGGCTCACGGCGGTGAGGGTCAGTGAGATCCCATCCAGTGCGATGGACCCCTTTTGCGCGGTCAGCGGCGCGTACTGGGTGGGCACAGCGACGCGGAAGCTGACCCATTGCCCGTGGTCTTCGCGTGAAAGCACGCGGCCCACGGCGTCCACATGTCCCTGCACGACGTGGCCATCGAGCCGGGCCCCAGCCTTGGTGCAGCGCTCCAGGTTCACGCTGGCCCCGGGTTCCAGGGCGCCGATGGTGGTGCGGCGCAGCGTTTCTCCCATCACGTCCACGCTGATTCGCGGGCCGTCGATGGCGGTGGCGGTCAGGCACACCCCGTTGATGGCGATGGAACCGCCCAGTTCGAAGTCCTGCGCGTGCCCTGGGATGTCCAGGTCCAGCACGGCGCTGTCGCTGTGCGCGTCGTGCTGCAGCCCCAGCACGGTGCCGCGGCCGCTGATGATTCCGGTAAACATTGAAAACTCCTTGTGGTGGTGCGCGGGACGGTGGGTCGCCGCAGGACCCCTGCGGCAAGGGCCGGGGTTGGGGTGGGCGGTGGCGACCGGCCGCGCTGATTCTGGCGTCTGGTGCCCGGTGCCGGGCGGCGCGCCTAGGGCCGGGTGTCGGGATCCGGCAGGGGCTCCAGGTGCAGCAGCACGTCGGGGCCCAGCCGGGTGAGCGCCTCCTGGTGGGCGGCGTCGAGCCGGAAGCGGCGGGCCTGGCTCAGCGTGGTCACGGTGGGGATGTTCACCGCGGTGGTGCCGGCGCCGAGGATCATCGGCGCCTGGTAGCAGTACAGTTCGTCGGCCAGGTCCGCTTCGATGAAGGCGGAGGCGATCGTGGCCCCGCCTTCGATGAGCAGGTGGTGCAGCCCCAGTTCACGGGCCCGCTCCAGCAGCTGCTGAAGGTCGTGGGTGGGCAGCTGCTCCCAGTTCGCGTCGTGCGCCAGGGCCAGCTGGTCGGGCAGCTGCCGTTTGCCGAGCACCAGCCGGTAGGGCTGGCGTTCGTGCAGTCCCCCGGCGGCGGTGCGCGCGCTTAGCCGGGGGTCGTCGCTGAGCACCGTGCCGGTGCCCACCACGATCGCATCCACCCGGGCCCGCAGCTGGTGGGCGTGCACCCGGGAGGCGTCGGAGGTGATCCACTGGCTGCTGCCGTCCGGTGCGTTGATACGCCCGTCCAGGGATTGGGCGGTCTTCACGGTGATGAACGGGCGGTTTTGCGCCTTGGCGCGGAACCAGCGGTGGTTCAGTTCCCAGCTGGCCCGGTCCGCGGCCTGGCTGACAGTCACCCCGTGGGCGCGCAGATACTCGGCCCCGCCGCTGGCGCCGGTGTCATCGCTCATCGCGTAGTGCACGTGCCCGATCCCGGCGGCGGCGATCGCCTGCGAGCACGGGCCGGTGCGCCCGGTGTGGTTGCAGGGTTCCAGGGTGACAACCATGGTCAGCTTCGCCGCGGCCTGGGCATCCAGCCGTCCCAGCCGGCGCAGCGCGTCGACTTCGGCGTGCGGGTGCCCGGCCCCCTGGTGGAACCCGGTGGCGATGACCCGGGCCTGCTCATCTAGGATGCACGCGCCCACCAGCGGATTCGCCCCGCGGGTGCCGCGCGCGGCGGTCTCCAGGGCGGTGCGCAGCGCCTGCTTCAGGTCCTGGCCGGTGATCATTCGGTACCGGCCTGGATGCGCGGGTCGGGCAGCTGGGTTTCCACGCTGGGCTTTTCGTGGGACTTGGCGCGCATCCACACGAAGAAGCCGACCACGGTGAACGCCCCGTAGAACAGGTACATGAAGGCGGTGGCGTAGTAGCCGGCGGAGAACAGCAGCGGCACGCCGACCGCGTCCACGGCCACCCAAATCAGCCAGAATTCGACCCAGCCCTTGGCCATCCCCCAGGTCGCCAGCAGGGATCCGACGAACGTCCACGCGTCGGCCCAGACCGGTTCGTAGGAGCCCAGCACCCGGAACAGCGGTGTCAGGGCGATGGTGCCGATGACCAGCACGGCGGCCAGGCCCATGCGTTCGCCCAGGCTCGCCCAGCGCGGGGTGACCGCCTGGCCGCCCTCGTGCTTGGCCTTCTTCCAGCGCACCCACCCGTAGATGGCCACGGTGATGAACATGATCTGGCGTCCGGCCTGCCCCAGCAGGTTCGCGGTGCTGTCATGGCCGAACAGGCTGCCCAGGAATACCGTGAGCAGCAGCAGGTTGCCGATGATGCCCACCGGCCAGGCCCAGATCTTGCGGCGCATGCCGCCAAAGGCGCTGGCCAGCCCGAAGACGTTGCCGACGACCTCGCGCACCAGCAGCGCGGAGGAGCCGATCGTGATGTAGGAATTAAAAGCTTCTGTGAGCCACCGCAGGAAATCCATCTCTACCCTTCTCGAAGCGGCGGCTCCGGGGGTACCTCATTTGACGGCCTGCAATCGAATCATCCTGCCGCGGCTTAACGCCGCTGGCCGGATGGACTCCAGCTAATCAAATTCGTGCTTCTCCCATCCAGACTTTAACTGTCGGTACCGGAATTTCACCGGTTCAGCCAAGCCGGAGCCCCTGGTGGGGTTCCTGCTCGGGTCGCGGACTATCACCGCCGGTTCGGACTTTCACCGACCCCGGAGCACGTAATTGTTGTTACTACGCTCGATTATGGCACATTTAATGCCCGCCGAGGGCAAGATTTCGTAACACATCGATTTCGACGGCCGGTTCGGCGGCGGAATATACCGCGGAGCCGGCCACGAACACGTCCGCGCCGGCTTCGGCGGCCCGAAGGATCGTGTCCCGCGAGATGCCGCCGTCCACCTGCAGGGCGATCGGCTTGCCGCTGCCCTGGATCGCGGCCCGGGCACGGCGGATCTTGGGCAGCACCAGGTCCAGGAACTTTTGTCCGCCGAACCCCGGCTCGACGGTCATCAGCAGCAGCATGTCCAGCTCGCCGAGCATGTCCAGGTACGGTTCGACCGGGGTGGCCGGGCGCAACGCCATGGAGGCCTTCGTGCCGGCCGCGCGCAGCTCGCGGGCCAGGCGCACCGGGGCGGTGGAGGCCTCCACGTGGAAGGTCACCGAGTCCACGCCCAATTGCGCATATTCCGGGGCCCAGCGGTCCGCGTCGGCGATCATCAGGTGGATGTCCAGCGGCAGTGTGGTGCTGTTGGCGATGGCCTGCACCACCGGCTTGCCGATGGTCAGGTTCGGCACGAAGTGGTTGTCCATCACGTCCACGTGCACCGCGTCGGCGGTGTGGATGCGTTCCAGCTCGCTGGCCAGGTTCGCGAAGTCCGCGGACAGGATCGAGGGGTTGATGCGCACCGTGTCTCTCCTAGGTGGTGGGGCCCGCCGCGGTGGCCGCGGCCGGCGGTGTTGGCGGATGCCGGTCCGGCCCCGGGCTTGGGCGGCCCGGCCGGTCAGGCGGTCTTGGTCAGCAGCGCCAGGAACATCGCGTCGCTGCCGTGGCGGTGCGGCCACAGCTGCACCGTGGAGCCCTCCCCCAGCGGGTGGCCACTGGCGGCGGCGCCCGGCAGCAGGACCTGCTCCACCGCGGCGGCGGTGTCTAGCAGGCGTGCGTTCCGGGTGGATTTGAGGAAGTCCTCGATCACCAGCCGGGTCTCGGCCTGGTGCGGCGAGCAGGTGACATAGCCGATCACCCCGCCCACGCGCACGGCGTTGAACGCGGCCCGCAGCAGCTGGCCCTGCAGTTCGGTCAGCTCCGGGATGTCGCGGGGGGATTTGCGCCAGCGGGCCTCGGGGCGGCGGCGCAGCGCACCGAGCCCGGAGCAGGGGGCGTCGAGCATGATCCGGTCGTAGTCCCCGGCGTACTGCTGCTGGGCGTAGTCCCGCCCGTCCTGGTTGGTGACCATCCAGTAATCCTCGGGCACCCCGGCCAGGGACTTCTCCACCAGCCGGGCACGGTGTTCGGCCAGTTCGTTGGCGGTCAGCCGCGCGTCGCGCTGCAGGGCGTGGGCGCCGAGCACGGCGGCCTTCCCGCCGGGGCCGGCGCACATGTCCAGCCAGTAGCGGTCTTCGCCGGGCACCGGCAGCGGCACCTCGGCCAGGGCGTGGGCGACCACCTGGCTGCCGGCGTCCTGCACGCGCACGCTCCCCTCGCGCACCCCGGGCACCCGGGTGACGTCCCCGTGCTGGTAGGTCGCGGACCCGGCCACCAGCGGCCCGGCCTGCGCGCCGGCCTCAAGCACCGCGTCAAGGTCCCCCAGACCGGGCAGGGCCACCAGGTTCACCACCGGTGCGGCATTGTCGGCCTGCAGCAGTTCGGTGATTTCCTCGGCCGGGCGCCCGTGGGTGACCAGGGCCTGGCGCAGGGCCCGCACAATCCACTCCGGGTGCGCGTGCTCCAGGCCCAGGCGCTGGGACTCGTTGGCGGCGGTGGCGGTGATCTCTTCCTTCCAGGCCTGGGCGTCCTTCGCGCTGACCCGGCGCAGCACCGCGTTGATCAGCCCGGAAGGCCCGGCACCGATCTGGGCGCGGGCCAGGGACACGGTTTCATCCAGCGCCGCATGGTTCGGCACCCGCATCGCCAGCAGCTGGTGCGCACCCAGACGCAGGGCGTCCAGGATCGCCGGGTCCAGTTCGCCAAGTTCACGGTCGACCAGGGTGGCCAGGACCGCGTCGTAGAATCCCTGGGCGCGCAATGCGCCGTAGGCCAGCTCGGTGGCGAACGCCGCGTCCCGCTTGTCCAGCCGGTGGTCGCGGATCAGCCGGGGCAGCACCAGGTTCGCGTAGGCGTCCGAGCCGGAGACCTCCCGCAGCGCCTTGAAGGCCACCAGCCGGGCCGGGTCCGCGCTGCGCTTGCGCTGGCTGGGGGCGGCGGCGCTGTACTGGCGCGGGCCGCGCTGCCCGCGGTTGCGGGTGCGCCCGTGTTCGTTGCGCCGTGGGGCGGAATCCTGGCTGCTGGGGCTCATGCGAAACTCACTTCCGTGCCGTTGGCCAACAGGCCGCGGGCCCAGTCGGCGGCGTCCATCATTTTCTTGCCCGGCGGCTGGATCTGGGTTGGCTCCAGCGCCCAGGTGCCGGTGCCCACCAGCACCCGGGGGCGCTTGCCCGGTTCGATCCGCACCTGGCCGGGCGCCAGGTCGGTGACCTGCGGGTGTTCACGCAGCGCGCCGAACTTGAAGCGCCCGTCGGCGACCTTGATCCAGGGGCCCGGGAACGGGCTGGTGCCGTGGGCGCGGCGGCGGATTTCGGTGGCGGGGCGGGTGAAGTCCAGCTGCGCATCGGCATCGGTGATCTTCGGCGCGTAGCTGCCCGATCCGGTCTGCGGTTCGGGGCGGGCGACCCCCGCGTCCAGGGCCTGCAGCGTGTCGACCAGCAGCCGGGAGCCGCTGTCGCTCAGCCGCTGCAGCAGGGCCCCGGCGGTGTCCATCGCCCCGATCGGCTCGGTCACCTGCCCGAACACCGGGCCGGTGTCCAGCCCGATTTCCAGTTGGAAGGTCACCGCACCGGTGATGTCATCGCCGAAGATGATGGCGTGCTGCACCGGCGCGGCCCCGCGCCACTGCGGCAACAGGGAGAAGTGCAGGTTGATCCAGCCATGGCGCGGCACCTGAAGCGCGTCCTGCGGCACCAGTCCCCCGTAGGCGACGATGGCGGCGGCGTCCAGGTCCAGCGCGGTTAGCTGTTCGGTGACCTGCGCGTCGATCTTGGCGGCCTTGATGATCTGCAGGCCCAGCTCCTCGGCCCGCTGGGCCACCGGGGAGGGGGTCAGCACGCGTTTGCGCCCCAGCGGGGCGTCGGGCCGGGTGAGCACCGCGGCCACGTCGAAACCCGCGTCCACCAGGTGGTCAAGGGAGGTGACGGCGACCTCCGGGGTGCCGGCAAAGAGGATGCGCATGCTAGTTGCCTCCCAGTCCGGCGCCGAAGCTGGAGCCCAGGGCCCCGGAGCGCTGCTGCACGGTGCTGGCGGCGGTGTTCTGGTAGTTGCTGGCCCGCAGCTTCTTCCACGCGGCTTTGCGTTCGGCGTCGGAAAGGCGCTCCAGGAACAGGATCCCGTCCAGGTGGTCGGTTTCGTGCTGGATGCAGCGCGCCAGCAGCCCCTCGCCCTCGATCGTGATCGGGTTGCCGTACTTGTCAAAACCGGTGGCCTTGGCGTGCCGGCGGCGCGGGACCGAGGCGGCGATGCCGGGGATGGACAGGCACCCCTCCACCACGTCCGGCTGGTAGTCCTGGCTTAGTTCCAGCACCGGGTTGATGATGTGCCCGCGCTGCCCGTTGATCTGGTAGGTGAACACCCGCAGCGACACCCCGACCTGGGGTGCGGCCAACCCGGCGCCCTCGACGTTCTCCATGGTCTGGTCCATGTCCTCTACGAGCTTTTGGACCTCGGGCCCGAACTCGGTGACCTCCTGTGCCCTGGTGCGTAGAACAGGATCCCCGATAATCCGAATTCCCAATACCGCCATAATCGGTGCGTCGTCCTTTCAACGTGTGACTTCTCAGCATGCGGCCCCGCCAGGATTTGAGGATCTCTGCCCGTGGCGTCAGCGCAGGGATCCGGCCAGGGCCGGATCAGCTCTTGTCCTAGTCTACGGGCCGGGCGGCGCCGGGATGTGGGGGCGGGCCGATCTCGATCAGCCCCGAGGGCTGCTGCAGCAGCTGGTACTGTGCCTGCCAGGCGCGGTGCAGTGCCCAGAACTTGGACCAGTAGGCGGGCATGGAGCTGGGCCGGGCGGTGAAGGTGCGCGCCCCGACCTCGCCCAGCGCGACTGCCAGCAACATCACATCGGTATCGAACGGCCACGGCTCCCAGGTCCCGGCAACCGGGTCGATGCTGTGCTCCTCGGCCTTCGCGGCCGCCGCCAGCTGCATGATGACCTTCGGGTCCGGGGACTTGACCTGTCCCTCACGGTCGGTGCCGCGGGTCTTGTAGTCCACCAGGCACACCTGGCCGCCGATGCGGGCGACCAGGTCGATGGTGCCGGCGTAGCCCACGCTCTGGTTCCACACGGTCACCTCCGCGGCGATCGGCTCCACCTTGAAGTCGCGCCACCAGGTCTCGAAATGCCGTACGAAGCCCAGTTCGCCGTTCTCCCGCAGCGCCGCCAGCGCCGCGTCCACCTCATGCGGCTTGCCCATTTCCCGCAGCGCGTACTGCTCCGCGTAGTTGTGCACCCGGTCCCCGCGGGCGGCGGCCAGGTCCCGGTGGCTTTCGGCGGCGGAGGCCGAATCGCGCACCAGGCGGCGCATGGTCGATGGGTCGCCGGTGGCCAGCGGCAGCCGGGCGTCCTCGGACAGCGTCTTGGCGGCCAGATAGCCGGCCCACCCCGTCAGATCGACCTTCTCCATGCCGATCACGGTGGTGATGGACGGGACGGCTGGCTGCCCGCCGACCTCGCGGGCATACATTCGTCCCAGTGCTGTCTGTACGGCCAACCGAGGGGAAGTCATAGTGCGATCATGGCATACCGCCCCGACACTTCAGCCCTAGTCCGCTCCAGATTCGGCACCGATTCGCGGGGCGCGGCGGGGAAAAAGCGGCTGTGAACCAGATCTCAGCTTTTGGATTTGGTGCTTCGGCATTTTCTCGTATAGAGTTTTTACTCGTTGGAAAGACGCCGAAACGGCAGATGAACTTCCAATTTTGCGGACATAGCTCAGCTGGTAGAGCGCAACCTTGCCAAGGTTGAGGTCGCGAGTTCGAACCTCGTTGTCCGCTCGCAAAAAGATCACCGGATCGGTTCGCCGATCCACGCCCGGTTTACCGACCGGACTTGGTGGGGTGGCCGAGAGGCGAGGCAGCGGCCTGCAAAGCCGTATACGCGGGTTCGAATCCCGTCCCCACCTCGCTGGAGGCATTTGCCTCAGGCATTATCTTTTTTGCGCGATTGGCGCAGCGGTAGCGCGCTTCCCTGACACGGAAGAGGTCACTGGTTCGATCCCAGTATCGCGCACGAAGCATTCATCCTCGGATGGCTGTTTACGCGGACATAGCTCAGCTGGTAGAGCGCAACCTTGCCAAGGTTGAGGTCGCGAGTTCGAACCTCGTTGTCCGCTCCAAAGTTCCTGGGGTATCCTAGGTGCTTGGCCGAAACTCTTCGGAAATTCGGCGCGATTGGCGCAGCGGTAGCGCGCTTCCCTGACACGGAAGAGGTCACTGGTTCGATCCCAGTATCGCGCACTGGACATTCATCGTATGATTAATGTTCAACACAACATGCGGACATAGCTCAGCTGGTAGAGCGCAACCTTGCCAAGGTTGAGGTCGCGAGTTCGAACCTCGTTGTCCGCTCCACTGTCAGAAGGCCACCCCCACGGGTGGCCTTCTGCTTTTCCCGCCAGCACCTCCAGCCCATGCACGCATGCATCTCGCTGATGGCTGAATTCTTGCCGACGGCGGTTCAAACCTTCCCCCGGCACCGCTGTTCGGTTTACCATATCCACAAGAGTGGGGACGGCAGGTGTTCCCAGCGTTGAAGGGAGGTGGCCTTTTTGTCAGGTTTTGACGAGCTGAAGGGCAAAGCCGAAGGACTGGCGCACAAGGCTGGCCAGTTTGCCGCAGAGAATTCAGAAAAGGTGGCCAACGGCATCGATAAGGCCGGAAACTTCGTCGATGAGAAGACCGGCGGCAAGTACGCCGACAAGGTCGACTCGGTTCAAGACGGAGCGCGCAACCTCCTGAACAAGCTCAAGGGCGATAACACGCCATAGCCGTTTATTGCGCGTCGAGTCGGGCATCGCCCCAAGCGCGTAGAAGGGCGTCGAACCACCGGTTCGGCGCCCTTCGCCTATCTGCAGCCGCGTGTCCACCGCTCCAGGGCGCTTCCCGCAAGGCGGACACTGCCCCGCCTCCCCCCGGGCGGACAAATGTCCGCATCGCCCATTCCTCACATGCCGGCGCCGCCCGCGCCATGGCCCGGCCAGCGCAACAGCCTGAAACAAATTTCGCCAACATCACAGGTGGCGGCTAGGAAAGGAGTCATGCCCACAGAACTGTCAGCACGCCCCAACGCCCTCTCCGACGCGGTCATGGCCGGGTTCGTCACCACCATGGTCGGGTTCACCTCCTCGTTCGCGGTGGTGCTGACCGGGCTGCTGAATGTGGGGGCCGACGAAGGCCAGGCCGCCTCCGGGCTGCTGGCCCTGACGCTGCTGACCGGGCTGAGCACCATGCTGCTCTCGCTCTGGCACCGGATTCCGATCACCATCGCCTGGTCCACCCCGGGCGCGGCGATGCTGGCCAGCCTGGGCTCGGGCTCCTACGGCTTCGCCGAGGCGGTGGGCGCGTTCATCGTCAGTGCCGCCCTCATTGTGCTTTCCGGGCTGCTCCCGGTGCTGCAGCGGCTGCTGGGACGCATTCCGGTGCCGATCGCCCAGGGCATGCTGGCCGGGGTGCTGATCCCGCTGTGCCTGAAGCCGTTCACGTCCCTGGCGGTGATCCCAATGGCCGCGCTGGTCATCCTGCTGGTCTTCCTCATCGGGCTGCGGCTGCTGCCGCGCTTTGCGGTGGCGGTGACAATGCTCGCCGCCGTGCTGCTGGGCATGTGGCACATCACCAGCACCGGAACCTGGGGTGAGGTGTCGGCGCTGCCGCAGATGCAGTGGGTGGCCCCGGAGTTCAACCCCACCGCCATCGCCGGGATCAGCGTCCCGCTGTTCATCGTCACCATGGCCTCACAAAATGTGCCGGGCGTGGCGGTGATGTCCTCCTTCGACTACCGGGTGCCCTGGCGGCCGGCGATGCTGGTCACCGGAACCGGTTCGGGGATCGGGGCGCTCTTTGGCGGCCACGCGATCAACCTGGCAGCGATCTCCGCCGCCCTGGCCGCCGGGGAACAGGCCGGGCAGGATCCGGCCCGGCGCTGGCGCGCCTCCTTCAGCTCCGGCGCGTTCTACCTGGTCTTCGCGGCCGGTTCCACCGCCATCGCCACCCTGGCGGCCGCCTCACCGGCCGGCTTGTTCGAGGCGGCTGCGGGCCTGGCCCTGCTGGCCACCCTGGGCAATGCGCTGATGGGCGCAATGCAGGAACCGGCGTGGCGGTTGAGCGCGCTGGTGACGGTGCTGATCGCTGCGGGCAATGTGACCCTGTTCGGCATTGGCGGGGCCTTCTGGGCGCTGCTGGCCGGGCTGGTGACCCACCTGGTCGTGGAGCGCCCGGCCCTGGCGCGCCGGGACAACAGGGGGCAGGACGGCACCGGCAACCCCGATGCCGGTGGGCAGCCGGAACACCGAACCCAGGAACCCGCTACGGAAGCGGAAGCGGCGCAGGACAGCGCACCGCCTGCGGGCGGGTAGCGCAAAGGCCCGCCGGCGGTCGCGTCGTTCACGCGATGCGGGCGGGCCTGCTGCGGTGTGCAAAGCCGGCTGCCGGAACACAGGGACCCGGCGTGCGGGGCTATTCGGCGTTCTCGCCGATCTGGCCCTCGCGGGCCAGCGCCGTGAGGCGGGAGACCGCGCGGAAGTACTTCTTCTGGTAGCCGCCGGACATCATCTCCGGGGTGAACAGCTCGCTGAACGGCTTGCCGGAGGCGATGATCGGCACGTCCTTGTCGTAGAGCCGGTCGGCCAGCACCACGAAGCGCAGCGCAATGGACTGGTCGGTGATCGTGTCCACGTTGTGCAGCACCAGCACGTCGGCCTCGGCCAGCAGCTGGCGGTAGCGGCTGGGGTGCACCTTGGACAGGTGCGCGACCAGCTCATCGAAGTTGTCCACCGCCAGCGTCGCGTGCGGGAAGCGCTGCTGGGCGTAGGCCTCGATGCCAGCGTCCTGCAGCGGGTCGGGAGCTTCGGGCAGGCCGCGGTGGCGGAAGTCCTCCCCGTCCACCCGGTGCACGTCGAACTGGTCGGACAGCGCCTTGATTTCGCGCTGGAAGTCCACGGCGGCGAAGCGCCCCTCCCCCAGCGCCCCGGGCAGCGTGTTGGAGGTGGCGGCCAGCTTGACCCCGGCGTCGGAGAGCTCGCGCATCAGCCGGCTCATCAGGACGGTGTCCCCCGGGTCATCGAGCTCGAACTCGTCGATGCACACCAGCTTGTACTGGCTGAGCACGTCCACGGTCTGGCGGAAGGAGAGCGCCCCGACCAGGTTCGTGTACTCCACGAACGTGCCGAACGCCTTCGGCCCCGGGGCGGCATGCCACAGCGAGGCCAACAGGTGGGTCTTGCCCACGCCGAACCCGCCATCGAGGTAGATCCCGTTCTTGGTGGTCTTGGCCTTGCCGAACAGCTTGGCGAACACCGAGCCCTTCGGGTTCTTGCCGATGGAGTCCGCGAACGCCTTGAGCTTGGTCACCGCCTCGGCCTGGGAGGGCTGGGAGGGATCCGGATGGTACGTGTCGAAGGACACCTCGCCGAAGCGGTAGGAGGGGTGGAACCCGGCCAGCAGCTCCTCGACGGAGACGTTCGGTGTCGTTTCCGTCAGGTGGGTAATCGTGGCCATGCGCTCCATAAAGTCCTTCAATCCCGTGCTCGTGTGCCCAAGCGTGCTCAAGTGTGCCCTGCTCGACCGGCGGGCTGGTCCATCGGCCAGTTTACCCCGAACCGTGGTGGGGATTGTGGCCGGATGTGACGTATGACGGCGCGAAATATTACGGCGGGGACTAACCTAGATAGGGAGTCGAGGCTGCTGCCCGCATCCGGGCGTCAGCGCTCCAACCAGCGAACCAAGCAGTTAGGAAAGTGAACGCCGCATGTCGCTCCCCATCGACACGAACCCAGCGTACGCCCAGTACGCCCACCCCGAACGGCTGGTCTCCACCCAGTGGGTCGCCGACCACCTGGGCAGCGACGGGCTGGTGGTGCTGGAATCGGACGAAGACATCCTGCTGTACAACACCGGGCACATTCCCGGGGCCCTGAAGATCGACTGGCACACCGAACTGAACGACGAGGTCACCCGCGACTACGTGGATGGCGAGGGTTTCGCCGCGCTGATGAGCGCCAAGGGCATCACCCGCCAGAGCACCGTGGTGCTCTACGGGGACAAGTCCAACTGGTGGGCCGCCTACGCGCTGTGGGTCTTCACCCTGTTCGGCCACGAGGACGTGCGCCTGATGGACGGCGGACGGGACAAGTGGATCGCCGAGGGCCGGGAGCTGAGCACCCAGACCCCCACCGTGCAGCCCACCGAATACCCGGTGGTGGAGCGCGAGGACAGCGCCATCCGCGCCTACCTGCCCGAGGTGCTCGAGCACCTGGGCAAGCCGCTGATCGACGTGCGCTCCCCGGAGGAGTACACCGGCGAGCGCACCCACATGCCCGCCTACCCGGAGGAGGGCGCGATGCGCGGCGGGCACATCCCCACCGCGGCCTCCGTGCCGTGGGGCCGGGCCGCCGCCGAGGACGGGACCTTCCGCCCGCGCGCCGAGCTGGAGGCCATCTACCTGGGCGAGGCCGGTCTGCAGCCCGGGGACGATGTGATCGCCTACTGCCGCATCGGGGAACGCTCCAGCCACACCTGGTTCGTGCTGCAGCACCTGCTGGGCTTTGAGCGGGTGCGCAACTACGACGGTTCCTGGACCGAGTGGGGCAACGCGGTGCGCGTGCCGATCGTGCGCGGCGCCGAGGCCGGGCAGCTGCCGGCAGGATTCGGGGGCCACGCATGAGCACCATGCCCGACGCGCTGAACGAAATCGTCGAGGAGTTCACCGAGGTGCCCGAGCCCGAGCGCCTGGAGCTGCTGCTGGAGTTCTCCCGCGAGCTGCCGGCCCTGCCCGAGCGCCTGGCCGACCACCCGGAACTGTTCGAACAGGTCGTGGAGTGCCAGTCCCCGCTGTTCCTGGTCGTCGAGGTGGCCCAGGATGCCCAGCACACCACCCGGCTGTTCTTCTCCGCCCCGCCCGAGGCGCCGACCACCCGCGGCTTCGCCTCGGTGCTGGCCGCCGGTCTGGACGGATCCACGGCCGCGGACATCCTGGCCGTGCCCGAGGACATGCCCCAGCAGCTGGGGCTCTCCCGGGCCCTGTCCCCGTTGCGGATGCGCGGGATGAGCGCCATGCTGGCGCGCATCAAGCGCCAGATCACCGAGCAGCTGGGGGCCTAGCAACGCGGCGATGGGAAAGAAGCCGAAACTCATCACCACCCCGGCGACGCTGGCCCTGGGCCAGTCCGGGGTGGCGTTCACCGAGCACCCCTATGAGCATGATGCGCGGGCCACGGACTACGGCGCCGAATCCAGCCGCGCCCTGGGGGCCGACCCGCGCCGGGTGTTCAAGACCCTGATGGCCACCGGCGGCAGCGGGGCCTCCACCGACTTCGTGGTGGCCCTGGTGCCGGTCAGCGCCTACCTGGATTTGAAGGCGCTGGGCAGCGCGGTGGGCCTGAAGAAGCTGGCGATGGCCGACCCGGCCGCGGCCCAACGCCGCAGCGGCTACGTGCTTGGCGGGATCTCCCCGCTGGGCCAGCGCCAGCACAGCCCCACCTTCATCGATGCCTCGGCCGAAGAGTGGCAGACCATTTTTGTTTCCGGCGGACGCCGGGGGCTGAGCCTGGAAATCGCGCCCCGCGATTTGGCGGCCGTCACCGGCGCCCGGTTCGCGCCGATCGCCGCCGCATAGCCGCCGCATCGCCGACGCCCGCCGGCAGCCTCCCCACCGGCAGGCTACCGGTGGGCGGTCACCGAGGGCGCCGCCTGCAGCCGCGCTGCCATGAACGCCTCGATCGCGGCGGCGAAACCCTGGGGGTCGACATTCGGCTCCCGGGTGTGCGCCGCCCCGGTGAAGGTGCGCAGCTGCACCAGATCAGGGCGCAGGCGCGCCAGCTGCTCGCTGGGGCCGCTGGGCACGAAGTCGTCGTCCCGGCTGTGCATGATCAGCACCGGGTGGCGCAGCTCCGCGGCGCGTTCCACCCAGTTCAGCCGCTTGAGGTTCACCGGCGCGGCCAGCCCGGTGATCCAGCGCCCGGCCCGGTTGCTCAGCAGCCACTGGGCGAAGAGCCCCACGGTCTGCGGGATGCGGTTCATCCGCGCCTGGTGGGAGAGCACGTCCACCCAGTTGATCACCGGGCCGACCAGCATCAGCGAGTCGATCTGCTCCGCCAGGTAGGAGCGGTCCGCGGTCTGCAGGCTGATCGCCCCGCCCATGGACCAGCCCAGCAGCACGATGCGCTTAGCCTGGTGTTCGATGGCGTAGCGGATCGCGCTTTCCACGTCATGCCATTCGGTGTCCCCCAGCCCGTAGCGTCCGTCGCTGGCATCGGGTGCCACCCCGTCGTTGCGGTAGCTCATCAGCAGCGCGGTGACCCCCAGCCCGCGCAGCGTGGGCAGCGCGCGGATGGATTCGGTCGGACGGGCCCCGCGCCCGTGCACGCAGATCACCCACGTGTCCGGGTGCTCGGTGCCGGGCATCAGCCAGGCCGGGCCGGGCCCGACCTCCAGCTCGAGCTGCACCTGGCGCACGTCGATGCCCACGTCGTTGGGGTGCTCGTAGACGCTGCCCGAGAGGTTGGCCCGCCGCGCCCCGGCCAGCTGGCCGTAGTAGGTGTGCAAGACCTTGCGGGCCACCAGCTTCGGCTTGCCCGGCACCGGTTCGGGCCCGGAGAGGCGCACGCAGCACGCCCCGGCGTGGGTGAACATGCTGTGCTCCCCGGCCGCGGCGGTTTCCGCATCGCGCACCAGGTGCACCCACACCTGCCCGTGCTCGTCGGTGTGGATCGAGCGGATGACGTCCCGTCCGATGCGGCTGTCCTCCGGGGTGACCACGCGGCGGGCGAAGTAGGCGGCCAGCGCGGAGACGCTGGCGGCGACCAGGGACCCGGCGGTGACGCCGATCAGGGTGCCCAGCAGCGTGGCGGGGACCGTCTTGCGCGGTTCAAGGGACTTCACGATCTGGGCCATGGGTTCATCCTCTCAAATGCCCGGCGCAGATTCATCCGGGTTTCCTGCCGTCGGGGCCGGGGTTGGGAGGCGAAGTTGGCCGGTTCGGGGAATCTTCTGCCGCTGCGGGGCGTTAAAGGGGTATGACTTCCAACGATCCTGCTGCCCGTAATTCCGCGACCCCCAACACCGCATCCCCGAACCCCACATCCCCGAACCTCGCCGGCGGCGCGGCGGGGGAAAAGACCGAACTGGACTGGCGCCAGGTGCTCAGCCCGCAGGAGTACCACGTGCTGCGCGAGGCCGGCACCGAACGTCCGTTCACCGGCGAATACTGGGACACCACCACCGAGGGGGTGTACTCCTGTCGGGCCTGCGGGGCCGAGCTGTTCGCCAGCACCACCAAATTCGACGCCGGCTGCGGCTGGCCCTCGTTCTTCACCCCGCTGGCCGAGGACCGGGTGCGCTACCTCACCGACGAGACCCTGGGCATGAAGCGCGTGGAGGTACGCTGCGCGGCCTGCGACTCGCACCTGGGCCACGTCTTCGAGGGCGAGGGCTTCAACACGCCCACCGACCTGCGCTATTGCATCAACTCGCTGTCGTTGACGCTGCGCGAGGCCAACGCCTGAGCCTCCCGGCGGAACCGGTTGCCCCGACCGCAGGTGGCCAGGGCAACCGGTGTCGATGCCAGATGAGGTGAACACCACACCAAGCATTAGACCTGCTTTGGCTCAGACCGGGCAGCATTACGAAAACCTGATTCTGGGCGTAGCGTGAGGGGTAGCAACCACTGATCCCGATCGACACGATGAGGTGAACGTACATGACCCAGAGCCCAGTACATCCACAGGTAAACGCCGACGAACTAGTGAACTCCGATGCCTGGCAGAACCTGAAGGCCGCCGCCACCGAGTTCCAGTCGCTGCAGGTGAAGGACGGCTCGCTGGCCGACGCCAAGGACCTGGGCCGGGCCCGCGAACTGCTGCAGACCGTGATCGCCTCGGTGCAGTCCCTGGCCCCCAGCTTCCCGCACGACGCCTCCTACCTGCAGAAGCTGGTGGCGGACCTGCGCCGCTGGTCCGAAGAGGGAGTGGGCGTTCCGGACTTCCTGGATTCGCTGCTGCAGTTCCAGCCCCAGGGCCAGCGCCAGGACGGACTGCTGCACCTGGTCGTCTTCCCCATGTACACCCAGAACGGCTCGACCAACCGCCACCTGGAGGCCGTGCTGGTCCAGGTGATGTGGCCGGACTTCATCGCCGAGCTGGAGGCGTCGAACTACTCCAACGCGCTGTTCGTGCCGCTGCGCTTCCTGGACTTCACCCCGGGCTACGACACCAACTCCGCGGTGCTCTTCCCCGAGTCGGTGGCCATCCGCGAGACCCCGTCCTTCACCTGGGGCGCGATCTTCCAGGACCGCGAGGCCGTGCGCTTCCGCAAGGTGCTGAAGGAGGCGGCCGCGGTGACCAACCTTGAGCTGCCGGCGGACGCCGCAGAACTGCTGGAGGACCAGCAGCTGGCCGAGGACACGTTCATCATGTGGGACCTGATCCACGACCGCACCCACATGCGCGGGGACCTGCCCTTCGACCCGTTCATGATCAAGCAGCGCATGCCCTACTTCCTGTACTCGCTGGAGGAGCTGCGCTGCGATTTGACCGCGTTCCGCGAGTGCGTGAAGATCGCCAACGACGCCAAGGCCGATGAGCGCACCGCCAAGACCGCCAAGCTGGTGCAGTACGCGGTGATCTTCGACCGGATCTTCCGCTTCGCCATCACCGGCAGCCGGGTGCGCAACTACGACGGGCTGGGCGGGCAGCTGCTGTTCGCCTGGATGCACCAGAACCACGTGCTGCACTGGACCGACACCAAGCTGTCCATCGACTGGGACGAGGTCCCGGCCGTGGTCTCCGCCCTGGGAGACGCCATCGACGAGCTGTACTGGAAGTCCATCGACCGCCCGAAGCTGGCGCACTGGCTGGCCGCCTACGAGCTGGTCTCCACCACCGTCACCCCGCACCCGGCCTCCACCTGGGCCAAGGGCCCGGACGCGCTGCCGCTGACCGCGCCGCTGCGGGAGATCACCGATCAGGTGATGGACGACGAGTTCCCGCTGTCGATGTTCTACGAGGCGCTGAGCAAGAAGATGAAGCAGACCATCGAGTCCACCCGTGGCATGTATGGCGCTAGCCTCATCTAGGCTCGGGGTATGGATTACACAACTATCGCCGATCGCACGATCCTGATCGCCGGGGCCACCTCCGCCAGCGGGGTGGCCACCGCCCGCGCCCTGTCCGATGCCGGGGCGCGGGTGCTGGTGGTCGGCTCCAACCAGCAGCGCCTGGAGCAACGCCTTGATTTCGCCACGGCCCGCTACCAGGCCGATTTGGGGGACGAAACCGAAGTTCAGTCCCTGGACAAGCAGGTGCACGACGAGCATGGGCGGATCGACGCGCTGATCCACCTGGTCGGCGGCTGGCGCGGCGGCAAGGGCATCGTCGGGCAGTCCAGCCAGGACTACGACTTCCTGCACCGCTCGGTGATGACCACGCTGCGCAACACCACCCGCGCCTTCTACCAGGACCTGGTGGACTCCCCCGCCGGGCGCCTGGCGATCATCAGCTCGCAGGCGGTGGCCACCCCCACCCCCTCGAATGCGAACTACGGGTCGGTGAAGGCGGCCGCCGAGTTCTGGGTCCAGGCCATCGCGCGCGCCTTTGCCAAGCAGGCCCCGCAGGCCGCGGCCGTGATCTGGGTGGTCAAGGCGCTGACCGAGCAGCGCCCGGAGGCCCCGGGCTCGAAGCTGGCCGGGTTCACCCATGTGGATGCGGTCGCCCAGGCGGCCCTGGGGCTGCTGGGCACCAGTGCCGGGCAGCTGAACGGCCGGCGGCTGGACCTGCCGGCAATCGACTAGCACTGCCCGCGCCCACACAACCATCCACCGTGCTGTAGCGTGTCCTTGGAACGAGAATTGGGACACGCTACAGCCGTCTTTTTGAGAGAACCGACTCAAACGCAAAGGATTGCACCGCTAATGAGCATCAGCCACGACACCACCCTGCGCGGATTCGCCTCCGATAACTACTCCGGAGTGCATCCCGAAATCCTTGAGGCGATCGCCCGCGCCAACGGCGGGCACCAGGGTGCCTACGGCGATGACCACTACACCGCCAAGCTCGATGAACTGGCCCGCGAAACCTTCGGCTCCCAGGCCGCGATCTTCCCGGTGTTCAACGGCACCGGGGCGAACGTGACCGCCCTGCAGTCGCTGCTGCCGCGCTGGGGTGCGGTGATCTGTGCCAGCACCGCGCACATCAACGTCGACGAAAACGGCGCCCCCGAGCGCATCGGCGGCATGAAGCTGCTGCCGGTGGAGGCCGAGGACGGCAAGCTGACCCCGGAGCTGATCGACCGCGAGGCCTGGGGCTGGGGCGATGAGCACCGCGCCCAGCCGCTGGCCGTGTCGATCACCCAGGCCACCGAACTGGGCACCGTCTACACCCCGCAGGAGATCGAGGCGATCACCTCCCACGCCCACTCCAAGGGCATGCGGGTGCACCTGGACGGCTCGCGGCTGGGCAACGCCGCGGCCAGCCTGGGGGTGCCGCTGCGCGCGCTGACCACCGACGTGGGGGTGGACATCGTGTCCCTGGGCGGCACCAAGAACGGGATGCTGCTGGGCGAGGGCGTGCTGACCCTGCACACCGAACTGGCCGCCGACATGAAGTACCTGCGCAAGATGAACATGCAGCTGGGCAGCAAGATGCGCTTCATTTCCGCCCAGCTGCTGGAGCTGTACGGCACCGATTTGTGGCACCGTTCGGCCTCCCACTCCAACGCCATGGCCGCGCTGCTGGCCCAGGCCGTGCAGGGCTCGCAGGGCGCCGAACTGGTCTACCCGGTGCAGGCCAACGGCGTCTTCGCCCAGCTGCCCAACGCCGTGGCCGACAAGCTGCGCGAGACGTTCCGCTTCTACGACTGGGACCGCGCGGCCGGGCACGTGCGCTGGATGTGCTCCTTTGACACCACCGAGGATGACGTGCGGGCGTTCATCGCGGCGCTGAACAGCGAACTGGCGGCCCACCACGCCAAATAGGTCTTCCCGGCGTGCCGTAACCCAACCCCGGTTACGGTGCGCCTTAGACTCTGAAATGTGAACCGCGAGCAACAGCAAAAGCCCGTTCCCCAGGCCTTCCGCCGGGCCCTGGAGGAACTCTCGCGCGCCAAAGTCCGCCAGGAGCTGCGTATCGCCGAAATCCCGGCGCCGCTGCGCCTGGCGCCCTACGCCCTGGCCCTGAGCGGCGAGGTGGAACAGCATTCACGCTCACTGCACGGCCAATACGGCCAGGAATTCGCCAAGACCCCGCTGCTGGAAGAACACCATTCCCTGGCCACCGGCCGCTTCGTGCTGCTCTACGACCCGACCAGCCAGGACCTGTGGAACGGCACCTTCCGGGTGGTCACCTACATCCGGGCCCGCATGGAAGAGGACATGGGCCAGGACACGATGCTCTCCTCCGTGGCCTGGAGCTGGTTTGAGGACGCGCTGCGCGGCCGGCAGGCCGGCTACCACTCGGCCGGCGGTACCGCCACCCGGGTGATTTCCGAATCCTTCGGGCAAATGGCCACCGACGAGACCAGCGTGGACATCGAACTGCGGGTCTCCTGGTCCCCCGCCACTGAGGACCTGGGGGCGCACCTGAGCGCCTGGGCGGACATGGTCTGCACTTTTGCCGGGCTTCCCCCGCTGCCCGAGGGCGTCGAGCAGCTGCCGCTGCGCCGCCTGAGCTAGCCTGCCGCGCCGCAGCACGCACCGGGCGCGCCGTGCCCGCTTGGTCACCTTTGCCCCTCCACCGCCGGGCCCGGTCGTAGAATGGGGCTATCATGAGCAGTCCTGAACCCACCTCCAGCACACACCCCACCCCCGTCTCCGCCGCCAACGGCGCGCCCGCCGACCCCGTGAAGGGGCCGCAGCCAGCCGAACCGGTGCTGGTGCCGCTCAGCGCCCCGAGCGAGGGCATCCCGGAAGTCATCAACACCGCCCCGGGCCTGAACCGGGCGATTCGCGCACTGCGCGGCGGGCAGGGGGCGCTGGCCGTGGACACCGAGCGGGCCAGCGGGTTCCGCTACGGGCAGCGCGCCTTCCTGATCCAGCTGCGCCGCGAGGGGGCCGGGACCTGGCTGATCGACCCGGAGGAGCTGGACACGCTGCAGCCGCTGGCGGACTTCGTGAACAGCGAGGCCTGGGTGCTGCACGCCGCCACCCAGGATCTGCCCTGCCTGCACGCCGAGGGACTTTACCCCGATGAACTCTTTGACACCGAACTGGCCGGGCGGCTGGCCGGATTCCCGCGCGTGGCGCTGGGCACCATGGTCGCGCAGCTGCTGAACCTGAAGCTGGCCAAGGAGCATTCGGCGGTGGACTGGTCCACCCGCCCGCTGCCCGAATCCTGGCTGAACTATGCGGCGCTGGACGTGGAGGTGCTGCTGGATCTGCGCGAGCGCATGGAGGCGGTGCTGGCCGAGCAGCACAAGCTGGAGTTCGCGCGCCAGGAGTTCGAATACGTGCGCACCATGCCCGAGGCCGAACCGTCGGCCGAACCGTGGCGCCGGCTTTCGGGGATCCACAAGCTGAAGAACCGCCGGGCGCTGGCGATCGCCCGCGAGCTGTGGCTGGCCCGTGATGCCCTGGCCCGCAGCCGCGACGTCGCCCCCGGGCGGCTGTTGTCGGACTCGGCGATCATGGTGGCCGTGCAGCACCGTCCCAGCTCGGTGCCGCAGCTGCTGCAGATCCCCGGCTTCCATGGGCGCAGCGCCAAGCGCGACGCCCCGCGCTGGCTGGATGCGATCTCCCGCGGCAAGCGCACCCAAGACGTGCCGGATCTGCGCCAGGCCGGCAATGGGCTGCCCAACCCGCGGGCCTGGACCGAGAAGAACCCGGCCGCCGCCGACCGGCTGGGGGCCGCCAAGGCGGCGGTCAGCGAGGTGTCCGAGGCCTGGAACATTCCGGCCGAGAACCTGATCACCCCCAAGTACCTGCGCCAGCTGGCGTGGGAGCCGCCGACCCCGGCCTCCGCCCCGGCCGTCGAGGAGGCCCTGGAGCAGCTTGGCGCGCGCCCCTGGCAACGCGAACTGCTGCGCGCACCGCTGGCCACCGCACTGGCCAAGTAGCCCCGGGGCCGGCGTCTTGGCGCCGATGGTCCATGCGGCCGCACCCCTTGCTCCCGGCGCCCCGGGAGCAAGGGGTGCGGCCGTTAGTTGTATCCGTCCCGCCGGGGCGGCTGCCTCGCGCGCGCGGCGCGTGATGCAGCGCACTTGCACTTCAAGTTACCGCTAAGTAACATATGTTGTGGGTCACAGAACCCCTCCGATCTTCCGAGACCTCGGATTCGACCGACCACAACAAGGAGCCACACGGTGAGTGCTAACGATCCGACAGTGCACGCAGCCCTCGACGACCGCGACGTCGTCTTCATCGACGGAGTGCGCACACCCTTCGGCAAAGCCGGCGAAAAGGGCATCTACCATGGCATGCGCGCCGATGACCTGGCCGTGAAGACGGTGCGCGAACTGCTGCGCCGCAACCCCAACGTCCCGGCCGAGAAGGTCGACGAGGTGGCCATGGCCGCCACCACCCAGACCGGCGACCAGGGCCTGACGATCGGACGCACCGTCGCACTGCTCTCCGGGCTGCCCAAGTCCGTGCCCGGCTACGCCATCGACCGCATGTGCGCCGGGGCGATGACCGCGGTGACCAGCACCGCCGGGGGCATCGCCTTCGGCGCCTACGACGTGGTGATCGCCGGCGGCGTGGAACACATGGGCAACCACCCGATGGGGGCCGGGGCCGACCCGAACCCGCGCTTCCTGGCCGAGAAGATCGTGGACCCGCAGGCGCTGAACATGGGCAACACCGCAGAGAACCTGCACGACCGCTTCCCGGCCATCACCAAGGAACGCGCCGACCGCTACGCCGTGGCCAGCCAGTCCAAGCTGGCCGCCGCCTATGAGTCCGGCCAGATCCAGCCGGACCTGGTGCCGGTGGCCTCCCGCCGCCCCGGGGAAGGCTGGCAGCTGAACACCGCCGATGAGCCGCCGCGGCCGGGCACCACGATCGAGGACCTGGAACAGCTGCGCACCCCGTTCCGCGCGCACGGCCGGGTCACCGCCGGCAACGCGGCCGGGCTGAACGACGGGGCCACCGCCGCACTGCTCAGCAGCGCCGCGGCCGCCCGCGAACTGGGCCTGGCCCCCAAGATGCGCATGGTCTCCTTCGCCTTCGCCGGGGTGGAGCCGGACGTGATGGGCTACGGCCCGGTGCCGGCCACCGAAAAGGCGCTGGCCAAGGCGGGACTGGGCATCGAGGACATCGGCCTGTTTGAAATCAACGAGGCCTTCGCCGTGCAGGTGCTCTCCTTCCTGGACTACTACGGCATCGACCAGGACGATGAGCGGGTCAACCGCTACGGCGGGGCGATCGCGGTGGGCCACCCGCTGGCCTCCTCCGGGGTGCGGCTGATGACCCAGCTGGCCCGCCAGTTCCAGGAGGACCCCTCGGTACGCTACGGCATCACCACCATGTGCATCGGCCTGGGCATGGGCGGCACGGTGATCTGGGAGAACCCGCACCACCAGGACTTCGGGACCAAGGCTTAGGAGAAGAGCATGACACAGGATACGCAGGACTTTTCGGCCGTCGCCGAACTGAAGAAGGACGAGATCGTCACCCATTCGCTCAGCCAGGAGCTGACCCTGCCCAGCGGCAAGAAGCTGGTGCTGATCACCCTGGACAACGGGCTGGACCACAAGCGCCCCACCACCCTGGGCCCGAATTCGCTGCTGGAGCTGCGCGCACTGCTCACCGAGCTGAAGCAGCGCGCCGCCGAGGGGCAGATCGATGCGGTGGCCGTGACCGGCAAGCCGTACTTCCTGATCGCCGGCGCGGATCTGTCCTCGGTCACCGAGCTGCAGCGTGCCGAGGACGCCCGGGCGATGGCGAGCCTGGGCCACGCCACCTACGACCTGCTGGCCGATCTGGGGGTGCCGACCTTCTGCTTCATCAACGGCCTGGCGCTGGGCGGCGGCATGGAGATCGCGCTGGCTTGCACCTACCGCACCGTGTCCACCACGGCCGGGGCGCTGGGGCTGCCCGAGTCCTTCCTGGGCCTGATCCCGGGCTGGGCCGGCATCTACCGCCTGCCGCGGCTGATCGGGCCCGAGGAGGGCCTGAAGGTGATCATCCAGAACCCCTGGAACAACAACCGCACCCTCTCCGGCCCACAGGCCTACAAGCTGGGAGCCGCCGATGCGCTGTACGAGCCGGCCGACTTCCTGGAGCAGTCCCTGGGCTTCGCCGATGAGGTGCTCACCGGCCAGCGCACCGTGCAACGCCCGAATGCGGTGGATGACGCGGACCCGCAGGTCGCCGCCCGCTTCCACGCCGCCGCCGATGAGGCCGAAAAGTTCGTCGACGCCAAGGTCCACGGCGCCGCCCCGGCCCCGTACAAGGCGCTGGAGGTCTTCCGCGCCGGGATCGGCAAGAGCCAGAAGCACTCCGCGCAGCTGGAAATCGAGGCACTGACCGAACTGATGGCCACCCACCAGTTCCACAACACCATCTACGCGTTCCTGGACCTGGTCCAGCGCCGCTCCAAGCGTCCGGCCGGGGCGCCGGACAGGAAGCTGGCCAAGCCGGTGACCAAGGTCGGCGTGGTCGGGGCCGGGCTGATGGCCAGCCAGCTGGCGCTGCTGTTCGTGCGCCGGCTGAACGTGCCGGTGGTGCTCACCGACCTGGACCAGTCCCGCATCGACAAGGGCCTTGGCTACATCCACGGGGAGATCGACAAGCTGGGCGCCAAGGGCCGGATGGGCGCCGACGCGGTCAACCGTGCCAAGGCCCTGGTCTCCGGCTCGGTGACCAAGGACGCGTTCGCCGACGCCGACTTCGTCATCGAGGCGGTGTTCGAGGAGCTGAGCGTGAAGAAGCAGGTGTTCGCCGAGGTGGAGGCCGTGGTCTCCCCCGAGTGCATCCTGGCCACCAACACCTCCTCGCTCTCGGTCACCGAGATGGGCCGGGACCTGAAGCACCCCGAACGCCTGGTCGGGTTCCACTTCTTCAATCCCGTGGCCGTCATGCCGCTGCTGGAGATCGCGGCCACCGAGTGGACCGACGAGGCGACCTTGTCCACCGCGTTCGTGCTGGGCAAGTCGCTGCGCAAGACCTGCGTGCGCACCACCGACTCGGCCGCGTTCGTGGTCAACCGGGTGCTGCTGCGGCTGATGAGCGAGGTGCAGGCCGCGTACGATGAGGGCACCGACGCGCAGACCGCGGACAGCGCGCTGCAGCCGATGGGCCTGCCGATGAGTCCGTTCACGCTGCTGGCGATGGTCGGGCTGCCGGTGGCGCAGCATGTGAACGAATCGCTGCACGCGGCGTTCGGGGAGCGTTTCAAGGTCTCGGGCAACCTGCAGGCGCTGATCGACGCGAAGATCACCGCGCTGTGGGTGAAGGACGAGCAGGGCAACCAGGTCATCGACCCGAAGGCGCTGCAGGTCATGAGCTTCGGGGACCAGCCCTCCACCGCCGAGCAGCTGCTCACCCGGGTTCAGGACGCCCTGGCCGAGGAGATCGGCCTGCTGCTGGAGGAAGGGGTCGTCGCCGCGCCGCAGGACGTGGACCTGTGCATGATCACCGGCGCCGGCTGGCCGATGCACCTGGGCGGGATCACCCCGTACCTTGACCAGATCGGCGCCTCGCAGCGGGTGAACGGCAAGAAGTTCCACGCCTAACCCGTCCCTGCGCCAGCAGGCGCACCGCCCCGGTACACCCGCAGCGCGCGGGGGTGCCGGGGCTGTGCGCGTTGGGCGCCCGGCGCTTTTCCCGGGCGGGGTTTTCTCTGGAAGAATGGAAGGCATGACTGACGCCGTTCGCCCAGATCGCCGCACCATCATGTGCGCCACCGCCCTGTTCGGAGCCACCGCCACGCTGAGCGCCTGCGGGGATGGACGCTCCGAGGCCCCGGTCAACGCCCCCGGGCCGGTCCCCGAGCCCAGCGGCGAGGGACAGGTGGTCCTGCCCGCCAAGGACCTGCCGGTCAAGTCCCGTGCCCAGGTCGCCGCGAAGGACCCCTCCGGCGCGGACGTCGGGGTGCTGCTCTACCGCCAGGACGAGCAGACCGTGCTGGCGTACTCGAACATCTGCACCCACCAGGGCTGCGCGGTGGGCGTGAAGTCCCCGGCCAAGACGGACTTCTACTGCGCCTGCCACGGCTCGCACTTTGACCCGCTGGACGGCACCGCCACCGAGGGCCCGGCCAAGGGCGCGCTGACCCGCTTCGCCTGCACCATCGAGCAGGGCAACATCCTGGTCTACGTCCCGGCCGAAGACTAGGCCCCACACCGCGAGATGCAACGGCCAGGGGCCGGGGCCGGCCCAAAAAGCCGGTCCCGGCCCCTGGCCGTCCCCTTGTCCCCCCACGCGTCCCACCCGCGGCGCCGGGCCGTGCCGCGGGGCTAGAACAGTGCGACGCGCTGCGGGCTGGGGAAGATCTCGTCCAGCTGCTCACGCTCGGCAGCGGTGGGCACCCAGCGCACGGCCTGGGCGTTCGCGGTGACCTGTTCCGGGCGGGTCGCCCCGGCGATGACCGAGGCCACCGGGGACTGGGCGGCCAGCCAGGAGAAGGCCAGCTGCACCGGGCTCAGCTCCCGTTCGGCGGCGAAATCGGCGAAGCGCTGCAGCTGTTCGAAGTCGCTGGTTTCCAGCAGGTGCTGGCGGGCGTGGGTCAGCCGGCTGCCCTTCGGTGCACTGCCCTTGGAGTATTTTCCGGTCAGCAGGCCGTTGGCCAGCGGGAAGTAGGGCAGCACCCCGAGCCCGAATTGGCGCGCCGCCGGCAGCACCTCCAGCTCGGCCCGCCGGTCGAGCAGGTTGTAGTGGTTTTGGGCGCAGATGAAGCGGTGGGATCCGAGCTGCCGGGCCACGTACTCGGCCTGGGCGATCTGCCAGCCGGCATGGTTCGAGTGCCCGATGTAGCGCACCTTGCCGGAGGTGACCAGATCATCCAGCGCGCGCAGCGTCTCATCGATCGGCGTATTGGGATCCGGCGTGTGGAACTGGTAGAGGTCGATGTACTCTGTTCCCAGCCGGCGCAGGGAGGCCTCCACCGCGCGCATGATGTAGCGCCGCGAGCCCCGGGCCCCGAAGTCCGGTCCGTTCACCCCCTGCATGTCCAGGCCGAACTTGGTGGCCAGCACCACCTCGTCGCGGCGCTTTCCCAGCGCCTTGCCCAGCCGCTGCTCGGACAGGCCGGGCTGCTTGCCGTACATGTCCGCGACGTCGAACAGCGTGATCCCGGCATCCAGTGCCGCGTGGACCACCCCATCGGTTCCTGCCTGGTCCTCGGTGGCGGTCCCGGCCCGGCCGAGGTTGTTGCACCCCAGGCCGACCACTGACACGCTCAACCCGCTGTGTCCCAGCTGACGGAATTCCATGTTCCCTCCTTGGCGGGCGCGCTGCTGCTGCCCGCGGTCACCCACCACCGCGCCCGGATCCCGTCGGCGGCCGGCGGGCGGCCCGAGGTGCTGCAGCGGTGGTCTGCCTCTGATTTCTTCTCCAGCGCGCCGCGGCGCGCCGGACCCTGCTTCCAACCTATCGGTTCGGATGAGGTCACGGAGATATTTCGGTCAAAATTCACTACATTGCATATTTATCCACTATGCTGGATACATGTCTAAAGTCCTCACTAACCTTCCAGTCGGAGAACGCGTCGGAATCGCCTTCTCCGGCGGCCTTGACACCTCCGTTGCCGTCGCCTGGATGCGCCACAACGGCGCCATCCCCTACACCTACACCGGGGATCTGGGCCAGTACGACGAGCCGAACATCGACGCCGTTCCGGGCCGCGCCCTGGAATACGGGGCCGAGGCCCCACGCCTGGTCGACTGCAAGCCGGCCCTGGTCGAGGAGGGCTTCGCGGCCCTGGCCTGCGGCGCCTTCCACATCCGTTCCGGCGGCAAGTCCTACTTCAACACCACTCCCCTGGGCCGCGTGGTCACCGGCACCCTGCTGGTGCGCGCCATGCGTGAAGACGGCGTGGACATCTGGGGCGACGGCTCAACCTACAAGGGCAACGACATTGAGCGCTTCTACCGCTATGGGCTGATGGCCAACCCGCGGCTGCAGATCTACAAGCCGTGGCTGGACCCGAACTTCGTGCACGAACTGGGCGGACGCCAGGAAATGAGCGAGTGGATGGTCGCCCACGGCTTCCCGTACCGCGATTCCGCCGAGAAGGCCTACTCGACCGATGCGAACATCTGGGGCGCCACCCACGAGGCGAAGACCCTGGAGCTGCTGGACACCTCGCTGGAATCGGTCGAACCGATCATGGGCGTGAAGTTCTGGGACGAGTCGGTGCAGATCAAGTCCGAGGACGTGTCGATCACCTTCGAGGCCGGACGCCCGGTGGCCATCAACGGCCAGGAGTTCAGCAGCCCGGTCGCCCTGGTCAACGAGGCGAACCTGATCGGTGGACGCCACGGCCTGGGCATGAGCGACCAGATCGAGAACCGCATCATCGAGGCCAAGTCGCGCGGCATCTACGAGGCCCCGGGCATGGCGCTGCTGTTCATCGCCTACGAGCGCCTGGTCAACGCGATCCACAACGAGGACACCGTGGCCAGCTACCACAACGAGGGCCGCCGCCTGGGCCGCCTGATGTACGAGGGCCGCTGGCTGGACCCGCAGTCGCTGATGCTGCGCGAATCGATCCAGCGCTGGATCGGCTCGGCGATCACCGGCACCGTCACCCTGCGTTTGCGCCGCGGGGACGACTACACGATCCTGGACACCGCCGGGGAGAACCTGAGCTACCACCCGGACAAGCTCTCGATGGAGCGCGTGGGCGACGCCGCGTTCGGCCCGCTGGACCGCATCGGCCAGCTGACCATGCGCAACCTGGACATCGCCGACTCGCGTGGACGCCTGGAGCAGTACGCCACCATGGGCCTGGTCGGTGGGCACACCGCCGATCTGGTCGGCGCCCTGGAGACCGGCGGCGCCGAGGCCATCGCCGAGGTTTCCCCGGTGGAAAGCGAGGAGCTGGCCCAGGACCGGATCATCGAAAGTGCCGCGTTCGACGCCGGCACCGACTAGGAACCCTGCCCCGGCACCATGCTGAACGGCCCCGGCCGGCTACCCGTTGTGGGAGCCGGCCGGGGCCTTAGCATGTGCGCCGTCCGCCTGGTTTCCGTGTTGCGCCCAGTCTGGGGCTGCGTGCCCGCCGGGGCACCGTGGTGGGGCCTCTAGCCGTTCCACCCGTTCAGGACGGCCAGGGACTGCAGGG
This sequence comes from Glutamicibacter sp. V16R2B1, assembly GCF_005774635.1. NCBI lineage: Bacteria > Bacillati > Actinomycetota > Actinomycetes > Micrococcales > Micrococcaceae > Glutamicibacter > Glutamicibacter sp. V16R2B1. The sequence goes on from NZ_VATX01000017.1 coordinate 139,724, forward strand.
CCAGGATGAAGCCGACCAGCGCGATCATCCGCAGGCTGGCGTGAATGATACTTCCGCTGCGGGTGTCCTTGCCCGGCAGGGTGAACGCCTCGTCGGCCAGCCAGGTCACCAGCGTGGTCAGCGTGCCGATCAGCGCCTTTTGCTCCTCGGGCATCCGCATCAGCCTGGCCAGGGCGATGCCCAGCGCCAGTCCGAACAGCAGTTGGCCGGCCACCAGCGCGGCGGCGCGCCAGCCCGGCCAGCCCCAGCGGTTCCGGCGCGGGCTCGCCGCCGGTGGGCGCTCCATGGTTGCGTCCCGTGCGGTCCGTGGCGCCATTAGCCGAGCAGGCTCACCAGCGCGCTGACGCAGATGGTGAAGCCGATCAGCGAGACGAGCTTGAGCACCAGCATGATCCGTGCGGTGGTGCGCAGGTTGGCGGTGGACCACTGCACGCCGTGCTCCACGGCCCAGGCCACGATGCTGATGATCACGCCGGTCAGCGCCAGTTCCGCCGGCGGCAGGGCGATGACCTGCACCAGCCCGAGTCCCAGGATCACCCCGATGCTGGCCTGGAACACCAGGTGCATCGGTGCCCGGCTCTCGCCCATGCGGGAGGTGCGCCGCCCGGTGGCGTCGGGCCCGCTCTTGCTTTGCTCCATGTCTCCTCTTCGGGGGTGTTTCGCGCCAGGTGGTACTCCCGGCGGTGCCGGTTGGCGGGCTAGGTCAGCGAGAACGGCTTGGGCGGCAGCGGGTGGACCGCCTTGGCGGCCTGCAGCCCGTCGTAGCCGGCGGTGGCGATCGTCATCTTGGTGAAGTCCAGCTTGGCCTCGCGGATGCACACCTTCACGGCGGCCACGGCCTTTTTCGGGGCCGGGGTCAGGATCCGGATGTTCAGCTTGTGCGGGGCAAAGTCGCTGGATTCCACGGTGCCCAGCCCACGCCAGGCCAGATGGGAGGTCAGCGCGTCGCTGGCCTTGTGTTCCAGGTAGCGGTCGCGTTCGGTGCCGGCCGCGCTCTTCAGTGCGTACTGCACGATCACCCAGGACTGCTCCTGCTCCGGGATCGGGGCGTAGCCGTCGGCCTGGCACTGTTCCAGGAAGCCGGCGAACAGTTCATCGGCCCGTTCCATGTCCACATCCTGCACCGAACTGGTCTTGGACTGGTGGCCGACCGCCCCGTGGTTGATGACGAACTGTCCCAGGTCCTCGTTTTCGAACTGCTGGTACCAGGCTTCCCGGAAGTGCAGCTGGTTCTTCTCGTCCAGATGGTAGGTGCGGATGATTGCCATAGTCAGTGGTCCTTGGTTTCGCTCAGGTTCGGATTCGGTGCGCGCAGCTCGGTGGCCCTCTCCAGCCAGGTCGCGCGGTACTGCCGGTTGAAGGGCGGCTGGTCGGCGCGGACCGCGGCCATTAGCTCCGCGGCGCTGTTGCGCATCTGTTCGATGAGCGGCCCGGGGTAGCCCATGGTGCGCGCGTGTTCCTCGAACTCGTCCTCGTCATCCAGGAACAGGCCGCGGGAGTTGGAGCGGATCACATCCAGGTCCATGTCGATCGAGTTCACTTCCCAGCCCCCGGTGGGCAGCGTCTGCCAGCCGATGCGGGTGGAGATGTCCAGGTAGACGTCCACGTCTTCGCCCGGGTTGTCGTAGAAGGTGCCAACCCAGGAGCCGGTGTGCGGGATCAGGCACAGGGCGTCGCAGGCGGCCAGGTGGGCGCGTCCGGGCCGGGAGACCAGGGAGCCTTCGGACTGGAAAATCCAGTAGCCGTACTCGTCCGAGCCCAGCAGGTAGCCGGGCACCACCCAGTGCGGGGTGCCGTCGTATTTCCAGGCGCGCGCCACCACCAGCTGGCCCAGGCGGGGTTGGCCGGGGGTGCGGGAGAGTCCGATCGGGCAGGACACGGCGTTCACAGTTTGGGGATCTGGCCGGTGGGCAGGTCCTGGCCGGGCAGCGGGCGGGCGAAGGGCACCTTGGTGCCCAGCACCTGGGCGAGCGTGTCCTGGGCGACCTGCTGGGCGGTGAGCCCCACCCGTTCAAGCACCTCGGCGCGTGAGCCGTGGGCCAGGAACTCGGTGGGCAGGCCGACCTCGTTCAGCGCGGTGTCCACCCCGGCGGCCCGCATCTCGGTGCGCAGCCGTGAGCCGATGCCGCCGGCGCGCACCCCGTCCTCGATGCACACCACGATCCGGTGGCGGGCGGCCAGGGACACCACCGACTGCGGGACCGGCAGCACCCAGCGCGGGTCCACCACGGTCACCGACACGCCCTGGCTGTTCAGCCGCTGCGCCACATCCAGGGACAGTTCGCTCATCGCGCCAACGGAGACGATCAGCACGTCCGGGGCCGAACGGTCCCCGAGCCGGGCGAGCACGTCCACCCCGCCGGGCAGCTGGTCGATGGCCTCGATCTCCGGGCCCACCGATCCCTTGGAGAAGCGCACCACGCTGGGCGCGTCCTCGATGGCCAGCGCCTCACGCAGCTCCTGGCGCAGCCGGGTGGCGTCGCGCGGCGCGGCCAGGTGCAGGTTCGGGACGATCTGGGTCAGCGCCATATCCCACATGCCGTGGTGGCTGGGCCCGTCGGGCCCGGTGACGCCGGCCCGGTCCAGCACGATGGTCACCCCGGCCTTGTGCAGCGCCACGTCCATCAGCAGCTGGTCGAACGCCCGGTTCAGGAAGGTGGCGTACACGCACACCACCGGGTGCAGGCCCCCGAAGGCCAGTCCGGCCGCCGTGGTCATGGCGTGCTGTTCGGCGATGCCCACGTCGATCACGCGTTCCGGGTAGGCCTGGGCCATCTTCTTCAGTCCCACCGGCTGCAGCATGGCCCCGGTGATGGCCACCACGTCGGAGCGCTCCTGGGCGACCTTGGCGATCTCCTCGCCAAAGACGCTGGTCCAGCTCTGCGAGCCGGGGGCGGCGACCGGGACGCCGGTCTGCGGGTCGATCACCCCCACCGCGTGGAACTGGTCGGCCTCGTCGCGCACGGCCGGGGCGTAGCCGTGCCCCTTCTCGGTCATTGCGTGCACCAGCACCGGCCCGGCATACTGGCGGGCCTGCAACAGCGCCTCTTCGACCGCGGCCTGGTTGTGCCCGTCGATCGGGCCAATGTACTTGATGCCCAGGTCCTCGAACAGGCCCTGGGGTGCCCACCAGTCCTTGATGCCCTTCTTGGTGGCGTGCAGCGACTTGTAGGTGAACTTGCCCACCGCGCCGGAGTCCTTGAGCTTGTCCTTGAGCTTGTCCATCGCGGTCTCATAGGCCGGGTGGGTGCGCACCTTGTCCAGCTGCTGGCGCAGCCCGGAGAGCTGGTTGGCCAGGCCCCCGATGGTCGGGGCGTAGGAGCGGCCGTTGTCGTTGACCACGATGACCGCCTTGCGGTCCTTGTCCGCGGCGATGTTGTTCACCGCTTCCCAGGCCATCCCGCCGGTCAGCGCGCCATCCCCGACCAGCGCCACGGCGTAGCGTTCGGTTTCCCCACCGAGCTTGTAGGCCCGGGAAATGCCATCGACCCAGGACAGGGACGAGGAGGCGTGCGAGGATTCGACGATGTCGTGTTCGGATTCCCCGCGGTCCGGGTATCCGGACAACCCGCCCTGCTGGCGCAGGGTGGCGAAGTTCTGGCGCCCGGTGAGCAGCTTGTGCACATAGGACTGGTGGCCGGTGTCGAAGACGATGGAGTCGGTCGGCGAGTCGAAGATCCGGTGGATGCCCAGGGTCAGTTCCACCACGCCCAGGTTCGGTCCCAGGTGTCCGCCGGTGCGCGCGACGTTGTCGATCAAAAAGGCCCGGATTTCCGCGGCCAGTTCCTCCATTTGCGCCAGGGACAGGGCCCGCAGATCGCCAGGCTTCTTAATGGTCTTCAATAAAGACACGGTCATCCCCTTTACATTCTCGCCCATAACGGACACTACCAGTCCGTGCGGCAGCAATTCCGCGCGAAAGCAAAAGTATAGCCGCGCACCGACCTGTTCCATTATCCGCCACGGCGCGGCCGCACGCGAATCAGCGGGCCATGAAGTTGGCTACCCTCGGCTCTTTTAGAATGGGTGGATGAGCAGCGTTGCCCCCAGCATGGTTTTCGATTTGGACGGCACCCTGTGCTTTGACGGCGTCAGTGTTGCCGCGCCGATCATCCGCGCCATTGACAGGGTCATCGCCGCGGGACGGCCGGTGGCATTTGCCTCGGCCCGTCCCATCCGGGACATGCTGCCCCTGTTGCCGGCGGCCTGGCATGGGCACCTGTTGATCGGGGCCAATGGGGCCCTGGTGCGACACGGACGGCAGGGCGCGGCCCGGAGCTTTGGCGAAGTGGACCGCCGCGAACTAGATGCGATCATTGAGCGGCACCAGCTGGCCTACCTGATCGACTCCCCATGGGACTACAGCTATACCGGCCCGACCGGACACCGGTTGCGCCGACAGGTGGATCCGGGCGGGCTGGCGCACAACCTGCCGCGACGGCACCTGAAGCGGTACTGCAAGGTCCTGCTGTTCAGCGACGCACCGCAAGTGCTTGACTGCCTCTCGCGCCTGCAGCTGGTGGCGCACCGGCACACTGGGCAGGGGCTGATCGACCTCTCCCCCGGGCGCACGACGAAGGCCGAGGCCGCCGCGCAGTGGCTTGCCGGGCCGTTCGTGGCCTTCGGAAATGACGCGAACGATGCCCAGCTGTTCACGGCCGCCCGGTTCTCGGTGTGCGTCGGCTCGCACCCGGTAGCGGGGCTGGCAGACCTGGTGATCGCCGAGCAGCAGGTCTCCTCCACCATCACGGCCGTGCATGAACGCCTGCTCGCCGAGGCCAGCACCCCCCTGCGCTAGGACCAGCACCGGTTCCCCGCGGCAGGGGCCGTGGCCGCGGCGCTAGTTGCGGTCGATGCTCACCATGGCCGCCACGTCCAGGTCCGAGGGCACCCCCTGGAAGCCGGCCTGGCTGAGCAGCACGGCGCCGAACACGGTGCTCCAGAAGGTGCGTACTTCCTTTTCCACGGACTTGGGCATGTGCCAGGCCTTGTCCTCCAGCACCGTCTCCACATAGCGGGTGGACTGGCGGAAGAGGACCTTCATGCCGGCCACCAGGCTCGGCTGCACGGACGTGTTCGCCCGCCCCATGCCCAGCGCGGTGACCACCATCGGGGTGGAGGGCACGGCCAGTGCGGTGCGGGCCAGGGCGCTCACAAATGACTGCGGGCTGGAGGCCCGGCGGGAGAGGGAACGCAGGCGCGCCGAATCCCGCAGCAGCAGCGAGAACGCGGCGTCCACGTAGAGCCCGTCCTTGGACCCGAAATGGTGGGTGATCTGGTTCGGGTAGACCCCGGCGTGGGTGGCGATGCGCGAGACGGTGACGTCCTCGGGGGCGAAGCGGGCGAAGAGCTCTACGGCGCTGGCCCGGATCCGGGAGCGGGTCACCGAACCGCGCACCTGCTTGCCCGTATGACTGCTGACTCGCTGCGGCTGACTCATGGGTATAGTCTAGACAAACCAATAAGACTTGTTTCCCATACAAGAAGGATGATTCATGGCCAATGTTGTGGTTTCCGGATACGGCGCGATCACCCCGCTGGGCCGCGGAGCCCAGCAGTTGTGGGAGGGGCTGAACGCCCTGGAGTCGGGGATCGGCACCCTGGAGGATGAACGCTTCCGCGCCGCCGGACCGGGCACTGCGGTGGCCGCGGCGGTCACCGTGGACATGGAACAGCTGCTGGGCCGGCCAAAGTCACGCCGACTGGACCGGTCCCAGCAGTTCGCCCTGCTCGCCGCGCAGGAGGCCTGGGAAGACGCCGGCCTGGATGAGGTCGACCCCGAACGCCTGGCGGTGGTCATCGGCACCGGTATCGGCGGGCTGACCACGCTGCTGGCCCAGGAAGAGGTGCTGCACAATTCCGGGCCGCGGCGGGTCTCCCCGCGCACCGTGCCGATGCTGATGGCCAATGCCGCCAGCGCGCAGGTGGCCATGGCCTACGGTGCCAAGGCCGGGACCTATACCCCGGTCAGCGCCTGCGCCGCCGGGGCGGAGGCCGTGGCGAGCGCTGCCCGGCTGATCGCCTCCGGGGAAGCGGACGTGGTGATCGCCGGGGGCGCGGAGGCAGCGGTCGCCCCGCTCACCGTCGCCGCCTTCGGCCAGGCCCAGGCACTGGCCAAGCCCGATGAGCGTCCGGCCGCCGAGCTTTCCCGGCCGTTCTCCGCGGACCGGGCCGGCTTTGTGCTCGGCGAGGGCGCCGGGGTGGTGATCCTGGAATCCGAGCAGCACGCCGCCGCCCGCCAGGCCCGCGTGCGGGCCCGGCTGACCGGGTGGGGCATCACCTCGGACGCGTACCACATCACGGCCTCGGACCCCACCGGGGCCGGCCAGGTGCGCGCCATGCGCCGGGCCATTGCGCACGCCGGGATCCAGCCCGCCCAGGTGGGACACGTCAACGCGCACGCCACGGCCACCAGCGTGGGGGATTTGAGCGAGTCCGGGGCCATCAATGAGGTCTTCGGCCACGCTCCGGTGGTGACCGCGCCGAAGGGCGCCATCGGCCACCTGGTCGGCGCCGCCGGCGCGGTGGAGGCCATCATCACCATCCAGGCCCTGGAGGAGCAGCAGGTGCCGCCGACCCGCAACGTGGGCAGAATGGATGAGCAGATCCAGCTGGACGTGGTCACCTGCGCCCCGCGGGCGGTGCACCTGGAGCATGCGATCACCAATTCCTTCGGCTTCGGCGGGCAGAACGTGAGCCTCTTGTTCTCCGCGAACTAGCCGGTTCCCCGAGGACACTGAGAGCCCAGGGGCCGGCACCGTGAAGGTGCCGGCCACGGGGCCCTGGCCTTTCTCCCCCGCCCGGTCCGGCAGCGCCAGCAGGCTCAAAGGAGGCCGGTGGCCAGGCTTAAAGGCCCGCAGGGGCCCGAAGCCATGCGGCTTCGGGCCCCTGCGGGGTGTTCCGGTGACGGTGTGACCGTACCGCGTCCGCCTTAGTTGGCGGCAGCGATCTGGCGCAGCACGTACTGCAGGATGCCGCCGTTGCGGTAGTAGTCGGCTTCACCGGGGGTGTCGATGCGCACTACGGCGTCGAACTCGGTGACCTTGCCGTCTTCGGCGGTGGCGGTGACCTTCACGGTCTTCGGGGTCGAGCCGTTGTTCAGCTCGGTCACGCCGGAGATCGAGAAGACCTCGGTGCCGCTCAGGCCCAGCGAGTCCGCGGACTCGCCCTCGGGGAACTGCAGCGGCAGCACGCCCATGCCGATCAGGTTCGAGCGGTGGATGCGCTCGAAGGACTCGGTGATCACGGCCTTGACACCCAGCAGCGCGGTGCCCTTGGCGGCCCAGTCACGCGAGGAGCCCGAACCGTATTCCTTGCCGCCCAGGACCACCAGCGGGGTGCCGGCGGCCTTGTAGTTCTCCGCCGCATCGTAGACGAAGGACTGCGGGGCGCCGTCCTGGGTGAAGTCGCGGGTGAAGCCACCCTCAACGCCGTCCAGCAGCTGGTTCTTGATGCGGATGTTGGCGAAGGTGCCGCGGATCATGACCTCGTGGTTGCCACGGCGCGAGCCGTAGGAGTTGAAGTCCTTGCGGTCCACACCGTTCTCGATCAGGTAGCGGCCAGCCGGGGTGTCCGACTTGAACGAACCTGCCGGGGAGATGTGGTCGGTGGTGACCGAGTCGCCCAGCTTCAGCAGCACGCGGGCGCCCTCGATGTCCGAGACCGGTTCCGGGGTCTTGGTCATGCCCTCGAAGTATGGGGGCTTGCGCACGTAGGTGGAGTCCTCGGCCCATTCGAAGGTCGAACCCTCCGGGGTCTCCAGGGCGCGCCAGCGGTCGTCTCCGTCGAAGACGCCCTCGTAGCCCTTGGCGAACATGCCCTCGTCGATCGACGAGTCGATGATCTGCTGGACCTCGGTCGGCGAAGGCCAGATGTCCTTCAGGAACACCTCGTTGCCGTCCGCGTCCACGCCCAGGGCATCGGTTTCGAAGTCGAAGTCCATGGTGCCAGCCAGGGCGTAGGCGATGACCAGTGGCGGGGAGGCCAGGTAGTTCATCTTCACGTCCGGGTTGATGCGGCCTTCGAAGTTGCGGTTGCCGGAGAGCACCGCGGTGGCGGCCAGGTCGTTGGCGTTGATGGCCTCGGAGATCTCGGCGTCCAGCGGACCGGAGTTGCCGATGCAGGTGGTGCAGCCGTAGCCGACGACGAAGAAGCCCAGCTTCTCCAGGTACGGCAGCAGGCCGGACTTCTCGTAGTACTCGGTGACGACCTTGGAGCCCGGGGCGACGGAGGTCTTGACCCACGGCTTGGACTTCAGGCCCTTGTTGGCGGCGTTGCGCGCCAGCACGGCGGCGGCCAGCATCACCGAGGGGTTCGAGGTGTTGGTGCACGAGGTGATGGAGGCGATCGAGACCAGGCCGTGGTCGATGGTGAACTTCTCACCGTTCTCGCGGGTGACCTCCACGGCGGTGGACGGACGTCCCACACCCTGGCCGTCGGTGGCATCCGAAACGTAGTTGTGGATGTCCTTGCGGAACTGTTCCTTGGCGCTGGAGAGTTCGATGCGGTCCTGCGGACGCTTCGGGCCGGCGATGGAGGGAACCACGGTGGACAGGTCCAGCTCCAGGTATTCGCTGAAGCGGATCTCGCGGCTCGGATCGTGCCACATGCCCTGTTCCTTGGCATAGGCCTCGACCAGGTCGATGTTCTCCTGGCTGCGCCCGGTCAGGCGCAGGTAGTCCAGGGTGACGTCGTCGATCGGGAACATGGCGGCGGTGGAGCCGAACTCCGGGGACATGTTGCCGATGGTGGCACGGTTGGCCAGCGGCACCTCGGCCACGCCCTCACCGTAGAATTCGACGAACTTGCCCACCACGCCGTGCTTGCGCAGCATCTCGGTGATGGTCAGCACCACGTCGGTGGCGGTGGCGCCGGCCGGGATCGAGCCGGCGAGCTTGAAGCCGACCACGCGCGGGATCAGCATGGAGACCGGCTGGCCGAGCATCGCTGCCTCGGCCTCGATGCCGCCCACGCCCCAGCCCAGCACGCCCATGCCGTTGACCATGGTGGTGTGCGAGTCGGTGCCCACACAGCTGTCCGGGTAGGCGCGCAGCACGCCGTTGACCTCACGGGTCATCACGGTGCGGGCCAGGTACTCGATGTTGACCTGGTGCACGATGCCGGTGCCCGGGGGCACGACCTTGAAGTCGTCAAACGCGGTCTGGCCCCAGCGCAGGAACTGGTAGCGCTCACCGTTGCGCTGGTATTCGATCTCCATGTTGCGCTCGATGGCGCCCTCGAAGCCGAAGGTGTCGATCTGCACGGAGTGGTCGATGACCATCTCGGCCGGAGCCAGCGGGTTCACGCGGGTGGCGTCGCCGCCCAGGTCCTCGACGGCCTCGCGCATGGTGGCCAGGTCGACGACGCAGGGCACACCGGTGAAGTCCTGCATCAGCACGCGGGCCGGGGTGAACTGGATCTCGACGTTCGGCTGGGCCGAGGGATCCCACTGGCCCAGCGCGTTGACGTGGTCCTTGGTGATGTTCGCGCCGTCTTCGGTGCGAAGCAGGTTCTCCAGCAGAACCTTCAAGCTGTAGGGAAGGCTGTCCGAGCCTTCGACCTTGTTCAGTCGGTAAATTTCGTATTCGGTTCCATTGACGTCAAGTACGCCCTTGGCACCGAAGCTGTCCACATTGCTCACTGGGACTCCTCTCGCCAGACTTCATCTTGATGCACGCGCACACTGTCATTCCAGTTAGGCGCTCCTAACTGAGATGGTCATGCTAGTTCCGCGGCAGAGCTAGTCCCAGTCTAGCCGCTTTGGCCCGTTTTTCCCCGCCGAGCACCACAAATCACGTTAATTTCACGCCCAAGCACCCGAAAGTGACGTTCAGCGGCGTTCGAAGAGCCCGATCGTTTCCATATGGTGGGTGTGCGGGTACAAATCGTGCACCTCGACGTGCCCTAATTCGTAGCCGCGGGCGGCCAGCCGGGCCGTGTCGCGGACAAAGGACGCCGGGTCGCAGGAGACGTAGCAGATCCGCGGCACGCCGCTGTTGCCCAGCTCCGCGGCGACCTTCTTGTCCACCCCGGCGCGCGGCGGATCAAGCACCACCGCATCCAGGCGTTCTGCGGCCAGCTGGCGCAGCATCCGCTCCACCCGCCCGCGGATCACCCGCGCCTGGTCCAGGGCGCGCAGGTTGCGCTTGGCGTCGCGATGGGTGCCCGGGGCGCCCTCGATGCTGAACAGCGCCCCGGCCGCGCCCACCCGCTGGGCCAGCGGCAGCGAGAACAGCCCGGCCCCGGCATACAGGTCCGCGATGCGCTGTCCCGGGCGCGGGTCGACCAGCTCCAGCACGCGTTCGGTGAGCACGGTGGCCGCCTGCCGGTGGATCTGCCAAAACCCCTCCCCGGTCACCCGATAGCGGTGGCCCAGCACGGTCTCGGGCAGCCAGGAGTGTCCGCGCAGCTGGTGCAGGGCACCCTGCCCGTCCGCCGCCGCCCCGGTGCCCTGGCTGAACGCCGCGACGTTCAGCGCCTCGGGCAGCTGGCGGGCCACCCGCACCGCCGCCTCCGGTTCGGCCTCTGCCAGCAGCACCAGCACGGTGGCGTCATCCGCGCTGGACACGGCCACCTCCACCCGGCTGATCCCGGAGTAGTCCACCTGGTAGATCCCGCTGTTCTCGATGCCCGGGTGGGCCAGCGGCATCTGCTCCAGCGCGGTGAGCCGGTGGCTGCGGTGCGCGCTCATCGCCAACGCGCCCTGCCCGTTCACCGCGTAGGCCATCCGGGTGCGCCAGCCCAGCCCGTCGCGCTCCCCCGGCACCGGCTGCACGCCGGTGAAGCCGATCTGCTTTGCGTCCACGCCGGCCAGGCGCTGCAGCTGTTCGGCGAGGATCCGCCCCTTCAGCTCCCGCTGGTGGCCAAGGCTGATGTGCCCGAACTCGGCCCCGCCCACCGGGTCATGGTGGGCCAGCGCGTCGGCCGGGTCCCAGAAGTGCGCCACCCGGTGCTCGCTGGGCTCGAGCACCTCGGTCACATCGGCCCTCCAGAACTTCGCCTCCGGTTCGGCCTCGGTCAGCCGGGCCCGCACCAGTTCGCCGGGTATCGCGTGGCGCACGAAGATCACCCGGCCCTCATGGCGGGCCACGCAGTGCCCGCCGTGGGCGATGGGCCCGATGCGCAGTTCAAGGGTTGGGGTGCTGGGCATGGTTGTCCTTTGCGGTTGCTCGTGCGGGATTCGGCCGGTGGCCGGCGGGGCTTAGCGGTGGGCGCTGGATTCCTCGGTGGTGCCGCTGGCGGAGCTGAGCAGGCGCCAGGGCACCGAGGCGACCACCACGCCCGGTTCGTGGTGCAGCCGGTTCTTCACCCGCACCGCGGTCTGGTTGTGCACCAGCTGCTCCCACCAGTGGCCGACCACGTATTCGGGGATGTACACCACGATCAGATCGCGCGGGGATTCGCGGCGGATGGAACGGATGTGGTCGATCAGCGGGTCCACGATGGTGCGGTACGGGGAGGCCAGCACGGTGATCGGCACCGGGATCTGCAGCCGCTGCCAGTCGCTGAGCGTGCGCTCGGTCTTCTCGCTTTCCACATCCACCATGATCGCCTCCAGCTTGGAGGGACGCGAGGCGCGGGCGAAGGCGATGGCCCGCAGCACCGGCTTGCGCACGGTGGAGACCATCACCAGGGCGTGCACCCGGGCCGGCAGCGCGGCCGCCTGGTGGTCCTGGCTGACCGCCAGCTCCGCATCCACCGCCCGGTAGTGGCGGTTCAGCGACTCCATGACCGCCATCAGCAGCAGGATGCCGATCACCGCCAGCCAGGCGCCGTGGGTGAAGCGGGTCACCAGCACGACCGCCAGCACCAGGGCGGAGAGCACCAGGCCCACCAGGTTCAGCAGCCGCTTGCGGTGGATCGCGGCGCGGGCGTTGCGGGAGGGGACCTGCACCAGGCGCCGGGACCAGTGCCGCAGCATCGCGGCCTGGCTGAGCGTGAAGGAGACGAACACGCCCAGCACGTAGAGCTGGATCAGGATCGTGACATCCCCGTCGAACGCGAAGATCAGCACGATCGCGGCCACCCCCAGGGAGAGGATGCCGTTGGAGAAGCCCAGCCGGTCCCCGCGGGTGCGCAGCTGGCGGGGCAGGTAGCCGTCGGTGGCCAGGTGGCTGGCCAGGTTCGGGAAGGAGTTGAACGCGTGGTTCCCGGCCATCAGCAGCACCCCGACGGTCAGCACCGCCACGCTGCCCACCCCGATCACCGAACCGAACACCGCGTCGGCCAGCTGGGTGAGCACCGGGGCCTGACTGTACCCGGCCCCCACCGGCACCCCGTCGGCCAGCAGGTTCGCCTGCGGGTCGGCGACCACCTTCACCCCGGTGGCCCGGGCCAGCAACAGGGTGCCGAAGGTCAGCACCCCGGAGAGCAGCCCGATCACCAGCAGGATCCGCCCGGCGTTGCGGGCCCGCGGCTTGGTCAGCGTGTGCACGTTGGAGATCGGCACCTCGATGCCGGTCAGCGCCGCCGAACCGGTGGAGAACGCGCGCAGGATCAGCAGCGCGCCGGTCAGCCCCTGCAGCCCGGTGGCGAACTGGGCCTCCGGGCGGATTTCGTAGCCGGCGCTGGGCGCGTCGCCCAGGTTGCCGCTCAGGGCCAGCACCGCGCCGACCGCGATCATCAGCAGCATCCCGCCGACGAACAGGTAGACCGGGATCGCCAGCGCCCAGCGTCCCTTGCCGCGCCCGCGCAGGTTGCCGAACACCAGCACCGCCACGATCGCCGCGGCCACCAGCGCCCGATGTTCCTCCAGCGCCGGGAACACCGCGCCGACGTACTGGGCGGCGGAGGTGCTGGAGACCGCCACGGTCAGCACGAAGTCCACCAGCAGCGCCGCGGCGACCGCGGTGCCCGGGCGCGGCCCCAGGTTCGCGCGCACGATCTCATAGTCCCCGCCGCCGGAGGGGTAGGCGGCCACCGACTGGCGGTAGGACAGCACCAGCACCAGCAGCACCGCCAGCACCGCCAGGCCCACGGCCGGGGAGAGCAGGGTGGCGGCCACCCCGGCGGTGGCCAGGGTCAGCAGGATCTCATCGGGGGCATAGGCCAGCGAGGACAGGGCGCTGGAGGAGAAGATCGGCAGCGCGATTTTTGGCGGCAGCGGTTTGCGTTTCAACCGCTCGGTGCGAAACGGCTTGCCCACCAGCAAGCGTTTGACACCATCAAAGAATGCAGGCACGCATCAACGGTATAACAGCACGCGCGGCATGCTGAAGTCTCTGCCGCCCACACCCAGGCGGCAGGGGCAAAACGTGGCAGACTAATGCAGTGCCGGTTTTGCCCGGCACGCCCCGGGCCGGCGCCCGGGAAGGATGGCAGCGAACCTAAGGAGTATGCGATGGCCCACTTCGTGATCATGGGCTGCGGCCGGGTCGGGGCGACACTGGCCCTGACCCTGGACGCGGCCGGGCATTCGGTCACGGTCATCGACCAGAACGAGCGGGCCTTCGGCGCGTTGGGCGAGGACTTCTCCGGGGACACCGTCACCGGGGTCGGCTTTGACCGCGACACCCTGGAAGCGGCGCGCATCCGTGAGGCCTACGCCTTCGCCGCGGTCTCCAGCGGGGACAACTCCAACATCCTGGCCACCCGGGTGGCGCGCGAAACCTACAACGTGCAGCACGTGGTGGCGCGCATCTATGACCCGGGCCGCGCCGAAATCTACCAGCGCCTGGGCATCCCCACCGTCGCGGCGGTGCGCTGGAGCGCGGACCAGGTGCTGCGCCGGATCCTGCCCGAACATTCGATGCGCGGGGACTTTCGGGAATCCTCCGGCCGGCTGATGCTCACCGAGGTGGCGCTGCATGCAGACTGGTACGGCCACCAGGTCAAGTCCCTGGAGCGGGCCGCCGGGGTGCGCATCGCCTACCTGACCCGGTTCGGGGAGGGCATCATCCCGCAGAGCAACACCCGGCTGCAGGGCGGGGACCTGGTGCACGTGATGATGCGCGTGGACGAAAGCAGCGACGTGGAAAAGATCCTGGCCACCGCCCCGCGCCAGGCACAGGACTAGAACGGAGAGCCACATATGAAGGTGATGATTGCCGGTGCCGGCTCGGTGGGTTCCTCCATCGCGCGCGAACTGCTGAACAACGGGCACCAGGTGCTGATCATTGACCGTGACCCGGATCCGGCCGAGCAGCAGGAGCTGCCCGAGGCCCGCTGGCTGCGCGGGGACGCCTGCGAGCTGGTCGTGCTGCAGCGCGCCGGGCTGGACGATTTTGACGTGGTGGTTTCGGCCACCGGTGATGACAAGGCCAACCTGGTGATCTCGCTGCTGGCCAAGAGCGAGTTCGGGGTGCGGCGCACCGTGGGGCGGGTGAACAACCCGAAGAACGAGTGGATGTTCGACGACGCGTGGGGTGTGGACGTGGCGGTCAGTACCCCGCGGCTGATGACCGCGCTGGTCGAGGAGGCCGTGGAGGTCGGAGACCTGGTGGAGCTGCTGAGCCTGAAAAGCGGGGCGGTGCACCTGGTGGAATTCACCGTGCCCCACGATTCGGCGCTGATCGGGCGCACCATGGGACGGGTCCCGTGGCCCGAGGACACCACCATGGTCTCGGTGGTGCGCGACAAGTCGCCCTTCCCGCCCACCCGTGACGACGTCATCGAGGGCGGGGACGCGCTGTTCTTCTTGACCACCGAAGAAGCGCGCGAGCAGCTGCGCAAGGTGCTGCGCGAAACCCGGCGCTGAGCGCGCCGGCTAGTCCTGCTGTGCCGTGATCTGGCTGGCGGGGCGGGAAATCATCCATGCGAACCACAGACCCGCCGCGTACAGCGGCACCCCCATCACCAGGCGGCTGATGCCCAGGGCCACCACCTGGTCGGTGAAGTACAGCGGAAGCTGCACGGCCAGCCGGGCGGCGAACACCGCGGCCATGATCCAGGTGGCGATCGCATAGCGGCGCAGCCGTGCGGGCTGCTGGCGCCAGTCGGTGCCCTCCTGGCGCAGGAACCCGTAGAGCACCCCCAGCAGCGGCCACTTGATCGCGATCGAGATCACCATTGCCAGCAGGTAGGCTCCGACAATGAAGAATCCGGGAACGTAGTAGTCCTTGGCCTCCCCGCTGCTGCGCGCGGCCAGCGCGCAGATCAGGATGCCCACCAGCCCACTGACCGACTGGGTGAGCGAGGAACGCTTGACCAGCCGGGCAATCATGAACACTGCGCCCACCGCGATCGCGGCGATCAGCGCCACGTCCAGCTGCCGGGTGAGGGCGAAGAGCAGCACAAACAGGAATCCGGGGACCACGGTTTCCAGCACCCCGCGCACTCCCCCGATGCTGGCCATCACATCGATGTGCCCGGCCGCGTTCTTGCTCAGGTGAGCCGAGGATCCCAGGCGCTGTGCCAGCGACGGGTCCGGTTCACCACGGGTGCCGGGCTGCTCGGGGGAATCTGGCGTTTGGGTCATCTCACTCGCATTCAGTGTCAAAGGGGCCGCCGGGGCGGCTAGGCCTGCGGGCGTTCCTGCGGCAGGATCAGGTAGCGCGGGTTGTGCACCGTGGGAACCTGGTCCACCAGGCTCAGCATCCCCGAGTAGCGGATCTTCACCCCGGGCTTGATCCCCGGCACCCGCTTCTGGCCCATGAACAGCAGCCGCACGTGCGGGGCGGTGCGCCGACGCACCCCTGGGCTGGCCAACTGGTCCACCACGGTCGCGGTCAGCCGCGGCGCCTCCCCCGGCGGCACATGGGTCACCGACTGGATATAGCCGGTGTGTTCGATGCGACCGCGTTCGGGCATCTGTTCCAGGTTCTGCAGGTGGCGGACCGTGGCGCTCTGCGGCAGCGCACTGACCGAAACCTGTGTCTTGCCAACCATGTCAGCGTTCCGTTCCAGCTAGCCGATCTGCGTGATTTCCGGCCCGCGTTCCGGGCGCTGCACCTCGGGCTGCCCGGCCGGGGCCTCGGCGCGGGTGGTGGCATTGCTTGGCACGTTCAACGGCAGCAGCTCACGCGGCGGCAGCGGCCGGTCCCCGCGGTCCACCACGACCTGGCGCACCAGTTCCTCCACGGCCTTGGAGGCCTGCTCGTCGGAGATGGCCGCGCCGCCGATCACGACCCGCAGGAACCAGCGCGGCCCGTCGATGCCGATGAAGCGCAGCGCCACGTGTCCGGCCCGGCCGTCGGGCAGCTGCTGCGGCACCTTGGCCAGCAGCTCCTTGCCGTAGTCGCCATCGCGGGTGAAGATCTCCCCGTTCTGGCCGGTGATGTCCTCGGCGATCTTGCTGGAGATGCCCGGCCAGAGTTCCTCGGACTTCGAACGGGCGAACGCCTGCAGCTGCACGCGCGATTCGGCCAGTTCCAGGGACAGCGAAATCACCCGTTTGGTCTGGTCCTCGATGTCCATGCGAACCTTCAGGCCGGTCATCGGCTTGATCAGCAGGGAACCGAAGTTCAGGTAGTCGTCCGGGTTGTCAATGTCCTTGATGTCGAACGGTCCGGTCACCGGCTGCGGGGTGCCGGGGGCAGCGTCCTGCGCGTCGGTGCCGGAGGCAGCGTCCTGCGCGTCGGTGCCGGAGGCCGCCTGCTGGGTCGCACCGTCTTCAACCGGCTGCTGTTCCTGCTGCCGCTTCTTGCGCTTGAAAAACATCTCGTCCTTAAAACTCTTGTGGTTTACCTCTAGGGTACTTAGTTCGAGCTGAACCCGCCCGTTGAACCGAATCCGGCGGCGCCGCGCACCGTCTCATCCAGGGAATCCACGACGGTGAACTGGGCCTGCTCCACCTTCTGGATCACCAGCTGGGCGATCCGGTCCCCACGCTGCACCTCGAAGGTCGCGTGCGGGTCGGTGTTCAGCAGGGTCACCATGATTTCCCCGCGGTAGCCGGCGTCCACGGTGCCCGGCGCGTTCAGCACGGTGATCCCGTGCTTGGCGGCCAGGCCGCTGCGCGGGTGCACCAGGCCAACGTAGCCGTTCGGGATGGCCAGGGCGATGCCGGTGGGGACCAGCGCGCGCTGCCCGGGGGCCAGCTGCACCGCTTCACGGGCGCGCAGGTCGGCCCCGGCGTCCCCGTGGTGGGCGTAGCCGGGGGTGGGCAGCCCATCGTCAAGCAGTTTGATGGCGATCTGCAGGCTTGGTTCACTCATGGGTGGTGTTTCGTCTTCCGTTGCATCCGGCAGTGGCTTCACTGTGCCGCGGGGCGGGCAGGAGCACTGCCTGCGGCACCTGAACAACTCTAGCGCCTCGGGCTTCGCCTGTGGTGGGCCGGGGACGGATTGCCCATAGTTCTTTACCGGTGGGTCGGCGCTGCGGGCGGGCTGGGCGGCACGCACAGGTTCAGCGCCTAAAATGGACGGCATGAGTATTGCGAGCTCCGGTGAGTCGACCGTGCTGTTCAACGAAAAACTGTGGCCTTCGGCCGGAACCTGGATTTGGCCGCTGCTGCTGGCCTTGACCGCGGGGGTGGCCCTGGCGCCGATCGGAGTGGCCTGGGGAATCCTGGCCGGGGTGATCGCCTTTGTGGTGATGACGGTAATCCTGATGCTGAACACCCCGCAAATCACGGTGACCGAGGATTCGGTGCGGGTGGGCCGGGCGAACATTGAACGCCAATACGTTGGCGAGGTCATCGGCTACCGCGGCCAGGAGGCCTTCGAGCAGCGCGGCCAGAAGCTGCACGGGCTGGCCTACATGAACCTGCGCGGCTGGGTGGATGCCGTGGTGAAGCTTGAGATCACCGACCCGCGCGACCAGACCCCGTACTGGCTGACCTCCACCCGCCGCCCCGAGGAGCTCACCCGCGCCCTGGGTGGTGTGATGAACGCCTACCGGCAGCCCGACGAGGTGCCCGCGGCCGAGGACGTCACCGCCGAGGATCAGGCCCAGCCGGAATCGCGCTCCAACCACGGGGACTCCCAGGGCCAGTAGCCTACCGACGGCGATCGCCACCAGATACAGCAAGCCGCCCAGCACTTGCCCTCCCCCTGACGGGGATGCAGTGCTGGGCGGCTTCGGTGGTTAATGGGTCGGGCCCGGATCGGGCGCGCTCACGCGGGGACTCGGGTTAGTCTTCACACTCGGTGCAGAACATCTGCGCGCCGTCCTGGCGGGCCAGCTGGGAGCGATGGCGGACCATGAAGCAGGAGGCACAGGTGAACTCGTCGGACTGCTCGGGCATGATTTCGACGCTGAGTTCCTCCTGGGTGACCTCGCCGCCGGGAAGCACGAACCCTTCGGCCAGGTCCGTTTCATCCTCGTCGATCAGGGTCGCCTGCTTCGCCGTCCGCCCGGCGTTCAGATCCGACAGCTGCCTGGCCGTCTCGGATTCCTCCTGCTTTTCGCGCGGTGCGTCGTAGTCGGTAGCCATTGAAGTATCGTTCTCTTTTCCTTGACGGATGTGCAACAACTCGTGGCGGTACACTACACCACCACTGGCACGCGTGTATAACGTCCTAGACGGCAAAAAATTCCCCGGATCCGGCCTGGAAGGGCGTTCTTCGCCCGCCAGGCCAAGGAAATCGCGCCACACCCTTGGCGGTAATAGGAATTCCGGGCGTTGAGTGGCAAAGTTTTACTCAGGAAATAAACCGTGTGGAGGGTAGTAATGCGTCAGCTGAGACTGGTAGGAATACATGAAAATGGTTCCAGCCTGCAGGTCAGCAGTGACGACGGGATGAGCTTTGAGCTGCCCGTCGACGATGCACTGCGCAGCGCCATGGCCGAAATCGCCCGCGCCCGTGCACCGCGCAACCGTGAACAGTCCTCCGACCACTCGCCGCGGGAAATCCAGGCCCGGGTACGCGCCGGCGCCTCGGCGTATGACCTGTCGGTGGAGTGGGATGTGCCGATCGAGCAGATCCTGAAGTACGAGGGCCCGGTGCTGGCCGAACGCGCCCACATTGCCGAACTGGCGCGCCGCGTGGAGGTTTCCGGTCCGCAGACCGATGCCGAGTACCGTGAGGCGTTTGGCGAGGAGCCGGCCGACCTGGGTGCCATGGTCACCCACCGGCTGGGCCAGCTGGGCATTGATGCGGAGTCGGTGCAGTGGGATTCCTGGAAGGACCCGGAGGGCCAGTGGCTGGTGACCGCCATCTTCAACTCCCCGCTGCACGAGGGCAACGTTGAGTCGCTCTCCGAGGAGAACCAGGACGACTCCCCCAACGTGGCCAAGTGGTCCTACCATCCGCAGCGGCGCACGCTGCGCAACCTGAACCGCTGGGCCCAGACCCTCAGCGAGCAGGCGGCCCCCGAATACTTCTCCACCATCACCCCGGTGGCGGTGGAGTCCCCGGCCGCCGAGACCCCCGGGGAGGCGGCGCCCACCCAGCCTGGCGACAGCGAGGAACTGGTGGAGCTGCTCAACGCCCGCCGCGGCCAGCGTTCGGGCAAGGACGAGGACTCCGACGAGCGGCTGAATGAGATCATCGACCGGAACCTGAACAACTATGGGCAGGACGATGAGGACGAGGGCCTGCCGCACCTGCCGCAGACCATTTCCACCCGCACCTCGCAGCTGACCGTGCTCACCCACGACTCGTCCAAGGACAAGCCGAAGCCCGAGCCGACGTCCGAAGAGGATGCCAACGCCCGCAAGTCCAAGCGTTCCTCCGTGCCCAGCTGGGATGACATCATGTTCGGACGGCGCAAGAAGGACTAGGGACCTGGTCCGTACACCACCCCGGAACGCTGAAGGACGATTCCCCGGCAGCCAGTTGGCTGCCGGGGAATCGTCCTTTGCTGGCCCCCGTGGTGGGGTGGCCCGGGGTTATTCGGTGTACAGCTGCAGCAGCGGCACCAGGCGTTCAGCGGTGGTCAGCGATCCGTGCTGCCCCACCATCTCAAAGGCCTTCGGGTTCACCCGCCGCCCGTCGTAGAAGGCGATGGACTCGGCGGCCAGGATCATCAAGTCCCCCAGCCGTTCGGCCACCGCGTCGCGCATCGGCCCGAACAGGCCGTGCTGGATCGCTTCCTGGCGGGTCAGCACCCAGGCCTTGGTGCCGTAGCGGCGCTGCCAGGCCTCCCGCACCCGGGCGCGCACCGCATCGCTGGTGGCGGCGGCGAAGCTCAGCTGCACCCCGCGCGGCTCCCCGCTGGTCAGCTCCACCCCTTCAATCAGTTCCGGTTCCCGGCTGTAGTCGATGCGCTGGCTGGCCGGCACGTCCACCATGCCGTGGTCCCCGGTGATCAGCACGCTGGTTTGCGCCGGCAGCCGGGACACCATGGTCTTGAGCGTATAGTCCAGCTCCTCCAGGGTCTGGCGCCACTGGTCCGAATCCACCCCGTACTTGTGTCCGGCCTTGTCCAGCTCGTTGAAGTAGGTGTAGACCAGCGCGTGGCGGTGCGCGTCGAAGACCTCGGTGGTGGCCCGGCTGCGCGCGGCCAGGGAGGTGGCGGCGACGAACTGGGGCCCGCGCAGGGCCGCCCGGGTCAGTGCCGAATTCTCGAACAACGCCAGCGAGACGCTGGCGGTGTGCACCCCGGCGTCGGCGACCTGTTCGAACACGGTGCGGTTCGGCTGCCAGGCCAGCGGGTCCAGGTCCGCGGGCCAGCCGCCCAGCTGGTTCACCGTCCGGCGCCGCTCCGGGTCGATCACGTCGTAGCCGAGCATGCCGTGTGCGCCGGGGGCCAGCCCGGTGCCCAGGCTGCTCAGCGAGGTGGCGGTGGTCGAGGGGAAGCCGACGCTCAGGCGCTGGGCCTTGTCGAACAGGCGGCGCAGGAAGGGGGCGTGGGCGATGTTCGACTTCAGCTGGTTCCAGCCCAGCCCGTCGATCATCACCACATTGACCCGGCGGGTGGACTTCAGCCCCAGCGGGTTCTGGAATCCCGGCACACCCAGCGCGTGCGCGGCCGAGGGCAGCACCTCGGCCAGGGTCTGGGTGCCGTAGGGGGCGGGGGCCGGCAGCGCGGTGGCGGGCACGGGCAGGGTCGGGTCAGGCACGATGAATCCCGGCCCTAGAAGTCGGTGGCCTGGCGCAGGCGGACCGCGAAGCTGCGGGCCTTGTTGACCGCGTCCTGCCCGTCGGCTTCGGCGCTGACCCGGATCACCAGGTCCTCGGGCTGCGCGGTGCCGGTCACCCCGTGGTCGGCGTCGCATTCCGGGTCCGCGCAGGCGGCGGGGGTCAGGTCCAGGCGGGTGGTGCCGTTCCAGGACAGCCCGAAGGTCAATTCGCGCACCGCGTCCCCGCTGCGGTAGTGCTGGGGCTGGTGGAAGACGTAGCTGGTGGCCACCGAGGCGATGCGCTTCAGGGAGATCATTTCGGTGGAGACCTGGGCGACGACCTGCTGGCCGTGGTCATCGAGCTGCTGGTCATCCACGTGGATGATGAACAGCGAATTGTCGCTGAGCACCAGCACGGTGATGTGGCGGTGCACCTCGGTGCGGTCGAAATGGGTTTCCAGGTGGACATAGTGGTCCAGGATCGGCCGGGTGTACATCGCTTCGGACAGCACGTCCTGGATCATCTGCGGATAGAAGCCGGCCCGGACCAGATCCTGCTGCAGTTCAGCGGCTGCAGTGGTCGAATACGATGGAGAACTCATGCCTTAAGTTTACCCAGTGCACCCGACTCTTACCTATGAGCCGCCCGCCCGGTGCGCCCCGCCCACCGGTTTGGTAGGTTCGAAGGATGAAGCAAATCGGTGGGGCGCACATCGCGCGGGCCATGGCACGCGCACGTCACAAGGCGGGACTGGGATGAAGCGCTGGCTGCTGCTGGCGCTGGCGGTGATCGCCGAGGTCAGCGGGTCGCTGTCCATGAAGCTGGCCCTGGACGCCCCGGCGTTGTACCTGGTGACCGCCGCCGGGTACATTGTGGCCTTCGCCGCGCTGGCCGCCACGCTGCGCGCGGGCATGGCCCTGGGCGCGGCCTACGGCATCTGGGGTGCGTGCGGGGTGGCGCTGACCGCGCTGCTCTCCCACCTGCTCTTCGCCGAGCCGCTGACCCCGGTGATGCTGCTGGGGATGGGGTTGATCATTGCCGGGGTGCTGCTGGTCGAGTTCGGCTCGCAGCTGGCCGCCGCCCGCCAGGGCACTGCCCCGGCCCCGCGCGGAAGGTCCGGGGCATGAGCGCCTGGCTGCTGCTGATCCTGGCGGTCATCGCCGAGGTGAGCGGCACGCTCTCGCTGCGCATGGCCACCCACGGTTCGCGGCGTTGGCTGCTCCCGATGGTGTTCAGCTACCTGGTGGCCTTCAGTTCGCTGGCCACCAGCCTGGCGCTGGATATGCCGCTGGGCCTGGCCTACGGGGTGTGGGCCGCCTGCGGGGTGGCGCTGACCGCGCTGCTGAGCTGGCTACTGTTCAAGGAGCCGACGAGATGGGTGATGTCGCTGGGGATCGTGCTGATCGCCGGCGGGGTGGTGCTGATCAACACCGGCGCCCCGGCCTGAGCCGGGGCACCGCGGCCTGCCATGCTGCTCCCTCCCGGTTCGCGGTCGCGCGCCGCTTAGCCGCGCAGTGCCCGGCGCACGGTGTCGGTGCGCTGTTCCGGGTTGCCGACCTGCACCTCGGCAGCCAGCACGCTCAGCCCGTGTTCGGAGACTGTGACCGGGGAAATCTTCAGGATCGCCACCTCCGGGTGGTTGTCCTTCAGCAGCGCCACCCGGTTCAGCAGGTCCTTCAGCGCCGCCAGGTCCACCTGCGGCAGCCCCTGGTAGCCGAAGAGCCGGGCGCTGCTGCGTGGACGGTGGATCAGGTCCTCCAGGTCCTGCACGGACAGCGGAGCCACCCCGTGCGCCCAGTCATCGAGCAGGTTCACCGGGTCCCCGGAGAGTCCGAAGGAGATCACCGGCCCCAGCAGCGGGTCCTCCACCGCCCGGATCACGCAGGCCTGCCCGGCCTCGGCCATGGACTGCACCTCCAGGGCCTGCACCCCCCACTGCCCCATGGCCTGGAACATGTGGGCGTAGTTGGCCCGCAGCGTGGGTTCGTCGGTGATGTTCAGCCGCACCCCGCCCAGATCCAGGCGCTGGCGCAGGTAGGGGTCATCGGCCTTCAACGCCACCGGCCAGCCCAGCCGGTGTGCGGCGGCGACCGCCTCATCGGCGCTGTTCACCGCCTGGGATTCCAGCACCGGGATCCCGTAGTGGGCCAACAGCGTGCTGGCCTGGTCGTAGTCCAGTTCGCGCAGCGTGGTGCCCGGGATCTGGGCGGTGAGGGTTTTCAGGTAGTCCTCTGCCCCGTCGGCGTCGATGCCCTCCGGTTCGGGCAGCGCGTCGTGTTCGACGTTCAGCCACTGCCGGTAGCCGTGAGCCTTGTCCAGGGCCCGCACCGCCGCGGCCGGGGAGGTGAACACCGGCAGCTCGTGGTGCACCCCGGTGCCGATGCTGCGGTCCGAACGCCCGGAGAGCACCACCAGCACCGGTTTGCCGCAGCCGGCGAAGCGGCCCAGCTCCCCCAGCAGCGCGTTGTCGCTGATGCCGGGCACCGGCAGCAGGGCGATGATCACCGAATGCACGGTGGCATCCTGCACCAGCTGCTGCACCCGTTCGCGCAGCAGCGGCAGGGCCCGGGACTGGCCCAGGCTGAAGTCCAGTTCGCGCTCGTCCGCGGCGGCGCTGAGGGTGCGGCTGACGGCCACATCGCAGGTGACTTCCGCCAGGGTGAGCGAATTGGAGAGCACCGTCAGGTTCGGCCCGGCCGGGGCCGGTGAGGTGCACAGCACGCTGGCCACGTCCATCAGCTGCTCCACCGAGCCGACACGGATCACCCCGGCCTGGGCCAGCACCGCGTTCAGCGCCGCCGGCGGGGCCTGGGAGGTGCGCACCGAGTGCCCCGGCGGCAGGCGCAGGCCCATGACATCGCTCTTGGCCACGATCACCGGTTTGCTGCCGGACAGGCGCCGGGCGATGCGGGAGAACTTGCGCGGGTTGCCGAAGGACTCCAGGTGCATGGCCACCACCGCGGTGTGCTCATCGTCTTCAAAGTACTGCATGGCATCATTGCCGGACACGTCCGCGCGCAGGCCCGCGGAGATCGCGGAACTCAGCCCCAGCCCGCGCTGGGCCTGCACCCCGTGCAGCAGCACCCCCATGGCGGCGGACTGGCTGAAGAAGCCGATGTTGCCCGGGGCCGGCAGCTGCTGGGCGACCGAGGCGTTCAGCTGCACATCCGGGTCGGTGTTCTGCAGCCCCAGGGAGGCCGGGCCGATGACCCGCATCCCGTTGATCCGCGCCCGGGTGATCAGTTCGCGCTGTTCGCGCAGGCCCTGGTCGGATTCGTAGCCGGCGGTCATCACCAGCAGACCCTTGACCCCGTGGGCGGCGCAGTCGTCCACGACCCCCAGCACCCGTTCCTTGGGCACGCAGATGATGGCCAGGTCCACCGGCCCGGGCACCTCGGTGATCCGCCCGTAGCTGGGCAGCCCGCCGATCTCAAAGGCCTGCTCGTTCACCGCGTACAGCGCCCCGGTGAACCCGGATTCCACCAGCCGGTTCAGCACGTCGTAGCCCAGGGTGCCCCAGGAGCGGCTGGCGCCGATGACGGCCACGGAGGCCGGGGCCAGCAGCCCGGCCACCGACTTCGCTTCGGCGCGGTGCTCGCGGGCCTCCATCACCGAACGGGACTTGTCGGTCGGGTCGATCGGGAAGACCAGCATCACCACCCCGTCCTCGAAGTGCCGGGCCACCGCGTAGCCGGCCTCGGAGAAGACGGTGAGCATCTTGCGGTTCTCCGGCAGCACCTCTGCGGTGAACTTCTCGATCCCGTTTTCGCGTCCGGCCGCGGCCAGGTGCTCCAGCAGGATGGAGGCGATCCCGCTGCCGTGGTACTCGTCCGAGACGTTGAACGCGACCTCCGCCTCGGTGGGGTCATCGAGCCGGTCATAGCCGCCGACCCCGATGACCTTCGCCCCGCGCAGCACCACGAACGCCACCCGGGAGGTGTGATCGACGTTGGTGAAGCGTTCCAGCTCCTTGGGGGTCAGCTGGGACTTGTAGGTAAAATAGCGCAGGTAGACCGACGCCTCGGACTGCTGGCGGTGCATCTCCTGCAGCGCCTGGGCATCCTTGGGGGTGATGGGCCGCAGGTGCGCGGTTGAACCGTCGCGCAGCACAACATCTGCTTCCCAATGTGCCGGATATGCCGCAGAAACTTTACGATCCACCATAAGCTAAACAATAGTGCGCGGTACCGGCCACGGCCAGATGCCACGCACCACGGCCTGCACCACGCCCGCGGCGCGCAGTCCGCCTGTTTGCATTCGAACAGTTTCTTATCGACCAGAAGGTAGGGGCACGAACAGCTCAATGGCTCGCAAGAACACTCCGGCCCTTGACGAGGATTTCGTCGAGAACATCATCGACATCGACGTCACCAGCGAGATGGAGAACTCCTTCCTGGAGTACGCCTACTCGGTGATCTACTCCCGGGCCCTGCCCGATGCCCGTGATGGGCTCAAGCCCGTGCAGCGGCGCATCCTGTTCCAGATGGCGCAGATGGGTCTGCGCCCGGAGAAGGGGCACGTAAAGAGCGCGCGCGTGGTCGGTGAGGTGATGGGCAAGCTGCACCCGCACGGGGACGCGGCGATCTATGACGCGATGGTGCGCCTGGCCCAGGACTTCTCGATGCGCCTGGCGCTGGTGGACGGGCACGGCAACTTCGGCTCCCTGGATGACGGGCCGGCCGCCCCGCGCTACACCGAGGCCCGGCTGGCCGCGGCCGCGGTGGCGATGACCGCGAACCTGGACGAAGACGTGGTCAACTTCGTGCCGAACTACGACAACCAGTTCACCCAGCCCGAGGTGCTGCCCGCCGCCTTCCCGAACCTGCTGGTCAACGGCGCCACCGGCATCGCGGTGGGCATGGCCACCAACATGGCCCCGCACAACCTGGGCGAGGTGATCGCCGCGGCCCGCCACCTGATCGAGCACCCCGAGGCCACGGTCGAGGACCTGATGAAGTTCGTCCCCGGCCCGGACCTGCCCTCCGGGGGCACCATTGTGGGCCTGGACGGGATCCGCGACGCCTACCGCACAGGGCGCGGGGCGTTCCGCACCCGGGCGAAGGTGGCGCTGGAGAAGATCTCGGCGCGCAAGTCCGCCCTGGTGGTCACCGAGCTGCCCTACACGGTCGGCCCGGAGAAGGTCATCCAGAAAATCAAGGACGGGGTGGGCAACAAGAAGATTGCCGGCATCTCCGACGTGGTGGATCTGACCGACCGGCAGCACGGGCTGAAACTGGTCATCGAGCTGAAGAACGGCTTCAACCCGAACGCGGTGCTGGCCAGCCTGTACAAGTACACCCCGATGGAGGACTCCTTCGGCATCAACAACGTCACCCTGGTCGAGGGCCAGCCGCGCATCCTGGGGCTGCGCGAGCTGCTGCAGGTGTACGTCGAACACCGCCTGGAGGTGGTGCGCCGGCGCACCACGCACCGGCTGGCCAAGCGGGAGGAACGCCTGCACCTTGTCGAGGGCCTGCTGATCGCCATCGTGGACATTGACGATGTCATCGCGATCATCCGCTCCTCCGAGGCCACCAATGAGGCCCGCGAACGGCTGATGACGGTCTTTGACCTCTCCGAGGCGCAGGCCAACCACATCCTGGAGCTGCGCCTGCGCCAGCTGACCAAGTATTCGCGCATCGAGCTGGAGGCCGAGGCCGAGCAGCTGCGCAAGGAGATCGAGGAGCTGCGAGCCATCCTGGGCTCCGACGCCCGGCTGCGTGAGGTGGTCTCCGGGGAGCTGGAGCAGACCGCCGAAACCTTCGCCTCCCCGCGGCGCACCGTGCTGGCCAAGGATGCGGAGACCAAGCCGCTGAAGGGCACCGTGCTGCCCGAGGCGGTGGGCAGCGGCAAGAAGGCCACCCTGGCCATGGAGGTCGCCGACCGGCCCTGCCGGGCGCTGCTCTCGGCCTCCGGGCAGATCGCGCGCACCCACGACCGCACGCCGCTGGATTTTGCCGGCTCCCGGGTGAAGCACGATGTGCTGCTCTCCGAGGTGCCCACCAGCGCCCGCGGCGAAATCGGCGCACTGACCAGCACCGGGCGGATCATCCGGGTGTCAATGATCGACGTCCCGGCGCTGGGCGAGGGCCATGGCTTCCCGCAGCTGGCCGGCGGGGTGTCGGTCAGCGAGTTCCTGAAGCTGCCCAAGGGCGAGAAGGCGGTGGCGCTGGTCCCGCTGAACCGCGTCTTCGCGCTGGGTACCCGCAACGGCGTGGTCAAGCGCGTGAACCCGGACTACCCGCTGAACCGTGACGAGTTCGAGGCGATTACCCTCAAGGGCAAGGACGAGGTGATCGGGGCCGCGGTGGCCGAGGATGAGGACGAGCTGGTCTTCATCACCGCGCAGGCCCAGCTGCTGCGCTTCACCGCCTCCACGGTGCGCGCCCAGGGCCGCACCGCCGGGGGCATGTCCGGCATCAAGCTGGGCGCGCAGGACTTCGTGATCTACTTCGGCGCGGTGCCGGCCAATGACGCCTCCGCGGTGGTGGCCACCGTGGCGGTCGGCTCCCAGACGCTGCCGGGCACCTCCGGGCAGTCGGTCAAGCTCACCGAGCTGGACCAGTTCCCGCTCAAGGGGCGGGCCACCGCCGGGGTGCGCGCCCACCGCTTCACCAAGGGCGAGGACAAGCTGAGCCTGGCCTATGCCGGGCCGGGTCCGGCCCGGGCCAGCTCCGCGGCCGGGGTGGTGCGCGCCCTGCCCACCGAGTTCGGCAAGCGGGACGGCTCTGGGGTGCCGCTGGCGCAGTCCATCGCGCTGCTTGGCGGCGTGCTGCCGGCCGACACGCAAAGCGCGGACCCGGTCTCGGCGCGGGAACTGGATCAGACGCTGCCCAGCCCCGAGCACGCGGCGCAGACCACCAAGATCGGGCACGAACTGGTGGAGGACACCTTGCCGTTCTCCGATGGCGGGGTCATTCTCGGCGACGACTAGCAGCACCATGCATGAGGGGCGGGGAACCAGTGGCGAACTGGTGCCCCGCCCCTTTGGCCTCCCCACGCCCCGCACGCGCTGCGCGGGCGTGCCTACACCGTCAGGCCGTGCCGGGCCCGTTGGCCCAGATCTATCCGGTGGTCGCACTCGCCGGCCAGCTGGGCGTCATGGGTAATGAGCACCACGGTGCGACCGGCGAGCGCGGCCCGCAGCTGATCGATCAGCGCCTGTCCCTCGTCCTGGCCCAGGTGGGCGGTCGGCTCATCGAGCAGCACCACCTGCTTGTCCGCCAACAGGGCCCGGGCCACGGCCAGGCGGCAGCGCTGTCCGCCGGAGAGGCTGTGGCCGCCGCTGCCGATGCGGGTCTCCAGGCCCTGGGGGTGCTGGGCGTACCAGGATCCCAGGCCCACCGCCTGCAGCACCTGGAGCATCTGCGACTCCGGCGGCATCGGCCCCTCCACGCCCAGCGCCAGGTTGCGCGCCAGGGTTGAGTCGAACAGGTGCGCCTCCTGCGGGCACCAGGCCACCGAATCCAGGGCCTGGGCCGTCAGCGGTGAGAGCTGCCCGGCGGTGTCGATGGCGTGGATTTGCCCGGACAACGGGGGCAGCACCCCCAGCAGGGCGGTGAGCAGGGTCGATTTGCCCGAGCCGGAGGGGCCGGTCAGTGCCGTCCAGTCCCCGGGGGCGATGCGGGCGCTGAGCCCCTGGAGCACCGGTTCACCCTCACGGTAGCCAAGGGCCACCTCGTGCAGCTCAAAGCCGGTGACCGGCCCGAAATCCTCCTCCGGCTCCGGCAGCTGCTGCTGTGGTGCGCTGCTCACCCCACGGTCGGCCAGGGTCTGGCGCAGTTCGGCCAGTGCCCGGGCCTGTTGGATCGAGGCGACGCAGGCGGCGGCGGGTTCGGACAGGGCCAGGGCCAGCAGGGCGGCCACCGCGGTCAGTTCGGGCGTCACCTCGCTCAGGGCCACGCAGGCGGTGGCCAGCACGGCTCCGGTCAGGGTCATCAGGTTCGCCCCGACGCCCTGGCCCAGGGCGTGCCAGCTGGCCTTGCGGGTGTTTTCCCGCTCGGTGTGCCGCAGCCGGGCCAGCAGCTCCCCCAGGGAGCCGTTGGCCCGCAGCGAGGCCCGGTTGCGCAGAATGGCCAGCACGCGTTCGTTGACCTGCAGCCGGTGCTCCAGCTGCTCGGTGGTGCTGCGCCCCTCGATGCGGCGGATCAGCGGAACAATGACAATGAGCATCAGCAGCAGCGCGCCCAGTCCCGCATACCCGAAGGTCGGCTGGATCAGGAAGAGCACCACGATGCCCAGCAGCCAGACGATCAGGGCCTGCAGGGGCGGGAAGACCACCCGGGTCAGCAGGTCGCGCAGTTCATCGACCTCGGCCAGGAAGAAGCGCAGCACCACCGGGGAACGGGAGACGACGCCCCAGCTGGCGGGCTTGGCCACCATGGCGTTCCAGATCTTTTCCCGCAGCTCGGCCGCGTACCCCAGCACCGCGTCGTGGATGGCCAGCTGCTCCAGGTAGCGCAGCGCCGCCCGGCCAATGCCCAGGGCGCGCACGCTCACGATCGCCACCATCAGGTGCAGCACCGGGGGCATGTAGCTGGCCTTGACGATCAGCCAGCCGCTGACCGCGGAGAGGGCCACGGCGAAGAGCACCGACAGCACCCCCAGTAGCACGGCCTTGCGGGCCCCGGTGTAACGGGTCAGCAAATCCCGCACCGGGGTGAATCCGGTCGCCTGCTGTCCGCGCGGCGGCCGGGGCGCCTGCGGCAGCGCCGCCGGTTCGTCCTCATCCACCGGGGCGGTGGTGGCCGTCGGTGCGGTGCCGGGCACCTGGCGGGCGCCCAGCAGCGGGTCGTGGCTGGCCACCAGGACCGCGCAGCCGGCAGGCAGTTCGCCCAGCAGCCGGCGCACCACGGATGCGTTGCGCGCATCCAGGTGGGCGGTCGGCTCATCGGCCAGCAGCAGCCGGGTGCCGGGTTCGCTGTGGATGCGCAGCAGGGCGCGCAGCACCTCAAGTCGGCGCAGTTCGCCCGGGGAGTATTCGGCGATGGGCCGCTGCAGCATCGTGTGCAGCCCCAGCTCGTGGGCCAGACGCTGGATCTGTTCGGCACTGGCCTGGGGCGCATCCAGGGCCAATTGCCGTACGCCGGTGTCCTGGCTGAATTCCGGGTGCTGGCTGATCAGCGCGAACCCGCCGCGCAGCCGCAGCCGGCCGCTGGTCTGCTCGGCGTCCAGCGCGTTGGCGCTGGCCCCCTCGGCGATGGCCTTGAGCAGGGTGCTCTTCCCGGTGCCGCTGGCCCCGTCCAGCAGCAGGCGCTGGCCCGGTTCCAGACGCAGCGTGTAGTTGCGGTAGAGCGGCGCCTCGGTGCCGTAGCGGAAGGAAAAGTCCTCCAGCTCCAGGATCGGCTGACGGTTCCCGGCATCCAGGGGCAGCCGTTGGACGCTGATGGCCGGTTCGGGGTTCTGCCCCACCATCTGCTCGTAGCGCTGGTAGGCGGCCAGCCCGTCATCGGCGGCGTGGTAGGCCGAGCCGACCTCACGCAGGGTTCCGAAGACCTCGGGGGCCAGGATCAGCACGATCAGCCCGGCGGCCAGGTCCATGTGCCCGCCGACCAGGCGCAGGCCGATGAACACCGCCACCACCGCAACCGAGAGCGTGGAGATCAGTTCGAGCCAGAAGCTGGAGAGGAAGACCGTTTTCAGGTTCTCCATGGTGGCCTTGCGGTAGCGTCGGCCCAACCGGGCGATCGCCGTTCCCTGGGCGCGGGCCCGGCCCAGGCCCAGCAGGGCCGGCAGCCCCAGGGCCAGTTCATACAGCTGGTGGGCCAGCGCGTCGAGTCCCGCCTGGCTTTCGCGGATCTTCTCCTGGGTGTGCATGCCGATCAGGGCCATGAACAGCGGCACCAGCGGAATGGTGATCAGCAGCACGATGGCGCTGGTCAGATCCACGGTCAGGACATAGATCCCCAGCAGCGGCGGCAGCACCAGTGCGCTGACCATGGCCGGGATGAACTTGGTGAAATAGTCATCGAGCTTGTCGATGCCGTGCGCCGCCAGGGTGGCGGTCACCGGCACGGAGAACTTCTTGGACGCCACCGGGACGATGGTGCTGACCCCTGCGGTGCTCGCCACCAGCTGTTCGCGCATCCGCTCCTTCGCGCCCAACCCCATCCGCCGGGAGGACACGTTCAGCCCCCAGCCGCCAGCGGCCCGCAGCAGCGCGCCGGCCAGGGCCAGCCACAGCAGCCGCGGGCCGGCCGGCGCACCGGAGCCGGCCAGGGAGGCGATCCAGGTGCCCAACGCGAAGGCGAGCAGGATCAGCCCCAGGGCCTTGCTGATCGACCACACGGTCAGCAGCACCAGCTGCCGGCGCTGCAGCAGGTTTGAGGGCAGGAAGCGTGGTGCGGCCATCTTCTCTCCTTGGCGTTGGGCCATCGACGGTTACTTGACCACGGGGATGATCAGATGGGTCTCCGGGATGTGCTTTTCGTGGATGCGCTTGCGGAACACCCAGTAGCTCCAGGCCTGGTAGGCCAGGACCAACGGCACCCCGAACGCGGCCACGATGCTCATCAGCCGCAGCGTGTACGGCGTGCTGGAGGCGTTCATCACCGTCAGGTTGAACGCCGGGTCGATCGTGGAGGGAAGCACCACCGGGAAGGCGGCGGTGAAGATCGCCGCGACCCCCAGCGCCAGGGCCGCCCCCAGGGCGATGAAGGAGAATCCCTCGCGGCCCGACCGGGCGGTGCCCCAGGCGGCCACCATGGCCAGCGCGGCCAGCCCCAGCAGCGCCCAGGCGCCCATCGAGTCGTTGCGCAGCACCACCGCGAGCGCCCACAGCACCAGCGGCAGCAGGCCCAGCGGCAGCCACCTGACCAGCAGCGAGCCGCTGCGTTCGCGGATCGGCCCATCGGTCTTCAGGCGCAGGAAGGCCAGCGCCTGGATCAGGCAGTAACCCACGACCGCCAGGCCACCAAGCACCGCTTCCCAGCCGAACCAGGCGAACGCTCCGCCGACCCGGTCGCCGTTTTCATTCAGCGGCAGCCCCAGGGTGGTCAGCGCCAGCATGGCGCCCACACCGAAGGCGGCCACGAAGGAGCCCAGGCTCATTGCCAGGTTCCACATCCTCAACGCGGTGGCGGTGTGCGCCTTGCCGCGGTATTCAATGGATACGGCACGGAAGATCAGTGCGGCCAGCACGATCACCAGCGGCAGGTAGAGCCCGGAGAAGAGCGAGGCGTACCAGTAGGGGAAGGCGGCGAAGGTGGCCCCGCCGGCGGTCAGCAGCCAGACCTCGTTGCCGTCCCAGACCGGGCCGATGGTGTTGAGCATGACCCGGCGCTGGCGTTCATTGCGGGCCATCACCCCCATGAGCATGCCCACCCCGAGGTCGAAGCCCTCCAGGAAGAGGTAGCCAAGCCACAGGACGGCGATGACCACGAACCATAGTGTTGGAAGCCATTCCATTGTCAGTTTCCGTTCCCGCTAGTAGGCGAAGGACAGCACATCATCATCGTGCTTGTCCTCGTCCTTGCGCTCGTCGTTGTTCAGTTCGGGCATGGTGGAGGCCACCCCACCGCGGATAAACCGGGTGAGCAGCACGAGTTCGACCACCAGCAGCACTGCGTAGATCAGCGTCAGGCTGATCGTGGAGAAGAGCATCTCCCCCGCACTGACGGTCGGCGAGACCGCGGCGGCGGTATACATGAACACCTGGTCAATGCCGCCCATCTGCGGGTTCGGCGCCACCACGAAGGGCTGGCGTCCCATTTCGGTGAAGATCCAGCCGAAGGAGTTCGCCCCGAACGGGGCGGCGATGCCCAGCAGGGCCAGCCGGGAGATCCACTTGTTGTGCGGCACGGTGCCCTTGCGGGTGAGCCACAGGGCCACCGCGGCGGCGACGGCGCTCAACCCGCCCAGCGTGATCATCAGCCGGAAGCCCCAGTAGGTGACCTCCATGACCGGAACGTAGTTGATTTCCTGGCCGGCGTACTGACCCAGGTATTCCTCATCCGGGTAGTGGGTGCCGTACTTTTCCTGGTATTCGGGAATCAGCGTGTTCACGCCCTTGACCGGGGTTTCAAAGTCGCCGTTGGCCAGGTAGGAAAGCAGACCGGGCAGTTCGAAGACCGCGGTGACGTCATCGCAGCTGGTGCTGCCCTGGGTGCGGACATCGCCCAGCGTCAGCACCGAGAACCCGGTGCCGTCGTGGCAGGCGGCCTCGGCGGCGGCCATCTTCATCGGCTGCTGCTCGAACATCAGCTGGGCCTGGGTGTGCCCGGAGAAGGCCACCCCCAGGAAGGAGACCAGCGCCACCACTGCACCGATGCGCAGCGAGGAGAGCCACACCTTGTGGTCGGTCTTGTCGCGGTTGCGGCCCTTGCTCAGGTCTTCCCCGACGATGACGCGCCCGTTGGCGTCCACCGTGTCGACGCCTTCCGCGCGGCGACGGTACAGGTGGAACCAGGAGATGCCGAGCAGGAATCCGCCGGCCACGGCGAAGGCGCCAAAGACGGTGTGCGGGAAGGTGACCAGCGCCGTGTTGTTGGTGAACACGGCCCAGGCGTCGGTCATGACCGCGCGCCCGTCAACGATTTCGGTGCCCACCGGGTGCTGCATCCACGAGTTTGCGACGAGGATGAAGTAGGCCGAGAGGATGCTGGCCAGCGAAGCGGCCCAGATCGTGGCCAGGTGCAGCTTTGCCGGCAGTTTCTTCCAGCCAAAGATCCACAGTCCCAGGAAGGTGGATTCGACGAAGAACGCCAGCAGCGCCTCCATGGCCAGCGGGGCTCCGAAGACGTCGCCGACGAATCGGCTGTACTCGCTCCAGGCCATGCCAAACTGGAATTCCTGCACGATACCGGTGGCCACGCCCATGATGAAGTTGATCAGGAACAGCTTGCCCCAGAACTTCGTCATTCGCAGCCACTGTTCATTGCCGGTGCGCAGCCATACCGTTTGCAGCACCGCTACGACCAGCCCCAGCCCGATCGTCAGCGGCACCATCAGGAAGTGGTAGACGGTGGTGATGCCAAATTGCCACCGCGCAATTTCCAACGGGTCCATCGGTTTCCCTTCGAGTGTAAACACGTTTTCTACGGAACGTAGAAAAGCCGTTCACCACCACGATAGGCCAATTTCGACAAGACGTAGAAATCGCGGGTAACCGCCCTGTGGCCTGCAAAACAAGCCGCTGACCAAACCGCGTGATGCCAGCAACAGGCAAGCGGCAAATTTGCCCAGTTCTCAAGGTATGCCCAAGAAGCTATGTCCAAATGTGATTTTGGCAACAATAATCTACTCAGACCCGATTTTTACGAAGTGTAGAAAATTTGGTCAATCCCCTATAGAATGGACTGCACGATACGTTCGTTGGCGCTTAAAGGCACCGGACGTTTTAGCACTAGTAGGCAAGTGAGGTACTGCCCTGTGGCCAGCCTTGGCGATCTGGAACGCTCAGTCATGGAACTTCTGTGGGACTCCGCAGAACCACTGACCGCCAATGATCTGCGCGATGAACTCGCCGCACCCGGCGATGCTGCGAAGGAACTCGCAGTCACCACTGTGCTGACGGTACTCGCGCGGTTGGAAAAGAAGGGCCTCGTCGCCCGCGAACGCTCCACGCGTCCGCACCGCTACACGGCCTCGTCGACCCGCGAGGATCACACCGTGAACCTGCTCAACGAGGCATTGGGAACCGCCCAGGACCGCGAAGCTGTTCTGGCGCGCTTCATCGGCGGCATTTCCCCCGACGAAGCGGCGGCACTTCGTGCTATCTTGGACGCACCGAAAACCGTCTAAATCCTTCACGATATAGAGGGCTGAGTGCTTCTCACCTCATACTTTCTTGCGGCGTTGGCCATCGCATTAGCGTGGCCAACGCCGTTGGCGTTGGCCAAAGCGAAATGGCCAGCCCGCTCCCCGGTGGCCGCTGTCCTGTTGTGGCAGGCCATCGCCCTGGCCGGTGGGCTGTCAATGATCGGCTCCATGCTCGTGTGGGGTCTGACTCCACTGGGCGATGACCTGCTCAGTGCCCTGCACCAGGGATGGCGCTTGCTGCTCGGGGACCCCGATGCCCCGTCCCCCGGGGTGGTTCACCTCTTTGCGCTCAGCGCCGCACTGCTCTTTGCCACCCATCTGGTCCTGACCCTGCTGCGCGCGGCCTGGCGGATCTCCCGGCAGCGGGCCAAGCACCGCCAGCTGCTGATGCTGTTGACCAACCCCGCCGAGGACCGGCCCAATACCCTGGTTCTGGACCATGATGTGCCGGTTGCCTATTGCGTTCCGGGCATGACCCGCTCGGTCACCGTCCTGTCCCGTGGCCTTCTGGACCAGCTCTCCGAGACCGAACTGCAGGCGGTGCTGGCCCACGAGCGGTCGCATCTTGAACAACGCCACGACCTGCTGATCCTGGCCTTCACCGCCTGGCACGAAGCCCTTCCCTGGCTGCCGACATCGCGCCTGGCGTTGGACGCGGTGCGCCAGCTGACCGAGATGCTGGCCGATGACACGGCCCTGCAGAAGGTGCAACGCCCAGTCCTGTTGCGGGCCATCGTGACCGTCGCGTCCTCCGTGGCCCCCAACCCGATCCACGATCCCGCCCAGCAGGGCGGCTCGGGCGGCGACCTGGAAACCGTGCCGAACGGAGAATTGTCCTCCGGACGCCTGCAGCGCCTGCTCAATGATCCGAACCCGCTGAGTGTTTTTCAGACCACGGCGATCGTCTTTTGCTCACTGATGCTTTTGGTCTGCCCCACCGTGTTGCTGATTGCGCCCAAGCTGCTGGGCTAGACGCAATCACAACCGGCCGCGGCTGAAGTCCCGGAACACCGGGCAAAAGGAAACGCCGACCGGTCCCCACGGGTAATACCCGAGGCAAACCGGACGGCGTTTTCGCGGCTGGCACCCCTAAACGTCGATACGTTCGCGTTCCAGGTTGTCAGCGCCGGAGATTATGAACTCCTTGCGCGGTGCCACATCCGTGCCCATGAGCAGGTCGAAGATTTCCTCGGCCGCCTGGGCATGCTCCACGCCGACCCGGCGCAGCGTGCGGTGCCGGGGATCCATGGTGGTTTCGGCCAGCTGGTCCGCGTCCATCTCACCCAGGCCCTTGTAACGCTGGATCGGCTCCTTGTAGCGCCGACCTTCGGCCTCGATCTTTGCCAGCAGGCGGGTCAGCTCAGCTTCGGTATACGTGTAAACCACTTCGTTGCTCTTCGAACCGGGATTGATGATCTCAATCCGGTGCAGTGGCGGCACCGCGGCGTAGACCCGGCCCTCCTCCACCATCGGGCGCATGTACCGGTAGAAGAGGGTCAGCAGCAGGGTCCGGATGTGGGCACCGTCCACATCGGCATCGGTCATCAGGATGACCTTGCCGTATCGGGCCTGGTTGATGTCAAAGGTGCGGCCCGATCCGGCGCCGATGACCTGGATCATTGAGGCGCACTCCGCATTCGAGAGCATGTCCGAAATGGAGGCCTTCTGCACGTTGAGGATCTTGCCGCGGATGGGCAGCAGGGCCTGGAAGTCGCTGGACCGGGCCAGGCGGGCGGTACCCAGCGCACTGTCACCCTCAACGATGAACAGTTCGGAACGCTCGGTTTCCTTCGTCCGGCAATCCAGCAGCTTGGTCGGCAGGGATGAGGACTCCAGCGCGGTCTTGCGGCGCTGGGTTTCCTTGTGCACGCGCGCGCTCACGCGGGACTTCATCTCATTGACGACCTTCTCCAGCAGTGTGGCCGCTTCCTGCTTTTCTGCACGCTTCGTCGAGGCCAGGCGCTCGTTGAGCGCCTTCTCCACGACGCGGGAGACGATCTGGCGCACCTGCGAGGTACCCAGGATCTCCTTGGTCTGGCCCTCGAACTGCGGTTCGGCCAGCCGGACGGTCAACACGGCTGTCATGCCGGCCAGGACGTCGTCCTTCTCGATCTTGTCCTTGTTGCCGAACTTCAGTTTGCGGGCGTTGGCCTCCACGGCCTTGCGGAAGGACTTCAGCAGCGCCTGTTCAAACCCGGTCTGGTGGGTGCCGCCCTTGGGCGTGGCGATGATGTTTACAAACGTGCGCACCGTGGTGTCATAGCCGATCCCCCAGCGGACGGCGAGATCGACTTCGCAGACGCGCTGCAGATCTTCAATGTGGCTGCGCCCCTCGGCGTCGAAGACCGGCACTTTCTCATGGAATGAGCCGCTGCCCTGGATGCGCCAGATGTCGGTGACTGCCGAATCGCTGGAGAGGAAGTCCACGAATTCGCTGATGCCGCCATCGTGTTGGAAGACCTCCTCGTAGGGCCCGTCCTCACCCAGGGTGCCGGGCAGGCCGCGCTCGTCGCGCAGGGTCATGCGCAGGCCGGGCACGAGGAACGAGGTCTGCCGTGCGCGGTTTTGCAGGTCCTCGTAGGAGAAGCGGGCATCGGAGGTGAAAATGTTGTCATCCGCCCAGTAGCGGATGCGGGTCCCGGTGACGCCGCGCTTGGCCTTGCCCACCACGTCCGGTTCGGTGGCCTTCTTGAAGGCCTCGAAGGGAGCATCCGCCCGGGGTTTGCCGCGATCGGTGAAGCGGCCCGGTTCCCCGCGGCGGAACTGCATGCCGTAGGTCTTGCCTCCGCGGTCAACTTCCACGTCCAGGCGCGCCGAAAGGGCGTTGACGACCGAGGCGCCCACACCGTGCAGGCCGCCGGAAGCGGTGTAGGAGCCGCCGCCGAACTTGCCGCCGGCGTGCAGCTTGGTGAAGACGACCTCGATGCCGCTCAGGCCGGTCTTGGGTTCGATGTCCACCGGGATGCCTCGCCCGTCATCGCGCACTTCCACCGAACCGTCGTTGTGCAGAACGACGGAGATGGACTGGCCATAACCGCCCAAGGCCTCATCGACCGAGTTGTCGATGATTTCCCACAAGCAGTGCATGAGTCCGCGCGAGTCGGTGGATCCGATGTACATGCCGGGACGCTTGCGTACGGCTTCGAGTCCCTCGAGCACGGAAAGATGGCGGGCGTTGTAATTATCGGCTTTGGCCACGTGGTTACTAACTCCTACTGCTGCCTGACGGGGATCCTGCCCCCATTCTAGTCGTCAATGTGTTCGAATTCTGTGAGCCGGACACCCGTGAAAACGGGAACTTGGCCACTATGAGCTTATCCACAAGCAGTACGCGGTGAGCGAAAGAGCGGCCCGAGGGGCATAAAGTTCGGGCCATAACTGGTTGTATTGAATACACCAAGATTTAAGGAGGCTGGCAATGACTACTACAACTGCAAGTCGCGAACTCAATGCCCTCGACCGGTGCGACCGTTGCGGCGCACAGGCCTACGTAAGGGCCGTGCTAGCCTCCACAGGTGGCGAACTGCTGTTCTGTGCACACCACGCACGAGCCGTAGAGGATAAGCTTCGCCCGCTCACCTCGGAGTGGCAGGACGAAACTTCGCGGCTTTACGAGAAGCCGAAGGTGGACATCCAGGACTAGCTCGCGCCGTCCGTTGTCTGCCAAACGCTGGGATCCGCCGAAGGGCGGGTCCCAGCCTTTTTGTTATGGGCCAAATATTGCTCCGCAGCGCCAGTGCCGCTCAGCAACCGCCAAGCAAGGGCCGGCCACTCATCGGTGTGCGAATTGCAGCGAAATGTTGGGTTTAACGACCGCGGCGGACGAAGCCACAAAGAGCTTCGTCCGCCGCGGAACGATCGTTTTAGTCCAGGTAGTCGCGCAGCACCTGAGAGCGCGACGGGTGACGCAGCTTGGACATCGTCTTGGATTCGATCTGACGGATGCGTTCACGGGTCACCCCGTAGACCTTGCCAATTTCGTCTAAAGTCTTCGGCTGACCGTCGGTCAGGCCAAAGCGCATCGCCACAACGCCGGCTTCACGTTCCGAGAGGGTGTCCAGCACCGAGTGCAGCTGCTCCTGCAGCAAGGTGAAGGAAACCGCGTCGGCCGGAACCACGGCTTCCGAGTCCTCGATCAGGTCACCGAACTCCGAGTCGCCGTCTTCACCCAGCGGGGTGTGCAGGGAGATCGGTTCGCGACCGTACTTCTGGACTTCGACAACCTTTTCCGGGGTCATGTCCAGTTCCTTGGCCAGCTCTTCCGGAGTGGGTTCGCGGCCCAGGTCCTGCAGCATCTGACGCTGGACGCGGGCGAGCTTGTTGATGACCTCGACCATGTGCACAGGAATACGAATGGTTCGTGCCTGGTCGGCCATGGCGCGGGTGATCGCCTGACGGATCCACCAGGTGGCGTAGGTCGAGAACTTGAAGCCCTTGGTGTAGTCGAACTTCTCAACCGCACGAATCAGACCCAGGTTGCCTTCCTGGATCAGGTCCAGGAACAACATGCCGCGGCCCGTGTAGCGCTTGGCCAGCGAAACCACGAGGCGCAGGTTGGCCTCCAGCAGGTGGTTCTTGGCAATCTTTCCGTCGTGGATGATCTGTTCATAGTCCCAGCGCAGCCGCTGGTCCATTGACCCGTCGTCCTTGTTCAGCTTGTCCTGAGCGAACAGCCCTGCCTCGATGCGCAGCGCAAGATCCACTTCCTGCTCGGCGTTCAGCAGTGCGACCTTGCCGATCTGCTTCAGGTAGTCCTTGACCGGGTCGGCGGTGGCACCTGCCACCATCACCTGCTGCTGAGGGGCGTCGTCTTCGGACGAGCTGATGACGAAGCCAACGGAATCGTCTTCAGTCTTTTCTTCAGTTTCGGCGTTGTCGGTCTGAGCCTCGGTCTGCTCTTCGTTGTCAACGACTTCTTCTGAGGCCTTACCGGCGGCCTTGCTGCTTGCCTTGGCCTTGGTTGCGCGCTTCTTCGCGACAGGTTTCTCTGCCACAGCCTTGGCGTTGGCTTCCTCAGCCGCAGTTGCGTTGGCAGCCTTGCGCTTAGCGTTCGTCTCAGTTGATGACACGAATAACCTTTCTCACGATGCGTCCCAGATGCACCTACCGGTAACACCACTATGACCCTGTCAAGTCCGTTAGCGGAAATAAGGAGTTTCCGCCATGGCGACAGTCACGTATTTCAACGCATCTACGCCTTCTTTTGTTCCCGCTGTGAAAAGACGGAACGCAAAAGAACAATCGGACCTAACCGGGTCTGTTGTCCCATTATCCACGAATAACCACGTAGGCACCACTTGGCACGGCGGGATTTCGCGCTCCTAATGGAAACTTGAACGCCAGGCGCGTTGGGGATCAGTCGCCCACTCCGGCATGATTCCGCGGTAAAGCAGTTGCTGCAGCAACTGCGCAAGACGGTATTCAGGGTCACTATCCAAGGCGGTCCGCAAGAGCGCCATGGACATGCTTCCCCTGCCTTTGGCCCATTCAATCCACGCCAGGATGCACAGCAGCGCCGAACGCTGTCCGGCTCGCGCCACCCCCAATAGGTCTCGGCAGATGAACCACAGGTTCTCCAGCCGTTTCCACTCCGGAGTGTTCGCCCCACCGCCCAACAGGAAATCGGCCAGTTCCTGGGCGCGTTCCTCGGTGTCGCGCAGCGCCAGTTCACGCACCGCCGTGCGCGCCGCGACCGCACCCACGCCAGCCAAGTAGGGCAGGATGTCGCGCACGAGCCGGATTTCCAGGCCAGAGAGCAGCCGTGCCGCGACCAATGGTTCGGAGCGCATGGTTGCCTCGGACTGGTAGGCGTCTGTTTCCAGCAATGCCGCCCAGGTATCCAGGCAGTCGTAAATGTCGCCGTCGAGCGAATCGGCGAGGCTGCGGATGGTTCCGGCGTTCTCCCATTCCGGGACGCCCTGCCCGTCCCAGGGCTCGTGCAGTGGGGCGGAACCGGCCAGGACCATTCTGAGGTAAGTGTCGCTGAGTTCCGGGCAGGCCGGGTTCTCGCGCTCTTCTGGCACCGCCCCGTTGTAATTCCACACCATGCCCCGGTTAACAAACCACGCCTGATGCAGTGGCGTACGGCGCGCATCAAAGCTCTCGCTGAGCTCGGCAAGCAATTGGTGATAGGGCAGTTCCCGCCCGGTAGGTGACGGGTCGTTGGAGTACAGGACGCACAGTGCTCCGGTCAGCTGCGGCAGCTTTCCCACCAACTCGCAGACCTGCTCCACCCACGGCCGGCGCTCCCCCGCACTGTCGTGTTTTGGCAGATCAACGCGCAGGGTCGCTTCCAGCTTCTTGTCGACCATCAGCAACAGCACGGCCGATTCGGAGGGATGAAACCCCAGCGCGTGGGGCACGTAGGCAAGGATGTCTTCGGCGCGCTCCAGGGAGAGCGGCTCTTGTTCCGGTGTAGTAGTCATGACCCGACAGTGGGCCAAGACCGAGGTGCCCACGGAATCGGGGACCCCGAGTGTGGACAACTCGGGCCGCAGCCACCAGGGAAGCTAGTGGCCGGGATTTTGCTGGCGCCGCGCCTTCTTACGTGCCATGAGCATCCCGCTGATGCCCACGGCCACGAACACGAACTGGACGCACAAGGCCAGCTTGAACGCACCCAGGTTGTACAGTTCCCGTTCACCGCCGGCCAGCTGGAACTGGAAGTCCAGCAGCATGCCGATCAGGTACATGCAGATGAAGGCCCCGGAGAATCCTCCGACGTTGACCAGGCCCGTGGCTGTTCCCATCACGTGCGGCGGGTTGAAGGTACGGGCAAAGTCGAAGCCGATCACCGACGCCGGCCCGCCAGCGGCGATGCTGATCATCAGGATGATCAGCACCCACAGCGGCGCCCGTCCGGGCCACAGCAGCACCACGGCCCACATCACCGTCATCCCCAGCACGATGGTCAGGGCGATCAGCGACCGGCGGGTCGGATAGCGGGCGGTGAGGGCCCCGAGGATCGGGGCAAGGACAATCGCGACGACAACGAAGATCGACAACAGGCTGGAGGCCAGCGCTCCGGAGACCCCCTGGCCTTCGACGAGGAAGGGGAAACCCCAGGTAAGCATGAATACGTTGACCATGAACGCGGTGCTGAAGTGGGTCCAGAACCCCAGCCGGGTGCCCGGTTGCCGCCACGCCGCCGCCAGCCGCGCCCGGGTGCTCAGCGGGTCCTCTTCCCCGGTGCCACGCCATTCGTGCCCATT
Source organism: Glutamicibacter sp. V16R2B1 (assembly GCF_005774635.1). Taxonomy (NCBI): domain Bacteria; kingdom Bacillati; phylum Actinomycetota; class Actinomycetes; order Micrococcales; family Micrococcaceae; genus Glutamicibacter; species Glutamicibacter sp. V16R2B1. The sequence goes on from NZ_VATX01000017.1 coordinate 181,578, forward strand.
GTGCACAAAGGTGATGACCAGCAGCAGGGACACGAAGGCGATGACGGCAAGCATCGCAAATGCCGGGGTCCACCCGACGTGGATGAGCATCGCGTGGAACGGGAAGAGGCTGATCAGCTGGCCCAGCTGCCCTACCGTGCCGGTGATCTGGGTGAGCATCGGGATGCGGGAGCCGGAGAACCACATGGGCAGCAGCCGCAGCACCGAGACGAAGACCATGGCATCCCCGGCACCGACCAGCACACGCCCAGCCAGGCCCTGGGGCACGTTGTTCGCAAAGGCCAAGAATGCCTGGCCCAGGGTCATCAGGATCGCCCCGCCGACAATCATCCGGCGCGGGCCGACCTTGTCCAGGATCAGCCCGACCGGCACCTGGCCGGCCGCGTACACCAGCAGCTGGACGACCGAGAAGGTCGCCAGGATCGAGGCGGAGGCGTTAAAGCGTTCCGTGGCCTCCAGCCCGGCCACGCCGAAGCTGGTGCGCTGGGCGACCGCCGAGAGGTAGGCCAGCAGCGCCACCGTGTAGACGATCCAAGATTTTTTTGAATTCAGCTGGTCATGGCTCAAGGGGTCGGGTCACCGGAACCATCGGACGAACCTTCGGGGCCGTGCGGGTCATCGTCCGAATCGGCGCCCTCATCGGCGTCGGTGTGCGTGGCGTCCTCGTCACGGTCCTCGGGCAGGGGGCCGGTTTCGGCCAACCAGGCATCCAGGTCCTCGATCCCGGCCAGGAAGGATTCGGCGCGGGCAGCGATCTGCTCGGCGTCGGGAAGCTCATGGTCCTCATCAAGCAGCAGCGACCGCGGCTGGTGCTCCTGGGCGTGGGCGTCAAAGCGCTTCTCAAACCCGGCCACCATCTGGCGTACTTCGGTGTTCGCGTCGATCTGTTCGGCCAACTGTCCTTCGATCAGCCGGCCGGCTTCACGCAGGCTGTCGGTGGGTAGGGCCAGTTTCAGGGCCGCCCCCACAAATTCCAGGGCGGCCACGGCTACCGGCGGGTATTCGGCCTCGGCCAGGTAGTGCGGGGTGTGCAGCGAGTAGCCGACCACGTCGCGTCCGGCCTCGGCCAGGCGGATCTCCAGCAGGTCAGTGAAGGCGGCCGGCAGTTCGGCGGTCGGCGACCAGGTGGAAATCTGTTCGATCAGGTCCTTGCGGTTGCCGTGGGCGGTCACACCCACCGGACGGGTGTGCGGGACCGGCATCGGCAGCGAACTGGTGGAGACCACCGGACCGATGTTGAAGGCCTCGATCAGCGCCAGCAGCTGCGAGCTGAGCTCTTCCCATTTCAGGTCCGGCTCAACGCCGGTGAGGAACCAGAAGTCCCGGTCCATGCCATCGGTCATCAGGTACAGTTCGATGACCGGCTCCTGGTAGGCGGCGAAGTGGTCCCCCAGGTAGGTCACCCGGGGCCGCTGGGCGGAGTAGCACACCAGCTGATCGGCGTCGAAACGGGCCACCAGCTCGCCGGCCAGCTGCCCAAACAGCTCGTTGTGCACCTGCACGTGGGCGTTGCCCGCGTCGCTGGCCCCCTTGAGGGAAATGTACATTCCCAGCCCCTGCAGGCAGGGGTCATCGAGGTCTTCGGCCATCAGCTTCATCAACGACGAACTGGTCATTCCACCCCGATCCGAGATCAGCCGCCGGATCATTCCGACGGATCACTACTTGTCCTACCCGTTGGGCCAACGGCACCGTCGTGCACTTCGTGCACGCCTGCCTGCCACCCAACGATTCTTAGCAGAACCCGGGCCCCCGGGTCATACTCCAACGTCACATTCTATCTCTTCGGGGCAACAGCCACTGTGAACTGGGGCACGCGCGGGGTGTACCTCGGCTAACATCTACTAGAGGGACACGGTGCAGATGCCGCATGCCGCCATCCGCGGCGCCCGCTCCGCCCGGTCCCCTACCCTTACAGATCCTCAAACCCTACAAAGGCTTAGAAGGAATGATTTCGTGATCAACTCCAGCGATCTCAAGCTGACCGCAATCGGAACCGACATCAAGCGCAAGAACGCCGACGCACTGGTGCTGGGCATCTATAAGAGCGATGGGAAGGTTCACATCGCCGAATCGGTGCTTGACCCCCAGACCACCGCAGAACTGGAAAAGTCCCTGGCCGACATGGGCGTCGCCGCCAAGGCCGATGAACTGACCCGGATGCCGGCGGTGGAGGCCTCCAAGGCCAAGTACGTGGCCTTCATCGGCCTGGGAGTTGATTCGCTGCAGGAGCTGACCGACGAGAAGCTGCGCCGCGCCGCCGGTTCGGCCGCCCGCCAGCTGGGCAGCGTGAAGAGCGCCCTGTTCGCACTGCCCGCAGCCACCGTGGCGCGCGCCGCCGCAGTGGCCGAGGGCATCGCCCTGGGCAGCTACCGCTTCGAGAACTTCCGCTCGGAAAAGAACGAGAAGCCGGTGCTCAGCGACGCGATCGTGGTCACCGCCGCCTCCGCGGACAAGCAGCTGCCTGCGGCGCTGAAGCGCGCAGCGGTGCTGGGCCGCGCCGTGCGCGCCACCCGCGACCTGATCAACACCCCGGCCAACGCGCTGTACCCCGAATCCTTCGCCAACGCGGTCAAGGACTACGCCAAGTCGCTGCCGCTGAAGGTCACCGTGTACGACGAGAAGCGCCTGGCCAAGGACGGCTTCGGCGGGCTGATGGGCGTCGGCGGCGGCTCCGAGCGGGCCCCGCGCCTGGTCAAGGTCGAATACTCCCCGGCCAAGGCGAGCAAGCACCTGGCCCTGGTGGGCAAGGGCATCACCTTTGACACCGGCGGCATCTCGCTGAAGCCGGCCGCTGGCATGCACGCCATGAAGTCGGACATGTCCGGCGCGGCGGCCATGTTCCAGACCGTGGCCGGTGTGGCCGAGCTCGGCCTGGACCTGAAGGTCACCGCCTGGCTCTGCCTGGCCGAGAACATGCCCGGCGGGCGTTCGACCCGCCCGGGCGATGTCATCACCATCTACGGCGGCAAGACCGTGGAGGTGCTGAACACCGACGCCGAGGGCCGCCTGGTGCTGGCCGACGGGCTGGTCGCCGCCAGCGAGGAGAAGCCGGACGCGATCATTGACATCGCCACGCTCACCGGCGCCCAGATGCTCGCCCTGGGCCTGCGCACCGCGGGGGTCATGGGCGATGAGGCACTGCGCGACGAGCTGGTGTCCGCCTCCGATGAGGTCGGTGAGCTGGCCTGGCCGATGCCGCTGCCCGAGGACCTGCGCGCCTCAATCGATTCGCAGGTCGCCGACCTGGCCAACATTGGTGAACGCATGGGCGGGATGATGACCGCGGCCGTGTTCCTGCGCGAGTTCGTGGGCAAGGTCGATGAGACCCCGATCCCCTGGGCCCACATCGACTTCGCCGGTCCGGCCTTCAACGAGGCCAGCGCCTGGGGCTACACCCCGAAGAACGGCACCGGTTCACAGGTGCGCACGCTCATCGGATTCGCGGAGCGCTTCGCCACCCGTTAAACGGGATTGATGAGTCACGAAATACACCCCGGTGCGGGAGGCGTCACAGCTTCCCACACCGGGTTTCGTGCAAAAATATAGGGGAAACTGACTTTTCGCTGTCACGAGGTGACTGATGGCGGTTCACCGGACTAAGGTAAGTTTTGAAACATCACGGCACGCCGCCCTCCACCCTCCACCGGGAGGTGTTGTGCGCGGCGTGTCCCACCCGATCCCCGGTCGGCCAGAAGTCGACCAGATTAGCTATTACGAGGGAGCGTTCACGTGGCCGAATCGGCAGCAACGCAAGAATTCGATGTCCTCATCCTCGGTGGCGGTTCCGCTGGATACTCGGTCGCCCTGCGCGCCGTCCAGCTGGGCCTTACCGTTGGCCTGATCGAGAAGGGAAAGCTCGGCGGCACCTGCCTGCACACCGGCTGCATCCCGACCAAGGCCTACCTGCACTCGGCGGAGCTGGCCGACAACGCACGCGAAAGCGCCAAGTACGGCATCAACACCACCCTTGACTCCATTGACCTGGGTGCGGTGCGCAGCTACAAGGACGGCATTGTGGCCGGCAAGTTCAAGGGCCTGAGCGGTCTGCTGAAGATGAAGAAGATCAACGTCATCGAAGGCGAAGGCCGCCTGGTCTCCCAGGACACCATCGAGGTCAACGGCAACCGCTACAAGGGCAAGAACATCGTCTTGGCCACCGGTTCGACCTCCAAGACCTTCGGCCTGGAGATCGGCGGACGCGTGCTGACCAGCACCGAGGCGCTGAACATGGACACCATGCCCAAGAGCGCCATCGTGCTCGGCGGCGGCGTGATCGGCGTCGAGTTCGCCAGCGTGTGGAAGTCCTTCGGCGTGGACGTGACCATCGTGGAGGGCCTGCCTTCCCTGGTCCCGAACGAGGATCCGGCCATCATCAAGGTGCTGGAGCGCTCCTTCAAGAAGCGCGGCATCAAGTTCAACACCGGCGTCTTCTTCGAAAAGGTCGAGCAGGACGAGAACGGCGTGAAGGTCTCGCTGGCCGACGGCAAGACCCTGGAAGCCGACATCGTGCTGGTGGCCGTGGGACGCGGCCCGGTCACCGAGGGCTTCGGCTTCGAGGAGCAGGGCATCACCATCGACCGCGGCTTCGTGATCACCGATGAGCGCCTGCACACCGGCGTGGGCAACATCTACGCCGTGGGCGACATCGTCCCCGGCCTGCAGCTGGCCCACCGCGGCTACCAGCAGGGCATCTTCGTCGCCGAGGAGATCGGCGGCCTGAAGCCGACCATCATCGAAGACATCAACATCCCGAAGGTCACCTACTGCGAGCCGGAAATCGCCTCGGTGGGCTACACCGAGCCGAAGGCCAAGGAGAAGTTCGGCGCCGATCAGGTCGAGACCACCGAGTACAACCTGGCCGGCAACGGCAAGTCCTCGATCCTGGGCACCAGCGGCATCATCAAGATGGTGCGCGTGAAGAACGGCCCGATCGTGGGCGTGCACGGGGTCGGCAGCCGCATTGGCGAGCAGATCGGCGAGGCCCAGCTGATCGTGAACTGGGAAGCCTACCCGGAGGATGTGGCCCAGCTGGTCCACGCCCACCCGACCCAGAACGAGGCCCTGGGCGAGACCGCCATGGCCCTGGCCGGCAAGCCGCTGCACGGCTAGTTGCCCGTCATGAAGCAGCGTGTCCGCAACGGCACGCTGCTTCGTCCGCTAGGCTCGGAGGCAACGCCTCCATCAACCACGTGGGCTCGCGGGCCGCTTGAGGCAAGCCGGCACCGCGGACCAACCTAATAGCTTTTAAATTTTCAGAGGAGATACGGGAAGATGTCTGAAACCGTAAACCTGCCCGCATTGGGTGAGAGCGTTACCGAAGGCACGGTGACCCGTTGGCTCAAGCAGGTCGGCGATCGTGTCGAGGTCGACGAGCCATTGGTGGAAGTTTCCACCGACAAGGTCGACACGGAGGTGCCCTCCCCGGTTGCCGGCGTGATCGAGGAAATCCTGGTGGCCGAGGACGAGGAAGCCGAAGTCGGCGCGCCGCTGGTGCGCATTGGCGACGGCTCGGGCGCAGGCTCGGATTCCGGTTCCGATCAACAGCAGGCCGAGGAACCGGCCGCTGAGGAGCCGGCGCAGGAAGAGTCCGCACCGCAGCAGGAATCGGCCCCGGCCGCCGAGCAGTCCACCGAGTCGGCTCCGGCCGCTTCGGGTGACGCTTCGGGCACCGAGGTCACCCTGCCGGCCCTGGGCGAATCGGTCACCGAAGGCACCGTCACCCGCTGGCTGAAGCAGGTCGGCGACGACGTGGAGGTTGACGAGCCGCTGCTGGAGGTCTCCACCGACAAGGTCGACACCGAGGTCCCCTCCCCCGTGGCCGGCAAGCTGCTGGAAATCCGCGTGAACGAGGACGAGGAAGCCGAAGTGGGCGCCGTACTGGCCGTCATCGGCTCCGGCTCGGCCGCACCGGCCGCCAAGGAAGAGGCTCCGGCCCCGGCCCCGGCGGAGAAGAAGGAAGAAGCCCCGGCCCCGGCCGAGAAGAAGCAGGAAGAGGCTCCGGCCGCTCCGGCTGCTCCGAAGCAGGAAGAGGCCCCCGCAGCTCCGGCCCCGGCCGAGAAGAAGCAGGAAGCTCCCGCTGCCGCCCCGGCTCCGGCCACCGGCGGTTCCGAGGGCGCCGGCTACGTCACCCCGCTGGTGCGTCGCCTGGCCAACCAGAACGACATTGACCTGAGCACCGTGACCGGTACCGGTGTCGGTGGCCGCATCCGCAAGCAGGATGTGCTGGACGCGGTGGAGGCCAAGAAGGCCGCCGCCCAGTCCGCTCCGGCCGCTGCCGCGCCGTCGGCTCCGGCGGCCAAGGCCGCTCCGGCCGTCGAGGCCTCCTCGCTGCGTGGCACCACCGTCAAGGCTCCGCGCATCCGCCAGGTCATTGCCCGCCGCATGCGCGAGTCGCTGGATGTCTCCACCCAGCTGACCCAGGTCCACGAGATCGACATGACCCGCGTGGTCAACCTGCGGGCCAAGGCCAAGGCCGGGTTCAAGGCCACCAACGGCGTGAACCTGACCTACCTGCCGTTCATCGCCAAGGCCGTCGCCGAGGGCCTGAAGCAGCACCCGTCGCTGAACGCCGAGTACGACGAGCAGAGCCAGCAGATCACCTACCACAATGCCGAGCACCTGGCATTCGCGGTGGACACCGATCGCGGCCTGCTGGTTCCGGTCGTGGCCAACGCCGGTGACCTGAACCTGGCCGGCCTGGCCTCGAAGATCGCCGATGTCGCCGAGCGCACCCGCAGCAACAAGATCGGTCCCGATGAGCTGGCCGGTGGAACCTTCTCCATCACCAACATCGGTTCGGTCGGCGCGCTGTTCGACACCCCGATCATCAACCAGCCGCAGGTTGCCATCCTGGGCACCGGCGCGATCGTCAAGCGCCCGATGGTCATCACCGACGCCGAAGGCAACGACTCGATTGCCGTGCGCCACATGATGTACCTGTGCCTGACCTACGATCACCGCCTGGTGGACGGCGCCGACGCCGGTCGCTTCCTGCAGACCGTCAAGGCCCGCCTGGAAGGTGGCGCATTCGAAGGTGATCTTGGCCTCTAGGCCCTGATCGGCTCGTCTTGCCCAAGGCCCGCTGACACGCGTCACCGCGTGTTCCAGCGGGCCTTCGGCATTTCTACAATTTGTCGAAGCAGACTATTCTTGAAGCATGACTTTCCTGTTTAACGTTCTGGTAATGCTCCATATCCTGGGTGCTGCGGCCATCTTCGGCGGCTGGCTGGCCAACTTCAAGACCCCTACCGTCAACCTGTGGCAGTGGATCGGCGCACTGACCCAGTTGATCACCGGCCTGGCCCTGGTCGGCGTCATTGAAATGCAAGACGGCAACCTCAACCACATGAAGATCGGCATCAAGCTGGTCATCTCCATCGCCATCGTGGTGACCGCGTTCCTGGGCCGCAAGAAGGTCAAGGCCGGCGAGGAGGTTTCCACCGGCATCGCGCATGCCACCGGCGGCCTGGCCCTGGTGAACATCCTGATCGCCACCCTCTGGAACTAGTCCTCGACAGGCCCGGTTTCATACCCGCTCATGGGATCGCCGTTCGCGGCGGTCCCATTTGTCGTCTCCCGGGCAAGAATCCGCGAGATGAGCCACTGCCCGGTATGCTGGCGCAGTTCGAAGCGGACTCGCTCGGCCCGGGCCTGCTGGGCCCGGTGAACATCTTCCTCGCTCGACAGGCTTCGATAGGCGTACGGGTCAAGCACACTATGCGCCTCCAGGACTACGGTGTCCGGGAAGCTTCGCGCCACGACTTCGATCCTGCTCAGTCGGGTTCGCATCCCGGTGACCCCCAGGTCCATATCCTTCAATTCCTGCAGGACCCGGGCATCTTCACCCAGTTGTTTAGCTTCCGGCACATAGAGCTTGGAGAGCGCCTGATAGTCGCCCGAATTGAACGCCCGGTCCCGCGCGTGGGTCAGTTTCAACAAGGCTGCCCCGACGGCGTCCGGTGACTGAGCGCAGGGCGGCAACTGGGCATCGGACTGAATGGAGCAGGTTCGGGAAGCATCCACTGGTGCCTGCTCGCCGTTGGCGGCGTTGGCATCGGTTTGCGACTGCCAGTGATTCACCCCCAGCCCGGCAATGACGACCATGAACAAACCGAGCAATGCCGCGGCGATCAGCCGTCGACCACCGGGCGTGGGTTTCAGGGCGTGCCGGTCCTCGAAGCGTCGGGCTTGTTCCTGGGTGACTTCGGGCCGTTCCGGAACCAATCGTTGCCGACGCTCCGGCCGCGGACGCATGGCCCGGCGTCGGCCGCGGGGTGCTGGCGGATGAATGGTCGCCATCAGGTGTGATGCCTGGGCGGGAACCGATTCAGTCCAGTTCAGTGGTTCGGCCTGCCCGCTGGCGTACAGGCTGCGGGCGAATTGGTCGGCACTGGGACGCGCGGTCGGTTCCGGGTGCAGCGCATCCAGCAGCAGGTCCAGCACGGTTTCCGGCAGATCCTCAAACACCAGCGTCACCGGCGCACGCAGCGCCGGAGGGTCGGGGACCTTGGCGCTGAGCAAGTACCACAGGCAGGCTCCGAGCGCGTAGACATCCCGCGCCTCGCCGTTAGCTACCGCATCGGGCGCTGTTGCCGGTGATTCCCCTGCTTCGGGCGCGATGAACCCTGGGGTGCCAGCCCTGTGATTATTTTCGCCCAACAGGTTCACTTCTTGGAAGTCACAAAGCTTGGGCATCCCCTCGGCGGAGAGCAGGATGTTGTTCGGGGACACGTCCCCGTGCGCCAGCCCCTGGGAGTGCAGGCGCGCCACCGACTGGGCGACCGGAGCCAATGCGGTAATCACCTCCCCCAGCGGCAGTGGGCCGCGGGCAGCGACCATTTGGCCCAAGCTGCCCCCGGGACAGTATTCCACCAGCAGCGCCGGCCCCCGGTTGGTCATCACCGTGTCATGAACCTTGATGGTGTGCTGATCGTTGGGCCCGTCGGTCCCCTGCCGGATCGTGACCAGCGTTTCAGCCTGACAGGCCAACTTCATGACCAGAAAGCATTGGTCGGCTTCGCGCTGGACGAGCCACACCCGCGAATCTTGGGCATCGTCCAACGACCTGAGGGTCAGGTAGCCTTCGCATTCGGGCCACGCGAACGGGCTGAGTTCATATTCCATGACTCAGTTGTAAAGCAAACTTGTATTACGCGTTTAAGTTATCCACATTCGTTGTTTCGTTACCAACTCGAGCCCTTTACGCATTAGGCGTAGGCTGAAGCTCATGACGATCGAATTCGAACGACTCGGTCTAGGCGAATCGCTGGTTCCCTACAGGGAAGCCTGGGACTACCAAATACGTCTCCACGACGCCGTGGCTGCCGACGAAGAAACCCCCAGAATCCTTCTGCTGGAACACGAGGCGGTCTACACCGCTGGACGCCGTACCGAAGATGAGCAGTTGCCGCAGGACGGCACCCCCGTGGTTGAGGTTGACCGCGGTGGACAGCTGACATGGCATGGACCGGGGCAGCTGATCGGGTATCCGATCGTCAAGCTCAAGAAGATCAACGCCATCCGCCTGTATGTTGAAACCCTTGAAGAAGCCTTGATGAACGTCCTGGCCGAACTGGGCATCCGAACCGTCCAGATCAAGGGACGCTCCGGAGTCTGGGTTCCGGGTGACGGCGTGCAGCAGGACCGCAAGATTGCCGCCATCGGCATTCGCATCAACCATGGGGTGACCATGCACGGTTTCGCCCTGAACTGCTCCAACTCCCTGGAACCCTACGAGCAGATCATTGCCTGCGGCATTACCGATGCCGGGGTCACCTCGATCTCCCAGGAGCTGGGACGCACCGTGAATCCCGTAGACGTCGCCGACCGGGTGCAAGAAGAGCTGGACCGCCTGCTCACGCCCCAGGTTGTCACCTCCCTTCCCGTCGCTTAAGACCTTCCTACTTCCTCAGAAAGAGCAATACACATGAGTGTCGCCCCTGAAGGCCGTCGAATGCTGCGCGTCGAGCAACGCAACTCCAAGGTTCCGGTGGAACGCAAGCCGGAGTGGATCAAGGCCAAACTGAACATCGGACCGGAGTACGTCGGTCTGAAGAACCTGGTCAAGTCCGAAGGACTGCACACGGTTTGCGAAGAGGCTGGCTGCCCCAACATCTTCGAATGCTGGGAGGACCGCGAGGCTTCCTTCCTCATTGGCGGGTCGGAATGCACCCGTCGCTGCGATTTCTGCCAGATTGACACGGGCAAGCCCTCGGCGCTGGACCGCTCGGAGCCGTTCAAGGTGGCCATGAGCGTGAAGAAGATGGATCTGCGCTACGCCACCGTCACCGGCGTGGCCCGTGATGACCTGGAGGATGAGGGCGTGTGGCTGTACGCGGAAACCGTGCGCCGCATTCACCAGTTCAACGAGAACACCGGCGTGGAGCTGCTGATTCCTGACTTCTCCGGCAAGCCGGAGAACCTGGACGCGATCTGCGATTCGGCCCCGGAGGTCTACGCCCACAACGTGGAAACCGTGCCGCGCATCTTCAAGCGCATCCGCCCGGCCTTCCGCTATGAACGGTCAATGGACGTCATCACGCACGGTCACAAGCGCGGGCTGATCACCAAGTCCAATCTGATCCTGGGCATGGGCGAGACCCGTGAGGAAATTTCCGAGGCCATGGCGGACCTGCATGAGGCCGGCTGCGACCTGCTGACCATCACCCAGTACCTACGCCCCACCGAACGCCACCTGCCGGTGGACCGCTGGGTCAAGCCCCAGGAATTCCTGGAGCTGCAGCAGGAAGCGGAGGAGCTCGGGTTCCTGGGGGTCATGTCCGGCCCGCTGGTGCGTTCCTCCTACCGCGCCGGACGCCTGTGGGCCGGGGCAATGCGCAAGAAGGGCCGCGAGATCCCCGAAGCGCTGGCGCACATTGAGTCCTCGGGCAACACTCGCCAGGAAGCAGCCTCCCTGGTCACCAACTAGCGTTACTGCCCCACGAGGCGCCCTGTAACCCGAGCAAGGTCCCGATCACCACTGTGTGGTCGGGACTTTGCCGTTCCCGGATGGAACGCGGGCAGTGGACTCGGGTAGAATTGAGTCACTATGGCCAAAAACTCCGACAATGTCGCATCCAACACAGACCCGCAGCCCAAGCGTGGCCTGTTCTCGCGCAAACCAAAAGCCGATAAGCCGAATAAAGAGCCCGGTCGCCTGAAGCAAATGGGCCAGGTGTTCCAGATGACTCGTCGCAATGACCCGATGGTCGTGTGGTGGATGTTGCTGGCTGGCCTGGGTGTTGTTGCGGTGGGTCTGCTGATCGGCATCCTGCTGAACAACTGGATCACGATGCTGCTGATCTCGATCCCGTTGGGCTTGTTGGCGGCCATGTTTGTCCTCTCCCGTCGCGCCGAGAAGGCCGCGTTTACGCAGTTGGAGGGGCGCCCGGGTGCTGCCGGCGCCGCGATGAGCGTATTGCGCCGCGGCTGGATCCTGAAGCAGGAGCCGGTAGCCGCCAACCGCCACCAGGACCTGGTGTTCCTGGGTGTGGGCCGCGCCGGAGTTGTGCTGGTCACCGAGGGCCCGAACGGCCGTGTTCGCGAGCTGGTCAGCTCCGAGCGCAAGCGCATCGGCCGTGTGCTGCCCAACGTTCCGATCACCGTGATCAATGCCGGCAGCGGCGAGAACCAGACCCCGTTGCCTGAGGTCAGCAAGAAGATGAAGAAGCTTCCCAAGACCTTGTCGAAGCTTGAGGTCAGTGCAGTGGATAAGCGCCTGACCACCCTGAGCGCGAATCGTCTGCCGATTCCGAAGGGGATTGACCCGAACAAGGTGCGTCCGAGCCGTCGCGCCATGCGCGGGCGGTAAACCACCGAATGAAAGCGAGCCGTGCACCCACCAGGGTGCACGGCTCGCTTTCATTTAACCCCAGTGCTTTCCTGACCGGCCGGGTCTTTGCCGCGTGGATCGGGCAGGCTTAGCGGATGCTCACCAGAACGCTGCCTCCGGCGCGGTCGTGCAAGCCCCGCTGGTCGGCGTCCGCAATCAGAGCGGGAATGACCAGACACAGCAGCACCGAGCGCACCAGACCGGTCAGCGGCTTGATCGCGGTGCCGTCCATGGACTGGACCTGCATGCCCAGCGCCCGATGGCCGATCGAGTGGCCGGTGAATCCAACGGTGATGATCTGGCCCAGGCAGAAGAGCAGCAGGGTGGCCAAGGCGGCGGAATCAAACAGCCACCAGCTCACCAGCATTGCCAGCGCCCAGTCGATGATGATCGCCCCGACACGCCGGGGGAAGCGGGCAATTGAACCGGGCCCCCGCTCGGGCCGTCCCAGTCGCTGTCCGGGCCATTGCTGGGTGTTGAGCTGAGGGGGTCCTTCCAGCCAGGAACCCAAGTCTTTTCGTTCCACTCCCCCAGTTTATCGGGGTTCACTGTGCGAACCCATTGAGTGTGCCCGGCGGCACAGGACGGGCACTGTAACAGAAGCGAAAAACCCTGCTTTGTAACGCACAAGAAACAATAGAGACACCACTGGGAAACGGATCCTCGGTATTGTAGAGGAGTAGGCAAGGGCAAGCGATCATGATTTGACCGACTTGTTTACCGTTTCAATAGACCACAGGGAGTAACCTGCACATGTTTTCCAGTCCAGAAGAAGCTTTGGCGTACATCGCCGAGGAGGACGTCAAGTTCGTCGATATTCGCTTTACCGACCTACCGGGTGTGCAGCAGCACTTCAACGTTCCTGCCAAGTCAGTGGACGCCGACTTCTTTGTCAACGGCCAGCTCTTTGACGCGTCCTCGATTCGCGGCTTCGCCGGCATCTCCGATTCGGACATGCAGCTGATCCCGGATGTGAAGACCGGCTTCCTCGATCCGTTCCGGATCGAAAAGACCCTGGCATTCAACTTCTCCATCATCAACCCCCGCACCGGTGAGCCCTACCACCGCGATCCGCGCGGCGTGGCCGAGCGCGCCGAGGCCTACCTGGAATCGACGGGCATCGCCGACACCGCGTTCTTCGCCCCGGAAGCCGAGTTCTTCATCTTTGAAGACGTCCGCTACGAATCCAGTCCGCAGGGCGCGTTCTACCAGATCGATTCGGACGAGGCCCCTTGGAACACCGGCCGCAAGGAAGAAGGCGGCAACCAGGGCTACAAGACCCCGTTCAAGGGCGGTTACTTCCCGGTCTCCCCCACCGACAAGCAGGCCGACCTGCGCGACGCGATCTGCGTTGAGCTGGATAATGTCGGGCTGGAAGTTGAGCGCAGCCACCACGAGGTGGGTGCCGCTGGCCAGGCGGAAATCAACTACAAGTTCAACACCATGGTGCACTCGGCCGATGAGCTGATGCTGTTCAAGTACGTGGTGAAGAACGTGGCCGACGCCTGGGGCAAGTCCGCCACCTTCATGCCCAAGCCGGTCTTCGGGGACAACGGTTCGGGCATGCACGTGCACCAGTCGCTGTGGTCCAATGGGGACCCGTTGTTCTACGACGAGAAGGGCTACGCGGGCCTGTCCGACACCGCCCGCTGGTACATTGGCGGACTGCTGAAGCACGCCTCCTCGGTGCTGGCCTTCACCAACCCGACCGTGAACTCCTACCGCCGCCTGGTCAAGGGCTACGAGGCACCGGTGAACATGGTCTACTCGCAGGGCAACCGCTCGGCCGGTATCCGCATCCCGGTCACCGGGTCGAACCCGAAGGCCAAGCGCATCGAGTTCCGCGCCCCGGATGCCTCCTCGAACCCGTACCTGGCGTTCGCGGCCCAGCTGATGGCGGGCCTGGACGGCATCAAGAACCGCATCGAGCCGGCCGAGCCGATCGACAAGGACCTCTACGAGCTGCCCCCGGAGGAAGCCAAGGACATCCAGCGCGCCCCGGAGACCCTGGAGGAGGCACTGCTGGCCCTGGAGGAGGACTACGAGTACCTGCTCGAAGGCGGAGTGTTCACCGAGGACCTGATCCGCACCTGGATCGAGTACAAGCGCGAGAATGAGATCCGTCCGCTCTCGCTGCGCCCGAACCCGTACGAGTTCGAGCTCTACTACGGCTGCTAGCCCAAAGACGCTGTCCTCCGCCCTTCGGATCGCGGTGAGACGAGCGTAAAATTTACCGCAGGCATCGCCTGGGCCCCTGACCACGCGATGCCTGCGGTTTTTGCCTGCTAGGGTGAGGCGCATGGATAGCACCCAGTGGATGCCGGTTACCCGTGAGGACCGCGAGGTCGTCGGCTATCTGGAACCGGTGACCGAGGATTTCGACACCGTCCAGCCGCGCAGCGTTCTCGGCCACGCTGTGGGTCCGGCGTGTGACTTCCACTCCGGTGAAGAGCTGCTGCTGGAACGCGGCATCGCCGAGTTGGCGGCCAGTTGGCGGCTGCGCGATGCCCCACAGGGGCTGGAGGGCGACCTGGCGATCCTGGAGGTGGGCGGTAACGGGATCGTGCTTGCTGATGCCCTGCGTGCCAAGGCCCTGGTGGCCGGGGCCCGGGCCGTGGTGCAATGGCCGGACACCACTGGCCGGCTCACCCGCGCGCAGGGTTAACCGCCCCTAGTCCTCGAAACCATAGAAGCGCTTTTCAAAGATTGTCCGCGCCCGCCGGGTGGCCTTCAGGTAGTCGTCCTCCAGCTGGTAGCCCTGGTTCGGTTCGTAGCCGCACCAGCGTCCCACCGCCTCCATGTCCCGGGCCGAGCGCGGCAGCACGTCGCTGGAGCGCCCGGAGGTGATGATTTCGGCGCTGCGCACCTTGGTGGCCAGGGTCCATGCCATGTCCAGCGTCTTGACCTCCGATTTGGACAGGTACTTCAGTTCCGCCAAGGCCTTGAGCGCGGCGCGGGTCGTGGTGGTGCGCAGCTGCTCGTGTTCGCAGGCGTACTGCAGCTGGAAGAACTGGACCAGCCATTCCACGTCCGAAAGTGAACCGCGGCCCAGCTTCAGGTGCCGCGCCGGGTCGGCGCCGCGCGGCAGGCGTTCGGCCTCCACCCTGGCCTTGATCTTGCGGATCTCCTTGACCTCCGCCTCATCCAGTCCCCCGCCGTAGCGGATCGGGTTGATCAGCGCGATGAAGTCCTCACCCAATTGCCGGTCCCCGGCCATCGGTCGGGCGCGCAGCAGTGCCTGGCGTTCCCACACATCGGCCCAGCGTGCATAGTATTCGGCGTAGGAGTCCAGGCTGCGTACCAGGGCTCCGGTCTTTCCTTCCGGGCGCAGGTCCGCGTCGATCACCAGGCGCACCTCCGCCGGGATGGCCGGCTTGAGCGGCCGGGAGACCGCGGCGATCAGCGCGGTGACGATGCGCAGCGCCTGTTCCTGGGCCTGCTGGCCATCCGCCCCGGGCACCGGGCGCTGGACAAACATGACGTCCGCGTCGGAGCCGTAGCCGATCTCCTGCCCGCCCTGCCGGCCCATGGCGATGACCGCCAGGTCAGTGTGCTCCCCGTGCTCGGCAACATCCGCGGCGCGCAGCACCCGCAAAATGGCCTCCACGGCGACCGCGTCGATGTCCGAGAGCGCGTGGCCGACCCTGGAGACGTTCATCAGCCCGGCCGCGTCGGCCAGGGCGACGCGCAGGAATTCCTTGCGCCGGGCCACCCGCACCTGGCGGATCGCGGTGTCCGGCTGGCGGTTGCGCCGGATAATCGCGTCACTTTGCTGCTCCAGGGCGGTGCGGTCCAGCGGCTGCAGGGCGCTGTCATTGCCCAGCCAGGCCGCGGCGGTGGATTCCACGGCCAGCAGGTCGGTCAGAAAGCGGGTGTTGGACAGCAGTGCGCTTAGTCGTTCGGCGGCGGCGTTGGTGTCACGCAGCATCCCCAGGAACCAGTGGGTCTTGCCCAGCGATTCGCTCAGCCGCCGAAAGCCCAACAGCCCGGCGTCCGGGTCCACACCCTCGGCAAACCAGCCCAGCAGCACCGGCAGCAGCTGGCGCTGCAGCGCCGCCGAACGGGAGACGCCACTGGTCAGCGCCTCGATGTGGCGCATGGCCGCCTTCGGGTCCAGGTACCCCAGGGCGCGCAGCCGCGCCTGGGCGCTGGCCGGGGTCAGCCGCACCTCTTCGGTGGTCAGGTTCGAGCTGGTGACCAGCAGTGGGCGGTAGAAAATCAGTTCGTGCAAGGAGCGCACCAGCCGCTTGGTTTCATTCCAGCGCCGCATCAGCTGCGCGGCACTGGTCAACCGGGTGTCCCCGGCGCTGCGGATGGCCCGGGCCAGCACCCGTTGGGCGTGTTCGGTGCGCGGCATCAGATGCGTGCGGCGCAGCTGGGAGAGCTGGATGCGGTGTTCCAGCAGCCGCAGGAAGCGGTAGGCCTCATCGAAGTTCATCGCGTCGGTGCGTCCAATGAACCCCAGTTCGCTCAGCGCCTGGATGGCCAGGGTGGTGGTGGGCACCTGCAGCGCCTGTTCCACCCGTCCGTGCACCAGCTGCAGCAGCTGGACGGTGAACTCCACATCCCGCAGTCCCCCGGGGCCGAGCTTGATCTGCCACTCGACCTCGTCCTTGGCGATGTTGGCGCTGACCCGGCGGCGCATCTTCTGCACCGATTCCACGAACCCGTCGCGTTCGGAGCTGGACCAGACCATCGGGGAGATCATCCGCTCGTAGCGTTCGCCCAGTTCCCGGTCCCCGGCAATGGCTCGGGCCTTGAGCAGCGCCTGGAACTCCCAGGAATGCGCCCAGCGCTGGTAGTAGGCCTCATGGGAGGCCAGAGTGCGGGTCAGCGCCCCCTCCTTGCCTTCGGGGCGCAGGTTGGCATCCACCTCCCACAGCGGCGGTTCCCCGCCGGGCAGCATGATGGTGCGCGCGGTGCCGCTGGCCAGGGTGGTGGCGATCTCGGTGGCCTGCTGTTCTGCCAGTTCCCCCATCCCCTGGTGCACGTAGATCACGTCCACGTCGGAGATGTAGTTCAGTTCCCGGGCACCGCACTTGCCCATGCCGATGATCGCCAGGCGCACCTGGTCGACGTGGTGTTCTCCGTACTGTTCACTGGCTTCGGCCCGGCTGACGGCGAGCGCCGCTTCCAGGGCCGCGGCGGCCAGGTCCGCCAATTCGGCGGCGACCTGCGGCAGGATGTGCTGCGGTTGGCTGGAGCCCAGGTCCCGGTAGGCCAGGTCCAGCAGGGCCAGGCGGTAGGCGGTGCGCAGGGCGCGGCGGGCCGGTTCCCCGCGCTGCCCCGCCACCCAGTGTCCCGAAGGGCTGGGGTAGGCTTCCACGGCCTGCAGCAGCTGTTCAGTCAGCGCCTGGGGCGGGCGCGGCTGGAAATGCTGTTGCGGGGTGTGGGTGATGACCTGCAGGGCCTGCGGGCAGCGGATCAGGAATTCACCCAGCGCGTCGGAGGCTCCCAGCAGCCGGATGAGGGCCTGGCAGCTGTCCGGTTCACACAGCAGCCTGCCGGCCTGGGGGTGCTTGTCCACCAGGCGCACGGCCAGCAGCAGCGCCTGGTCCGGGTCCGGGGCGTGGGCCATGCTGCGCAGGATCAGGCCGCGGTCCAAATCGGCCAGTTCCGGCGAGTCCAGGAACTGCTTGGCCCGCGTGGTGTCCAGGAAGCCTGCGTTGATCAGTTCCCGCGAACTCGGTGTCATCGGCCTTTCTTCTTTCCCCCGTTGTGCCGCTCTGGCCCTAGAGCATGCCCAGGTAGCGGTTCAGCTCCCAGGGGGTGATTTCCTGGCGGTATTCCTCCCATTCGGCCCGCTTGTTGGCCAGGAAGGAGTTGAACACCTGCTCTCCGAGGATGTCGGCCATCAGCTCCGAGTCCTCCAGGGTGCGCAGCGCGTCGTGCAGCGAGCCGGGCAGCGGGTCATGTCCCGAGGCGCGGCGTTCGGCGGTGGACAGGCTCCACACGTCATCCTCGGTGGGGTCCTCCAGCTCGTAGCCCTCGTGGATGCCCTTCAGCCCGGCGCCCAGCAGGCACGCGTAGGCCAGGTACGGGTTCGCGGCGGAGTCGATGCCGCGGTATTCCACCCGGGCGCTTTGGCCCTTGCCGGGCTTGTACAGCGGCACCCGCACCAGGGCGGAGCGGTTGTTGTGACCCCAGGACAGGTGGCTGGGGGCCTCTCCCCCGCCCCACAGCCGCTTGTATGAGTTCACAAACTGGCTGGTGACCGCGGTCAGCTCCTTGGCGTGGTGCAGGATGCCGGCAATGAAGGAGCGGGCCACATCGGAGAGCTGGTATTCGCGCCCGGCCTCGAAGAAGGCGTTGGAGTCGCCTTCGAAGAGTGAAAAATGGGTGTGCATCCCACTGCCGGGGTGTTCGGCAAAGGGCTTGGGCATGAAGGTGGCGTACAGCCCCTTCTGCATGGCCATCTCCTTGATGACGGTGCGGAAGGTCATGATGTTGTCCGCCGTCTGCAGGGCATCGGCGTAGCGCAGGTCGATTTCGTTTTGCCCGGGGCCGGTCTCATGGTGGGAGAACTCCACCGAGATGCCCAGCGCTTCCAGGGTGGTCACCGACAGCCGGCGGAAGTCCTGGCCAACCCCGTCCGGGACGTGGTCGAAGTAGCCGGCGTTGTCGATCGGCACCGGGCGCCCGTGCGGTCCCAGCTCGGCGGACTGCAGCAGGTAGAACTCGATCTCCGGATGGGTGTAGCAGGTGAAGCCGAGCTTGGAGGCCTCGTCGAGCTGGCGCTTGAGCACGTGGCGCGGGTCCGCGGTGGAGGGGGTGCCCTCCGGGGTGAGGATGTCGCAGAACATGCGGCTGGTCGGCTCCACCTCACCGCGCCAGGGCAGCAGCTGGAAGGTGGAGGGATCCGGCTGCAGCAGCATGTCCGATTCGTAGATGCGCGAGAGCCCCTCGATGGAGGAACCGTCAAAGCCCAGCCCCTCGGCGAACGCGTCCTCCACCTCGGCCGGTGCCAGCGCCACGGACTTCAGTGAACCGACCACATCGGTGAACCACAACCGCACGAATCTGACGTCGCGTTCCTCAATGGTGCGCAGTACGAATTCCTGCTGACGATCCATCTCTTACCGCCTTGCCTGTCGGGTGCGTGCGCCGGGCCTGACTCGCCGCGGCCATTTCTGCTCTGTTGCAAGACTATACGTTTTTGCACCGCGACGCCGGTGCAAGCGGCCATGCCAGCGGGCATTGCCGGGCCCAAGTGCGCTAAGGTCTTGCTATGCCTCAACCCTATCTCTCAGACCCTGCCACGCGCCCTGCACGCATCCGCATCGGGCACCTGGCCGAAGCGAAGAAACGCGGCGAGAAGTTCTCGATGCTCACCTGCTACGACCGGATGCTGGCCGAAGTGTTCGACGAGGCCGGCATCGAGATCCTGCTGGTTGGCGACTCGGCGGCGAACACGGTCCTGGGCTACGACTCGACCCTGCGCATCAGCATGGATGAGATGATCACCTTCTCCAAGGCGGTGGTCAACGGCGCCAAGCGGGCGCTGGTCGTGGCCGACCTGCCCTTTGGCAGCTACGAGCAGGCCCCCGCCCAGGCGGTGGAATCGGCGGTCAGGCTGATGAAGGAAGCCGGGGTGCACGCGGTGAAGATGGAAGGCGACGCCCGCCATGCCGGGCACGTGCACGCCATGGTCGGCGCCGGGGTGCCGGTGATCGCTCACATCGGCTTCACACCGCAGTCCGAGCACGCCTTGGGCGGCTACCGGGTGCAGGGCCGCGGGGACGCGGCCGATGCGCTGCTTGAGGACGCGGTGGCGCTGCAGGATGCTGGCGCCTTTGCGGTGCTGCTGGAGATGGTGCCCAGCCCGGCCGCCGCGAAGGTGGAGGCGGCGCTGCGCGTGCCCACGATCGGCATCGGCGCCGGGAACTCGACCACCGGGCAGGTGCTGGTGTGGCAGGACATGCTGGGCCTGGGCTCCGGGCGCACCCCGCGTTTCGTGAAGAAGTATGCGAACCTGCGTGAAATCGTTTCCGGGGCGGTGGGCCAGTACCACCGGGATGTGGCCGATGGCAGCTTCCCCAGCGCGCAGTACGAATTCGACAAGTAGCCACAAAACCTACCCGCGCGTCCGGAACCGGCAGCGGCCGCCCCTGAGGCGGCCGCTGCCGGTTTTAACGGCTATTCGTCCTCTTCGTCTTCCGCGTCCCAGGCCTCATTGCGCGCCTGGACCTTGGCCATCGCGTTGCGGGCCTCGTCCTCCGTGGCATAGGGACCCAGCAGTTTCGTCCAATCGGACTGCGGGCCTTTTTCGATGCCCCCGGTTTCCACGTTGTACCAGTACTGGCCTTCGTTCATGGTCTCTTCCTTCCTTGTGTTGCCCGCTCTTGGCGCAGTGGCGCCCCCATCACACCCCTTGGTGGCGTGGAACAGTCACCGCTCTCACCGCCAGCCTAGTGCCCGGTCGGGTTGCTGTCATTGAACCTTGAAGCGCGCCCCCAGCGGGTGTGACACCGTTCCCAGCCCGACGGGTGTGCCCTAGCAGGCAGATTCTGCCGGGGCGCCATGGCTAGAATAAAAATATGACTACTGCCGCAACAGCCCCCATTGGAAACCTCACTCCAGGCGTCGTCGGCCCACAACTGAAGGTGCCGGCGGATATCGCCCGCCCCGAATACGTGGGCAAGCCGGAGCCGACCTCGCACCGCCACCCGGACGTCAACACCCCGGAGATGATTGAGCGGATCCGTGTCGCTTCGAGGATTGCGGCACAGGCGCTGGCCGAGGTGGGCAAGGCCTGCCAGCCGGGGGTGACCACGGCGGAACTGGACCGGATCGGGCACGAGTACATGATCGATCATGGCGCCTACCCCTCCACCCTGGGCTACCGGGGCTTCCCGAAGTCGGTGTGCACCTCGATCAACGAGGTCATCTGCCACGGCATCCCGGATGACACCGTGCTGCGGGACGGGGACATCATCAACATCGACGTGACCGCCTACATTGACGGCGTGCATGGCGACAACAACGCCACCTTCCTGGTGGGAGACGTGGATGAGGAATCTCGCCTGCTGGTGGAGCGCACCGAGAACTCGCTGAAGCGCGCCATCAAGGCGGTCATGCCGGGGCGCGAAATCAACGTCATCGGGCGCACCATTTCGGCCTACGCCAAGCGCTTTGGTTACGGCGTGGTGCGTGACTTCACCGGCCATGGGGTCGGCCCGGCGTTCCATACCGGGCTGATCATTCCGCATTATGACGCGGCCCCGGCTTACAACCAGCTGATTGAACCGGGTATGGTTTTTACCATTGAGCCGATGCTGACACTCGGAACGATCGAGTGGGACATGTGGGCCGATGGGTGGACTGTCACGACGAAGGACAAGAAGCGAACCGCCCAGTTTGAGCACACGCTGCTGGTCACCGACAATGGCGCCGAAATTCTGACCGCGCCGTAGCTGAGGTTTATTTTCCTTCCGTGTTTTAAAGGCTGAAAGGAGCCTCATGGTTCAGCAACGCGCCTCACAGCAGGAGCGCCTCGGGTTCGGCATCGACGTTGGCGGTACCGGAATGAAGGGCGGCATCGTTGATTTGACCACCGGGAAACTGGTGGGCAAGCGTTTCCGGATGCCCACGCCGAAGCCTTCACTGCCCGAGGCTGTCGCCGAGGTGGCCGCCGCGATCTACTCCGAGCTGCGCAGCCGGGAGGGCGCGCCGTTGGATGATGCTCCGCTTGGGATCGCGGTGCCGTGCATTGTGCACCATGGGGTGGCGCGTTCCGCGGCAAACGTGGACAAGTCCTTTATCGGCACCGACCTGGTGCAGTTGTTCGGAAAGACCCTGAGCCGAGATGTGGTCATGCTCAACGACGCCGACGCGGCCGGACTGGCCGAGGGCGAGTACGGTGCCGGGCGCAACGTGCCCGGCAGCGTGATGACCCTGACCCTGGGTACCGGGATCGGTTCGGCATTGCTGTTCAACGGACAGCTGGTGCCGAACTTCGAGCTGGGCCACCTGGAGTTCAATGGGGCCGAGGCCGAGGCCACCACGAGCGCCGCGGCACGCGAACGCGAGGAGCTGCCCTGGGACCAGTACGCCCAGCGTCTGAGCGCCTTCCTGCGCCACCTGGAGTTCCTGTTCTCCCCCGAGCTGTTCATCCTTGGCGGGGGGATCTCCAAGAACCCGGAGCGGTTCGTGCCGATGATCGACATCGACACCGAGCTGAAGGTGGCCACCAACGCGAACAACGCCGGTATCATCGGCGCGGCCCTGCAGGCCTCGCGCATCCGCTGACCCGCAAGGAAAAGCACCGCGCACGTACCGTGGAAGACAAACAACCTCGACCAGTTACTACTGGTCGAGGTTGTTGTTGCTTAAGCCGCCTCACGGACGTCAAGCCGCGGCCCTATTCGGCGGTCAGTGGCCGCTGGTTGCCGCGCGGAAGGTCGCTGCGCTCCTCACGCAGCTTGGCGATGGCGGACTCAAAGTCGCTCAGCGACGTGAAGTCCTGGTAGACGCTGGCAAAGCGCAGGTAGGCGACCTCGTCCAGGCGCTGCAGCGGTTCCAGGATTGCCAGGCCAATCTGGTGGGCCGGGATCTCCGCGGCCCCGGACATCCGTACGGTCTCCTCCACCTCCTGGGCGAGCACGGCCAGGTCGTGGTCGGTGACCGGGCGGCCCTGGCAGGCCTTGCGCACACCGTTGATGACCTTGGTGCGGGAGAACGGTTCAGCGGCCCCGGACTGCTTGATCACGTTCAGGCTGGTGGTTTCCAGGGTGGTGAAGCGGCGGGAGCAGGCGGTGCACTGGCGGCGCCGGCGGATCGACACCCCATCGTCGGCCACACGGCTGTCGACGACGCGGGAGTCGGGGTTGCGGCAATAGGGACAGTTCATTGCACCTCCAGGATGTTTCCGGGACACGGTCCCCCCTGGCCCTCATTGCGGCCACGGTTACCCGATGTCACCTAACAGTTTATCGTCTATTTACGCTGGCGTATTTGGACTGCGTCACCATGGGCGGGCAGGTCCTCGGCGTTGGCCAGGTTGATGACGTGTTCGGCCACCTCCCCCAGCGCCGCCTGCGGATAGTCGATGACCTGAATGGCCTTCAGGAAGGTGTTCACGTTCAGGCCCGAGGCGTGCAGTGCGGTCCCGGAGGTCGGCAGTACGTGATTGGATCCGGCGCAGTAGTCCCCGAGGCTGACCGGGGCGTAGTCCCCCACGAAGATCGCGCCAGCGGCGGTAATGCGCGAGGCGACGAACGTGCTGGATTCGGTCATGATTTCCAGGTGTTCGGCCGCGTAGGTGTTGCACACCTCGATGCCCTGCTCCACGTCGGCGACCAGGATGATCGCCGACTGGCTGCCGGAGAGGGCCGCACCGACCCGTTCGGTGTGCTTGGTGGCCGCCACCTGGCGTTCCAGGCTGGCCCGGACGGCCTGTTCCAGTTCCGCGGAGTCGGTGATGAGCACCGCGGCGGCGTTCTCGTCGTGCTCGGCCTGGGAAATCATGTCGGCGGCAACAAAGTCCGGGTTGGCACTGGCGTCGGCCAGGATCGCGATCTCGGTCGGCCCGGCTTCGGCATCGATGCCCACCACGCCCTTGACCAGACGCTTTGCGGTGGCGACAAAAACATTGCCGGGGCCGGAGATCACGTCGACCGGTTCAATGCCGCCGCGGGGATCGGCGGTGGCCGGCACCCCGTAGGCGAAGGCGGCCACGGCCTGGGCCCCGCCCATCGCGTGCACCTCGGTAATGCCCAGCAGTTTCGCGGCGGCCAGGATGGTGGGGTGGGGCAGGCCGCCGAACTCGCGCTGCGGCGGGCTGGCCAGGGCCAGTGACTGGGCACCGGCGGCCTGGGCGGGCACGGTGTTCATGATGACCGAGGACGGGTAGACGGCCAGCCCCCCGGGAACGTACAGGCCCACGCGTCGCATCGGCACCCAGCGCTGGGTGACCCGGGCTCCGTGCGGATACTCCACGACCGCGTCCTGGGGTACCTGCGCCGCGGCGAAGGCGCGAGCCCGCTCAATGGATTCCTCCAACGCCGCCCGTACCTTGGGATCCAGTTCATCCAGGGCCCGCTGCAGCTCCTCCTGCGGGACCAGGGTATGCTCCAGGCGCACCTTGTCGAACTTCTCGGACAGTTCCAGCAGCGCGGGCATCCCCTCACCGCGCACCTTGTCGATGATCTGCTGCACCGATTCGGCGGCGGTCTGCGAGTTCACCACCGGCCGTGGCAGCTGCGCCTTCAGTTCGGCGCGCTCCAGCCGGCGTGCCCGCCAGTCGATGGTGGCCAATTGCGGGAAGGGGTTCTGAGCTGAGGAAGTCACCCGTCCAGTTTAACCGTGCCCGCCGTTGGGTGCGGCAATAGTTACCCGGCCCGGTCACACAGGATCAGGCCGGGTACCTAGGCATCCAGGCAGGCCGGACCGAGAAGCACCTTCAGGTCCCCGAACAGTGCCGGGTTCGGGTTCACCCGGTAGTTCATGCCCAGGCGCATCAGCGAGGTGCCGCGCGAGCCGGAGAGCTTGACCCGCACCTCGGTGTTGCCCCGATGCGTGCGCAGCACGTCACCGAGCTGGGAGACCAGGGTTTCGGTGGCCTTGTGGGTGGGGATCGCAATGACCACCGGCCCGGTGCCGGTGGCGTCGGAGAGCTCCGGGATCATCATTTCCTGCGCGTTCAGGGTGATTGAACCGTCGTCGCGGCGCTGCACGCGTCCCTTGATGACCACAATCAAGTCTTCGGCCAGCACCTCGGCGATCGGCTGGTAGGCCTGGCCAAAGAACATGACCTCCATCGAACCGGAGAGGTCCTCCAGCTCGCAGCGGGCGTAGGGGTTGCCGGACTTCTTGGCAATCCTGCGCTGCAGGCCGGTGATCATGCCCGCGATGGAGATGATGTGCCCGTCGGAGGGGCCGTCATCGGAGATCACATGGGTGATCGACATGTCCGCGTACTGGTCCAGGGCCTGGCCCAGCCCCTGCAACGGGTGGTCCGAGACGTAGAGGCCCAGCATTTCGCGTTCGAATCCTAGCTTTTCCTTCTTGTCCCAGTCCGGCAGGTCAGGGATGCTTACGCTCATCGAGTCGGAGGCATCCTCGGTGCCCAGCGCGCTGAACAGGTCAAACTGGTTGGCGGCCTCATTGCGCTTGAGAGTGATCACCGAGTCCACGGCCTCTTCGTGGATCGCCACCAGGGCTCGGCGGTGGTGGCCCATGGAGTCGAACGCGCCGGCCTTGATCATCGATTCAATGGTGCGCTTGTTGCACACCACGGCCGGGACCTTGCGCAGGAAGTCGCTGAAGTCGGTGTAGGCGCCCTTCTCGGTGCGGGCCTCGACCATGCCCTCCACCACGTGGGTGCCCACGTTGCGCACCGCACCCATTCCGAAGCGGATGTCCTTGCCGACCGGGGTGAAGGTCAGGGCGGATTCGTTGACGTCCGGCGGCAGCACCGTGATGCCCAGGCGCCGGCATTCGTTCAGGTACATGGCCAGCTTGTCCTTGTCATCACCCACGGAGGTAAGCAGGGCCGCCATGTATTCGGCCGTGTAGTGCTCCTTGAGGTAGGCGGTCCAGTAGGACACCACCCCGTAGGCCGCCGAGTGCGCCTTGTTGAACGCGTAGTCGGAGAACGGCAGCAGGATGTCCCATAGGGTCTGCACCGCGGCATCGGAGTACCCGTTGTCGTTCATCCCCTGCTTGAAGCCGACAAACTGCTTGTCCAGTTCGGACTTCTTCTTCTTGCCCATCGCACGACGCAGGATGTCCGCCTGGCCCAGCGAGTAGCCGGCCAGCTTCTGGGCGATCGCCATCACCTGTTCCTGGTAGACGATCAGGCCAAAGGTGCCGCCCAGGATGTCCTCCAGCGGTTCGGCCAGCTCCGGGTGGATCGGCACCACGTCCTGCAGCCCGTTCTTGCGCAGTGCGTAGTTGGTGTGGGCGTTCGCGCCCATCGGTCCCGGGCGGTAGAGCGCCAGCACCGCGGAGATGTCTTCGAAGTTGTCCGGGCGCATCAGCTTCAGCAGCGAACGCATTGGACCCCCATCGAGCTGGAACACGCCCAGCGTGTCGCCGCGGGCCAGCAACTGGTACGTGGCCGGGTCATCCAGTGGCAGGGTCTCCAAATCCAGGTCGTCCCCGGTGTTGGCCTTGATGTTCTCGATCGCGTCGGAAATGATGGTCAGGTTGCGCAGGCCCAGGAAGTCCATCTTGATCAGCCCCAGGCCTTCGCAGGTCGGGTAGTCGAACTGGGTGATCACCTGACGGTCCTGCAGGCGGCGCATGATCGGGATGACGTCAATGATCGGATCCGAGCTCATGATCACCCCGGCCGCATGCACACCCCATTGGCGCTTGAGCCCCTCCAGGCCCTTGGCGGTTTCGAACACGCGCGCCGCTTCGGGATCGTTGGCGACCAGGTTGCGGAAATCCGCGGCCTCGGAGTAGCGCTTGGACTGCGGGTTTTCGATGTCGTTCAGCGGGATGTCCTTGGCCATCACCGCCGGAGGCAGCGCCTTGGTCAGCGTTTCACCCATCGAGAAGGGGTACCCCAGCACCCGGGAGGAGTCCTTCAGCGCCTGTTTGGTCTTGATCGAACCGTAGGTGACGATCATGGATACGCGCTCGTCACCGTACTTCTCGGTGACGTACTTGATCACTTCGGGGCGACGACGATCGTCAAAGTCGACGTCGAAGTCGGGCATGGAAACGCGCTCCGGGTTCAGGAAGCGTTCGAAGATCAGTCCGTGCTGCAGCGGATCCAGATCGGTGATGCGCATTGCGTAGGCGACCATGGAACCTGCACCGGAACCACGGCCGGGGCCGACGCGGATGCCGTTGTCCTTGGACCAGTTGATGAAGTCGGCCACCACCAGGAAGTAGCCGGGGAAGCCCATCTTGATGATGACATCCAGCTCGTAATCGGCCTGCTTGCGCACCTCATCGGGGATGCCATCCGGGTAGCGGTAGTGCAGGCCCTTGTCGACTTCCTTGATCAGCCAGCTGGTTTCGTCCTCCCCTTCCGGGGTTGGGAACTTGGGCATGTAGTTGGCGTTGGTGTCGAAGGAGACCTCGGCCCGTTCGGCGATGAGCAGGGTGTTGTCGCAGGCCTCGGGGAACTCGCGGAACAGTTCACGCATTTCCCGGGCGCTCTTGAGGTAGTAGCCAGAGCCGGAGAAGGCGAAGCGCTTGCCGCCCTGGTCGTAGGTGGGTTCATCAAGGGTGGAACCGGAGTTGATGGCCAGCAGCGCCTCGTGGGCCTTCGCGTCGGCTTCGTGCGTGTAGTGCAGGTCGTTGGTGGCCACCAGTGGGATCTGCAGTTCCTTGGCCAGGCGCAGCAGGTCCTTGGTGATCCGCCGTTCAATCTCCAGACCATGGTCCATGATCTCGCAGAAGTAGTTCTCCTTGCCGAAGATCTCCTGGAATTCGGCGGCGGCCGCCTTTGCGGCCTCGTACTGTCCCAGGCGCAGCTTCGTCTGGATTTCACCCGAGGGGCAGCCAGTGGTGGCAATCAGGCCCTTGGAGTGGTTGTTCAGCAGCTCGCGGTCCCAGCGCGGATACTTGCCGAAGACCGAATCCAGGGAGGCGATGGAGCTGCCCTTGAAGAGGTTGTTCATGCCTTCGTTGTTGTAGGACAGCAGCGTCATGTGGGTGTAGAGGCCACCGCCGGAGACGTCATCTCCCTTTTGCTTTTCCTCGGTACGCCATTTCACGCGCTGCTTGTCATCGCGCGCGGTTCCCGGCGTCACGTAGGCCTCGACCCCGATGATGGGCTTGATGCCGGCCCCGGTGGCCTGGCGCCAGAAGTCGAAGGCACCGAAGAGATAGCCATGGTCGGTGATGGCCATGGCTTCCATGCCCTGCCGGTTGGCTTCCTCGAAGAGCTCGCCAAGACGGGCCGCCCCGTCGAGCATCGAGTATTCGGTGTGGGTATGAAGATGAACAAATCCGTCGCGTGTGGCACTCACGCATCCAGTCTAGCCCTCGGCCCGCGCGGAATCAGCTCGGGCGCGGGTTGGGAAAAGCCACACTCGCGGGCGCGCATTTTTGCCTTGGACCCGGCACGCTCCGCATACGGAAACCGCTGGGTGTGGCAACAAAAACTAGTAGGTACCTTCGCGCAACAGTTCCAGGGCCCCCGCCAGGTCGGCCGGGTATTCGCTGACGAATTCGACCCATTGCCCGGTAGCCGGATGGGCGAACCCCAGCTGATGGGCGTGCAGCCATTGACGCGTCAGGCCCAGCGCGGCCGCGAGCTTTGGATCGGCGCCGTAGGTCTGATCCCCGGCGCACGGATGACCGAACGCGGAGAAATGCACACGGATCTGGTGGGTTCGTCCGGTTTCCAGTTCGACCTCGACCAGGCTGGCCCGGCCAAAGGCCTCCTCCACCTTGTAGTGGGTGACCGAGTTGCGCCCGCCATCAAGGACCGCGAACTTCCATTCGAAACCCGGATGCCGGCCGATGGGCGCGTCGATCGTCCCTTCCAGGGGGTCGGGCAGACCCTGGACGACCGCATGGTAGATCTTCTTTGGGGTGCGTTCCTTGAACGCCCGCTTCAGCTCCGTGTAGGCCCGCTCGGTTTTTGCCACCACCATCAGGCCGCTGGTCCCCACGTCCAGCCGGTGCACGATCCCCTGCCGTTCCGGGGCGCCGGAGGTGGAGATGTTGTAGCCCTCGGCGGCCAAGGCCCCGACGACGGTGGGTCCGACCCACCCGGGTGAGGGGTGGGCGGCTACGCCCACCGGCTTGTCGATCACCACGAAGTGTTCGTCATCGGCGATGATCTTTAGGTTCTCCACCCGTTCCACCCTCACTTTCAGTGGGTCTTCTTTGGCCGGCAGGTTGACCACCAGCTGGTCCCCCGCCTTGAGCTTCGGGGATTTGCTGATGGTCCTTGCGTTGACTTGCACCTGTTTACTGCGGCACAGTTCGGTGGCCTCGGCCCGTGGGATTTGCAGCTGCCGGGCGATGAAGACATCGGCCCGGCTTCCCTGGTCTTCGTCCGGGACCTGCAGTCGGTGCACTGCGGCGGGGCGGTCCTGGCTCATTGTGGCTGATCCGTTCCCGTGGCCGTCTGGGTATTCTTGCCAGCTCCGTTCATCGGGACGTCACGCAGCAGCAGGATCGCCACCACGATCATCGAGCAGACGATGAAGGAGTCGGCGACGTTGAAGATGGCAAAGCCCGGTACGGAAATCATGTCGACGACGTGTCCGAAGCCCAGGCCGGGAGCACGGAAGATCCGGTCAATGAGGTTTCCACCGACTCCTCCCAGCAGCGCGCCGAGGGTCAGCGCCCAGGACAGGGTGCGCACCTTGCGGATCAGCAGGTAGATCACGTAGCAGAAGACCGCGGCCTGCAGCAGCGCGAAGACGATGGTGAAGTTCTCTCCGAAGGAGAACGCGGCGCCGGGATTCAGGATGTAGTGGATGTTCAGGATCCCGGGGATCACCGGAATCGACTCGCCCAGTTGCATCGTTGATTCGATATAGAGCTTGGTTCCCTGATCCAGGATCAGGGCCAGTACGGCCAGGCCGAAGCCCAGTGCGAGGAACCTGCCGGCGGAGCGGCGGGGATCCGGGGCGGCCGCGGGTGAGTTGTTTTCCATTCGTACCCTTTGTCAACGACGTGTTAAACGACAACGGTGGTGACCGGATGTCCGGTCACCACCGTCAACTGTACTGACTAGCTTTTCAAGTCAGCAAAACCGGTTGGTTAGCTGTTCTTGGTCGTGCTGTCGATCGATGCCTGGGATTCCAGGTCACGCAGCTGGCCTTCGATGTAGGTCTTCAGGCGGGCACGGTAGTCGCGCTCGAAGCCTCGCAGCTGTTCCAGCTTGCGTTCCAGGACGGACTTCTGCTGCTCCAGGGCCGAGAGAGTCTTGCGGCTCTTCTCCTCGGCCTCGGTGACCATGGTGTTGGCTTCGGTCTTGGCATCAGCGATGATCTTGTCGCGCTGCTCCACACCGGAGGCCACGTACTCATCGTGCAGACGCTGTGCCATGGCAAGCACGTTGGCTGCGGATTCCGCGGTGTCGGTCCGGGCACCGGTTTCGGCTGCCGGAGCGGCCTTCGGAGCCTCGGCCTTCTTTTCCTCGGCAGGCTTTGCAGCAGGTGCCTCGGCCTTCTTCTGCTCGGCAGGCTTTGCAGCTGCGTCGGCCTTCTTCTCCTCGGCAGGCTTGGCAGCAGGTGCCTCGGCCTTCTTTTCCTCGGTGGGCTTGGCAGTCGGGGCTGCTGCCACCGGGGCCGGCACGGACTGCTCCTTGGAGGAGGAAACATCCTCACCCAGGGCAGACAGGCGGCGGCGGAGCTCGTCGTTCTCAGCGTTCAGGCGACGCAGTTCTACGACGATCTCGTCGAGGAAATCATCTACCTCGTCCTGGTCGTAGCCTTCGCGGAACTTGGTCGGCTGAAACCGCTTATTGACTACGTCTTCTGGCGTCAAAGCCATTGGGTCACCTCAATACTGGGATCTCTTCCGCACGACCTAGGTTGCCCTGCGAAACACTTACCTTGTTCAATACTACGACCGGTGTAGTCGAAGCACCATTTTTTAAAGGATATAACGTTTTGGTCACTAAACACGAAAACGACATCTAGTGGCCGTGTCATTCATTTTGAACCTACCGCGTCAGCCCCGTAAGGACAATCTGCGAACAGGTCCGACAAACACTAAATTCCGACGCTGTACCCGAGATTGCCGACGATCGCCTTGGCGATCACGACGACGATGAACAGCACCAGGAAAGACAGGTCCAAACGTATTCCGCCCAAGTCAAGAGGCTTAATACGCTTGCGCAGCCAACGCAGTGGCGGGTCGGTGATCGTTACCACGACCGTGGCTGCGACCAGAGCAATTCCCTTCGGGCTCCAGTGCCGGGCAAAACTTTCAGTAACATCCAACACAATTCTCATTAACAGCAGAATTTGAAGAATGCTCAGCGCGAGATAAAGAATCCCGAATAGCATCGTGGCGTTCTCGCTCCTTGGCGGTTAGCTCTGATTGAAGAAAGTTGCCTGGGCTTCGGACTGCTTACGGTCCTCGCCCAGCACCTCTACAGTAGCCGGTGAGAGAAGGAACACCTTATTGGTGACGCGTTCGATGGAGCCATGCAGGGCGAAAACCAGTCCTGCGGAGAAATCTACGAGGCGCTTGGCATCGGTTTCGCCCATGTCGGTGACGTTCATAATCACCGGGATACCGTCACGGAAGTTCTCACCAATGATTTTGGCATCATTGTAAGAACGAGGGTGCACGGTTGTAATCTGACGCAATTCGGAATCCTCATCCCTAACCGAAGGGGCACGTTTGATGGGAGTGACAGGAGCCCGGTACTCGGTTTCCTGCTCATACTGATCTGGTTGCGGAATCGCTGCTCGGGCAGCAGGGGTTGGGCCTGCTGCTTCGGTCGGTCGCTGGGGAGCTTCCTCTTCCACGACTCGCACCTGGGCGCGCTGCTCAGGCTCGCGGGCAGGAGCTTCCTCGTGCTCGACCGCATCGGCCAAGCCAAGGTAGACCATTGCTTTACGTAGTCCGTCCGCCACGATACTCTCCTCGTTTCCCGTACATGCAACCCCAGTGCATGATTCCGCTAGTTCGACGCTACCGCACTGGATTCGGGTAGCAACGTAAATCTGTTCAATTCTCTGCGGTGTGTCGCAGGGAGCTAGTTTTCTCGCCAGATGATGCCGGCGAAGCGGCCGCTGTGACGGTCCCGACGGTAGGAGTAGTACTCCGGATTTTCCAGGGTACATATCCCACTGTTGCGCACCTCGACGGCCAGATCGCGAAGTTGCCCCGCGGCGGCCCTTGGCAGGTCCAAGGCCGGGGTGTCCCAGCTGGTGATGCTGCCGATGCCCGGCACCCGCGCCTCTGACTCCTCGAGCATTTCGTTCGGCACCTCGTAGCAGCGCCCGCAGATCGCCGGGCCGATAACGGCCTCAATGCGGGTGGCGCCCAGCTCGGTGAGCTGCTTGACGGTTTCGGACAGGATTCCGTCCAGTAGTCCCCGGCGTCCGGCGTGAACCGCGGCGGTGGCGCTGGAGTTGTTCTGCGGGTTGTGCCCAACGAACAGCACCGGCAGGCAGTCGGCGACCATGACGGCCAAGGGCGTTGTCCCCGTGGGGCTGATCAGCCCGTCACAGGTGGCCGCCGCGCTTTCCGCGCCTTGCTGTTCGGCGTTTAGCACGGTGGCCGAGTGAACCTGGTTCATGAAGGTCAGGGAAAAGCTTCGAACCCCGATCCGCTCCTCCAGCCTGGCACGGTTGGCCCGCACCAGTTGCGGGTCATCATTCACGTGCAGGGCGAGGTTGCCCTCGGCCTGGGAGGTGAATGCCAGGTGGATCTGCGGATCGAGGTTCGATGCGTAATGTAGCACTGCGTTCAGGTTCCGGTGCGGACTACTTCAGGAAGTCCGGCACGTCCAGATCGTCGTTGGAGCCGTTCAGGTCCGAATCGACAACGTCGGGAAGGTCCTGGAAGTCCCTGGAGGATTCCGATTCGGGCTTGCGCTCGGGGATGGCGGCGGCGACGGGCTTCTCGGCTGGCTTGGCCGAGACGCTCTCCGCGGCCGCTTCAGCCGGCGGCGGGGTGGTGATCGACTGGGCCGGCAGCTTCGCCATCGGCTTGCTGGTGGCATCCACGGAGTCGAAGCCGGCGGCGATCACGGTTACGCGTGCCTCATCACCCAGGGCGTCGTCGATGACGGCACCGAAGATGATGTTGGCTTCGGGGTGGGCCACTTCCTGGACCAGGCGGGCTGCCTCGTTGATTTCGAACAGGCCGAGGTCCGAGCCGCCCTGGATGGAGAGCAGCACGCCATGGGCGCCGTCGATGGAGGCTTCCAGCAGCGGGGAGGCGATCGCCAGTTCGGCGGCCTTGACCGCGCGGTCCTCACCGCGGGCCGAGCCGATGCCCATCAGCGCCGAGCCGGCACCCTGCATCACCGACTTCACGTCGGCGAAGTCGAGGTTGATCAGGCCCGAGGTGGTGATCAGGTCGGTGATGCCCTGCACACCGGAGAGCAGCACCTGGTCGGCCTGGCGGAAGGCGTCAAGCACCGAGACGTTGCGGTCCGAGATGGACAGCAGTCGGTCGTTCGGGATGACGATCAGGGTGTCGACTTCGTCGCGCAGCGCCTCGATGCCGGCCTCGGCGGAGTTCGCACGGCGGCGGCCTTCGAAGGTGAACGGACGGGTGACCACACCAATGGTCAGTGCGCCCAGCGAGCGGGCGATGCGGGCCACGACCGGGGCGCCACCGGTACCGGTGCCGCCGCCTTCGCCGGCGGTCACGAAGACCATGTCCGCACCGCGCAGGACGTCTTCGATCTCCTCGACGTGGTCCTCGGCCGCCTGACGCCCAACATCCGGGTTGGCGCCGGCACCCAGGCCGCGAGTTAGTTCGCGTCCCACGTCGAGCTTCACGTCGGCGTCGCTCATGAGCAGTGCCTGGGCGTCGGTGTTGATGGCGATGAATTCAACGCCCTTCAACCCGACTTCGATCATTCGATTGACCGCGTTTACACCGCCACCGCCGATGCCGACGACTTTAATGACCGCGAGGTAATTCTGTGGAGCTGCCACGTCCCGCTTCCCTTGTTAGTTGTGCTACATGAATCACGAAACCAGCGCGAAACCTTCACCCTTAGCCTTAAGGTTTGGCTTCTGTCAAGCTATCGTTATAAGAACGCTATGAGTCGCGCCGGTCTAGTGCAACGACCGCTTGGGGGCGTGTCGTTTTCTACTACGTTCCATCTTTCCAGAATTTTCGCCCAAGTTGCTTCTCCCACACCCACGGCGCGCCAGTTAATGCGGGCAATCCGCGACGCCTAGTAGGTCACCGGATTTTCCGGATTGGAGATGTCCACCACCTTGGGCGGGTTGCTGGACGCGGATAGCTCCTTTAGGAAAATCTGGGCGACTTCGTTCTTCAGCTCTGGCTTGTCTCCCTCACCCCAGATCAGCGTGCGTTTCTTGGGAAGGTTCAGTTCCACGAAGTCCGCCTGGGTCAGCGTCGCGGAGCTCACCTGTTCCAGAACCTTGTTGTCGATGGTGCTCAAAACACCGGTCAACAGCTTGAAGGCTTCGGGATCCTTGGTGCGTTCCGAGGCCGTGATGCCCGGTAATTTATATTTTGCGTCCTTGCCCACTTTTTTCAGTTTGCGCCCGTCCGCGGCCACCAGGTAACGGTCCTTGCCCTCGATGAGCACCGCCACCGGCTCTGCCTCCACGAGCTCCACCTTCAGGGTGTCGGGCATCTGGGCGCGCACGACCACCTCATCCAACGCCGGCTCCTGCCCAATCAGCTCCATCACCTTGGATTCGGAGATCCGCGGCAACGGGGTGCCTTCCAGGCTGGAGAGGCGTTCGGTGACCTTCTGCTCGTCAATCAGCTTGGTGCCGGTGACCTGGATGTGCTTGGCCGCCAGCACCGGGCTGAAGCTGAGCACCAACACCGCGGCCAGGCTGAGCAGCACCACCGCTCCGGCGACGATCAGCATCACCCGGCGGCGTTTCCTCTCCGGCGGTTCGGGCAGCGGCAGGACTTTTGCGCTTTGGTTCATGGTCCTCCCGCCGCTTAGTCCTGCTGTTCGCGCATGGCCTGGACAATGCGCGGGCCCAGGTGGGTTACGTCCCCGGCGCCGATGGTCATGATCACGTCCCCGGGAGCCGCGGATTCCACGACCCGCACAATGGCCTGCTCGTTGTCCAGCACCGCGCTGGGCACTTCGATGCGGTCGGCGATCAGCTCGCTAGTGACCCCCTCGATCGGATCCTCCCGGGCGGCATAAATGTCCAGCACGCTGACCGTGTCGGCCAGGGAGAGCGCCTCGGCGAACTGCCGGTAGAACTCGTAGGTGCGGCTAAACAGGTGTGGCTGGAAGATCACATGCAGCTCCCCCTCGTCGGCGACGGCTCGCCCGGCGCGCAGTGCCGCGGCCACCTCGGTCGGGTGGTGGGCGTAGTCGTCGTAGACGCGGATGGAGGCGACCTCGCCCTTGAATTCAAAGCGGCGGGCCGCGCCGGTGAAGCTGGCCAGCGCGTCCAGCGCCTCTTCGACCTCCAACCCCACGTGCATGCCTACGGCCAGGGCGGCGGCGGCGTTGAGCAGGTTGTGCTCGCCGGGGATGGCCAGGTTCAGCTCGTGCTCCTGCCCGCTGCCCCATTCCACGGTGGCCACGAAGCGTTCCCCAACCGGGTGGGCGTCGCTGAGCCGGCGGTCGGCGGTGTCGGAGAAACCATAGGTCTGCACCCGCAGTCCGGGCCGCTCGCGGCGCATGGTGCGCGCCAGCGCGGCGGCGCCGGGATCATCGGCGCAGCAGATCAGCAGCCCGTCCTCGGGCAGCAGCCGGGCAAAGTCCTCGAACGCCCGGTGCACGGCCTCTGCGGTGATGTAGTGGTCCAGGTGGTCGGCTTCGATGTTGGTAACCACGATGACGTCGGGCCGGTAGTTCAGGAACGAGCCGTCGGATTCGTCGGCTTCGGCCACGAAGATCGAGCCCTGGCCCAGTTCGGCGTTCACCCCGAGGCTGGCGATGTTGGCGCCGACCGCGAAGCTGGGGCTGGTCCCGGCGGTGCGCAGCATGTGCGCGGTCAACGCGGTGGTGGTGGTCTTGCCGTGGGTGCCGGCCACGGTGACCGTGTGGTGTCCGGCCATGGTGGCGGCCAGTCCCTCGGAGCGGTGCAGGATCCGCAGCCCGCGGGCGACGGCCTCATCGTATTCGGGGTTGCCCGGCTTGATGATGGAGGAGATGACCACCGTCTGCGCGTCCTGCAGGTTCTGCGGGTCGTAGCCGACGTGCACGCGCGCCCCGCGCTCTTCCAGCTCCCGCAGGACCGGCAGGTCCTTCGCGTCGCTGCCGGAGACCGTGACGCCGGCATCCAGCAGCAGCCGGGCCACGGCCGAGACCCCGACCCCGCCGATTCCCATCAGGTGAACCTTGCCCAAATCCGAGACCTTGTGCTGCATTTGCTGCGCCATTGCTACCCTTCCTCAGTGTTCTGCCCGCCGGCGGTGCCGGTGGTGTCCTGCCCGGCCGCGCCCGCTTCGATTTCCTCGATGACCATGCGGGCCATCACCTCGGCCGCGTCGCGCCGGCCCTGCCCCGCCGCGGCCCGGGCCATCACCTGCAGCCGCGGCGCGTTGGAGAGCAGCGGCAGCACGGATTGGCGCACGTAGTCGGGGGTGAAGTTGGCATCCTCGACCAGCAGCGCGCCGCCGGCGGCGACCAGTTCACGGGCGTTGAGTTTTTGCTCGCCGTTGCCGATGGGCAGCGGCACCAGGATGGAGGGCACCCCGGCCACCGCCAGCTCGCACACCGTTCCGGCGCCGGAACGGCACACCATCAAATCCGCGGCGGCGTAGGCGTAGTCCATGCGGTCCACGTACTCCACCTGCGTGTACCCTTCGGCGCGCAGCGGCTGCCCGGAGTCATCAAGCACCGGCTTGCCGCGCCCGGTGATGTGCACGGTGTGGATCCCGGCCGCGGCCAGCGCCGGCAGGGCGGCGGCGATGGTCCGGTTGATGTTCAGCGCCCCGGAGGAGCCGCCGGTGACCATCAGCACCGGGGCCTGGGTGTTCAGTCCAAAGTGCTGCCGGGCCTGCTCGCGCAGCGCCGCACGGTCCATGCGGGCCACGTTCGAGCGCATCGGCATCCCGATCTGGGTGGCGTTGGGCAGCCCGGTGCCGGCGAACGTGGTGGCCACGACCTTGGCGGTCTTGGCGCCCAGCTTGTTGGCCATGCCGGCCACCGAGTTCGCCTCGTGCACGAAGATCGGAAGCTTCAGGCGCCGGGCGGCCAGGTAGGCCGGGGTGCACACGTAGCCGCCCACCCCGATCAGCCCCTGGGCCTGTTGCTCGCGCAGGATCTTGGCGGCTTGGCGCACGGCGGCCGGGAAGGCGAACGGGAAGCGGAACAGGCTCGGGGAGATCGAGCGGGGCATGGGCACCTTGGGGATCAGTTCCAGGCGGTAGCCGGCCTCGGGCACCAGCCGCGTTTCCAGGCCCCCGGCGGTGCCGATCGCGGTGATCTGCGCCTCGGGGCGCTCATCGCGGATCGCGTCGGCGATGGCGAGCATCGGTGAGATGTGTCCGGCGGTCCCCCCGCCGGCGACCACAAGTTTCATGGGCTCACTCATGATGCTGGGCTAACTCCTTGTGCTTGGTGGAGGCAGTGCGCGCACTGCCCGGATGGGCCGGATGGCGCACCGGCCGGGCGGCGGCTTTCACCCCGCCCGGGGCTGTGCCTTCTATTCTGCCGTCTTTGGCGCGGAAACCGGGGCCTTGGGCTCGGCGCGTTTCTGGTCGCGCGCTGCCGAGAGCACATATCCCATGGCCAGGGTGACGGCGAGCATGGCCGAACCGCCGGAGGAAATGAACGGCAGCGGCACGCCGATCACCGGCAGCAACCCGCTCACGGTGCCCAGGTTGATGAAGGACTGGCCAATGACCCAGGCCATCAGGCAGGCCATCA
The DNA here is from genome assembly GCF_005774635.1 of Glutamicibacter sp. V16R2B1. Taxonomy (NCBI): domain Bacteria; kingdom Bacillati; phylum Actinomycetota; class Actinomycetes; order Micrococcales; family Micrococcaceae; genus Glutamicibacter; species Glutamicibacter sp. V16R2B1. The sequence goes on from NZ_VATX01000017.1 coordinate 218,849, forward strand.
GGATGCGGGTGTACAGGTCGGTGGCGCGCACCGCAATCCGGTACATGGCCAGGGCCAGCAGGCCGAAGAGGATCAGCACCAGCAGCACCCCAAGGAAGCCGAACTCCTCGCCCAGGATGGAGAAGATGAAGTCGTTCTGCGCCTCTGGCACATAGGACCACTTCATGCGCGACTGTCCCGGGCCGACCCCGAACCAGCCGCCGGAGGCGAAGGCCTGGATGCCCATGGAGGACTGGTAGCAGATCGCGTCCCCCGGGCCGCAGTCGATGCCCAGCCAGGCCAGGATGCGCGCACGGCGGTTTTCCGAGAGCATGACCATCCCGGAGACGCCGACCAGACCGACCGCCCCGATGCCCAGCAGCAGCTTCATCCGCAGCCCGGCCATGAACATGGCGGTGGCGATGATCATGATCAGCACCAGGCCGGTGCCCACGTCGCGCCCGACCAGCACCAGGCCCAGGATGCCCACCCCGACCGGGAAGGCGACCGGGATCATGATGTGCTTGTAGTCGTGCAGCAGTGACTGCTTCTTCTCCAGCATGTAGGCGGAGAACACGGCCAGCGCCAGTTTGGCGAACTCACTGGGCTGCATGCCGATTCCGGCCACGCGCAGCCAGTTGCGGTTGCCCAGTACGGTGTGCCCCAGCGGGGTGAAGGCCACCGCGAACAGCGCCACCCCGGCCAGCAGGATCGCCGGCACGGCGGCCTTGCGCAGCGTGGCGGGCTTGAAGAACTGCATGGCGAGCATCGCGGCGATGCCCACCCCGGCGAAGACCGCCTGGTTCAGGGCGACGGTGAACCCGTCCTGCCCGCGGGCGATGGCCTCCACGGAGGCCGAGGACTGCACCATCAGCACCCCGAAGACGGCCAGCGCGATCGTGGAGACCATCACCAGGGTGTAGTCGATCGATGCGCTGGTGCGGCTGCCGGACTCGATGCGCCCCAGCACCCGTTGCGGCCACGGGGGCCTGGGCGTGGTGCCGTTACGCGGTGTTGAGGTGCGCTTGTTCACCGGTGTCCTCCCCCGTTGCCTGTTGCCTGGTTAGTTGCCTTCTCCGCTCTCATCTGCCGGGTCCGGGGCTGCCGGATCGGTGGTGAGCGGGTCGTGTTCCATCAGATCACTGACCGCGCTGATGAACGCGTTGCCACGCTGCGCGTAGGAAGTGAATTGGTCGATGGAGGCCGCGGCCGGGGCCATCAGCACCGTGTCCCCGGCGGTGGCCAGGGTGTGGGCCCGGCGCACCGCTCGGGTCATCACGGTCGGCCCGGCCGGCAGGGTTCCGTCCGCAGCGGTGGCGGCCGCGGTGATGTCCTCGACGGGGACCGCCGGGGCGTGCTTGGCCAGGGCCTGGCGCAGGGCGTCGTTGTCGGTGCCGATCAGCAGCACGTGGCGCAGCCGCGCGGCGTGCTTGGCCACCAGCTGGTGGTAGTCCACGCCCTTGGAGACTCCCCCGGCGATCCACACCACCTTGGTGAAGGCGCTCAGCGAGGCGTCGGTGGCGTGCGGGTTGGTGGCCTTGGAGTCATTGATCCACAGGATGTCCTCGCGCCGGGCGACCGCCTGGATGCGGTGGGCCCCGGCGTCAAAGCCGCCCAGCCCCCGGGCCACGGCCTCGGCCGGCACCCCATAGGCGCGGGTCAGGGCCGCGGCGGCGGCGGCGTTCGCGGCGGTGTGCCGGGGAACAATTTCCCCGATCTGCTCCAGGGCGATCAGTTCCACCGCGGAGCTGTGCCGTTCCTCGATGAAGGCGCGGTCCACCAGCAGCCCCTCGACGATGCCCACCATGGACACCGCCGGGGTGTTGGTGGTGAAGCCGATGGCGCGGCAGCCCTCGATCACCTCGGCGTTTTCCACCATCGTGATCGTTTCTTCCTGCTCCACGTTGAAGATCGCGGCGATCTGGGTGCGCGCGTAGATCTTGGCCTTGTCGGCCTTGTACGCCTCAAAGCTGCCGTGCCAGTCCACATGGTCCTCGGCCAGGTTCAGCACCACGGAGGCCAGCGGGGAGATCGAATGGGTGAAGTGCAGCTGGAAGCTGGACAGCTCCACCACCAGGACCTCAAAGCCCTGCGGGTCGCGCACGGCATCCAGGATCGGGGTGCCCACGTTGCCCACCGCAATCGCCTTCTTGCCGGCGGCCAGCAGGATCGATTCGGTCATGCCCACGGTGGTGGTCTTGCCGTTGGTGCCGGTCACCGCCAGCCACTTCGGGGCCGGGCGGCCGGCGCGGGTCTGCACCCGCCAGGCCAGTTCCACGTCGCCCCAGATCGGGATGCCGGCTTCCGCGGCCTCGGCCAGCACCGGGTGGCGCGGGTTCCAGCCCGGGGAGGCGATGACCAGCTCGGGCTGCTGCCCGTCCACCTGCGGTAGCCCGGTGACGTGCTCGGCCCCCAGCAGCACCTGCTGGGCCCCGACGATCTTCAGCGTGTCGGCGCGCTGCACGTTCACCGCGTCCTCGCGTCCGTCCACCACGGTGACCAGGGCGCCGAGTTCGATCAGGGTGTCGGCGGCGGAGAAGCCGGACAGGCCCAGGCCCGCCACGACCACGCGCAGGCCCTTCCAGTTCGCATCCCAGCTGGTTAGTTCGTCCAGACGTTCACTCACAGTGCCACAACCCATTCAGAGTAGAAGAGCCCCAGCCCGGCGGCGACGAACAGCCCGGCCAAGATCCAGAAACGGACCACCACGTTCTCCTCGGACCAGCCGGAGAGCTCAAAGTGGTGCTGCAGCGGCGCCATCTTGAAGACGCGCTTGCCGCCGGAGAGCTTGAAGTAGCCGACTTGGATGATCACCGACAGGGCGATCATCACGAACAGCCCGGCGATGATGACCAGCAGCAGCTGGGTGCGCGAGAGGATCGCCATCGCGGCGACCGCGCCGCCGATGGCCAGCGAACCGGTGTCCCCCATGAAGATCTTCGCCGGCTTGGCGTTCCACCACAGGAAGGCGACCAGGGCGCCGGAGATTGTGGCGCCCAGCAGCGCCAGGTCCAGCGGGTCGCGCACGGTGTAGCAGACCTGGGCGGGGGTGGGGATGGTGCAGGCCTGGTTCTGCTGCCAGATGCCCATCAGGGTGTACGCGCCAAAAACCATGATGGAGGCGCCGGTGGCCAGCCCGTCCAGCCCGTCGGTGAGGTTCACGCCGTTGGTGGTGGCGGTGACGATGAAGTTCGACCAGATCACGAACAGCACCAGCCCCAGCATCGGGCCGGCAAAGGCCAGGTCGATGTTGGTGTCGCGCAGGAAGGAGATGGCGGTGGAGGCCGGGGTCAGGCCCTTGTCGTTGGGGAACTGCAGGGCCAGCACGGAGAAGCTGACGCCCACCACGGCCTGCAGCACGATCTTCTGCCAGGCGCGCAGCCCCAGGGAACGCTTCTTGGCGATCTTGATGAAGTCATCCAGGAAGCCGACCAGGCCCATCCCGCCAAAGAGCAGCAGCACCAGCAGACCGCTGGGGGTGATGCCGGCGCTGGCCCGGCCCAGCAGGGCCAGGATGCCGTGGGTGGCGAAGTAGCTGATGAACACGCTCAGCACGATCACCACACCGCCCATGGTGGGGGTGCCGGACTTGACCGAGTGCGAGTTCGGTCCGTCGTCGCGGACGACCTGGCCGTATTGCTTCTTGGTCAGCAGGCGGATGTACAGCGGCATGACCACCATGGTCAGCACCAGGGCGATGCCTGCCCCCAAAATTAATGCGATCACGCTTTGCGGCCTTCCTTTACCTCTGCGGCAATCTCATCTCCGAGGAAACGCAGCCCCGCACCGTTTGATGACTTGAACAAGACAATGTCTCCGGGTTCCAGCTGCTCGTTCAGCAGCTGTCGTGCCTCGTCGAGGTCTTCAACGTAGTGGGCTTCCTCTCCCCAGCTGCCCTCCAGGACCGCCGAGTTGTAGGCCGGTTTGGCTTCACGGCCCACGACCACCAGCTTCTTGATGTTCATGCGCACGGCCAGGCGCCCGAGCTTGTCGTGCTCCAGCACCGAATCCGGGCCCAGTTCCAGCATGGAGCCAAGCACGGCCCAGGTTCGCCGGGCCACCCCCTGCTCGTTGGGCAGACCCAGTTCGGCCAGGGTGATCAGGGCGGCGCGCATCGAGTCGGGGTTCGCGTTGTACGCATCGTTGATGATGCTCACCCCGTCGACGCGTTCAATGCGCTCCATGCGCCAGCGGCTGCCGGCCTGCAGGCCGTCGAGGGTCGCGGCGATCTGCGCCGGGGCCAGGCCCAGCACGTAGGCGGCGCTGGCTGCGGCGGTGATGTTGGTGACGTGGTGTCTGCCCAGCAGTCCGCTGGTGATCCGGTGGGTGGAGCCGTCCGGGAAGTTCAGCACCAGGCTGAGCCGGCCGTTGGCGTCGGTGTCGGCCTCGCTCGCCCACACGGCCGCATTCGCCGGGGCCTGGTTGGCGGCACCGAAGTACTGCACGTCGGCTTCGGTGCGCGAGGCCATGCGGGCCACCCGCGGGTCCTCGACGTTCAGCAGCGCGGTCCCGTTGGCGGGCAGCGCCTCAACGAGTTCGCCCTTGGCCTTCTCGATGTTCTCCACCCCGCCGAACTCGCCGGCGTGGGCGCTGCCGACGCAGAGCACCACGCCCAGCTGCGGCTTGACCATGCCGGTCAGGTAGGTCAGGTGTCCGATCCCGGTGGCGCCCATTTCCACGACCAGGTACTTGGTCTCTTCGGTGGCGCTGAAGATGGTCAGCGGCACCCCGACCTCGCCGTTGTAGGAGCCGATTGGTGAAACGGTGGGGCCGGCGGTGGACAGCAGGGCCGCCAGCAGGTCCTTGGTGGTGGTCTTGCCGGCCGAACCGGTGATGCCCACGACGACCGCGTCGTTGCGTTCCTTGAGGAACTTGACGATGTGGGCGGCAATCAGGCCCATCGCCTCCACCGCGTCCGGCACGATGATCGCCGGGTGCGGCTGACGCTGTTCGGTCAAGGTTTCGCGTTCGGCCAGGGCGGCGATCGCCCCGGCCTGAAGCGCCTGGTCGATGAAGGCGTGCCCGTCGGAGAATTCGCCGGGCTTGGCAACGAACAGCGCCCCGGCGCCGACCTCGCGCGAGTCGGTGGTGACGGAGCTGATGACCCCGGCCGGGTCCAGGCTCTGGCTCGCCCGCCCGCCGGTGATATCAAGGATTTGTTGGATGGACAGTTCAATCATGGCATTTAGGACTTTACACTCAGGCGGGTTAGTCAATCGTCTGTGCGATCGGCGAAAGGGGCGTGAATCCGTGTTTCGACAGCGCCTGGGCCAGCTCCTGGCGGTCATCCAGCGCAACGTCGATTCCGGCGACTTCTTGGCTAACTTCGTGTCCGCGCCCGGCCACGAGGATGGCGTCGGCCGGGTTGGCCAAACTCACAGCGAACTCCACGGCGGCATCGCGTGGCGCGACGTTGTACAGCTTGACGCCGTGGCCGCCCGCGTCGATTTCCGCCTGGGCGCCGGCGGCCACCTGTTCGCGGATCTGCGCCGGGTCCTCGTCGTGCGGGTCGTCGTCGGTGACGATGACGATGTCGGCGTTGCGTACCGCCACCGCGCCCATGTCCGGGCGTTTGGTGGTGTCCCGTTCCCCGGTGGCCCCGAAGACGATGATGCGCCGTCCCCCGTCGCCGGGGCGCAGTGAACCCAGCGCCTTGATCAGCGCATCGGAGTTGTGGGCAAAGTCGACCACGGCCACCGGCTGCTCGCTGATGACCTGCATCCGCCCCGGCACCGACAGGGAAAGCGGGTCGTGGGCGTCAAGCACCTGCTGCAGCCGCTGGGGGTCGACCCCGCTGGCCAGGACCATGCACACGGCCAGGGCCGCGTTGGCGACGTTGAACAGGCCCGGCAGCCCGGTGCGCAGCGCCAGGCGCTGTCCGTCCCGGTGGCGCAGTGTGAAGGCGTGGCCCAGCCCGCTGGGGGCCAGCTCCTCCACCACCCACTGGGCGGCCGGGTTTGCGGCGTCCAGGCTGAGCGTGGTCACCGGGACGCGGGCGTTCTTCGCCAGTTTGCGGCCGTACTGGTCATCGACGAGCACCACGGCCTGCTCGCAGCGTTCGGGTTCAAAGAGCCGGGCCTTGGTGGCGAAGTACTCTTCCATGGATCCGTGCAGGTCCAGGTGGTCCTGGGTGAGGTTGGTGTATCCGGCGACGGCGAACTTCAGCCCGGCCACCCGGTTGTAGCTCAGCGAGTGGCTGGAGACCTCCATGGCCACCGCCTGCACGTCCTGCTCCCCCATCCGGGCCAGCAGGCCGTGCAGCTGGGTGGATTCGGGGGTGGTGAGCACGCTGGGGATGATGCGCCCGCGAACGGACATTTCGATGGTGCCGATCAGCCCGGTGTTGCGGCCCAGGGCCTCCAGCAGGGAGCGGATCATGAAGGTGGTGGTGGTCTTGCCGTTGGTGCCGGTGACCCCGAAGAGCTCCGGTGTGCCGGCATCGGTGCCGTAGACGGCGGCGGCTGCGGTGGCGGCGATGGCCCGCACGTCCGGGACGATGCCCACCGGCACCTGGGCCTGGCTGCCGATCAGCTCCTGTCCGGCGGCGTCGGTGATGACCGCCAGCGCCCCATTGGCCAGGGCGTCGGGGAGGAACTGGGCACCGTGGCGCTTGGCCCCGGAAATCGCCAGGAACACGTCCCCGGGCTGCACGGTCTGCGGGTTCAGGCTCACGCCGGTCAGTTCCAGGTCCTGCCCGGCGCCGGAGGTGCTCTGCGCCTGCACGGCGGCGCACAGTCGGGCCCAGGAGATCGCCGTGCGGGCCGTGGGGCGCAGGTGGCGTTCGAGCTCGCGCGGTGATTCCGGCTGGTGGTTTACCAAGGTTTCTTCTGTTCCTTACCGACAAAGACGTTATAGGTATCGGGTTCCGTGGAGGACGGGGGCACGTTGAAGGTGTTCAGCGTGTGGCTCATGACCTCGGTGAAGGTGTCGGCCACCGAGAAGTTGCGCCAGTTGCCCTTGGGCCGGTACATGGTGGCAACGACCACGAACTGCGGATCATCCAGCGGGGCGACCCCGGCGAAGGAATAGGTGTAGCCGTCGTAGCCGCCGGATTCGCCGGCGGCCTGACCGGTACCGGTCTTGCCTCCCACGCGGTAACCCGGAATCTTCATTTTAGTACCGGTGCCCTCTTCGACGACCGATTCCATGAGTTTGAGCATCTCTTGTGCTGTTGACTTCTTCACAACCCGGGTGTTCTGCCCGGCTTCGGGCTTCTCCTCGGTGCCGTCGGGGTTGACGTAGCTCTCAATCAGGCTCGGCGGGATGCGCACCCCGCCGTTGGCCAGGGTCTGGAAAATGGAGGCGGTGTGCAGCACGGTCTGCGAGTAGCCCTGGCCGAACATGGTGGTGTACTGCTGGCGGCGGTCCCAGGCCTTCGGCTCGGCCAGCAGGCCCTTGCTCGCCCCGTTCAGGCCAAGCTGGATTGCGTCACCCAGCCCGAACTTGCGCATGTACTCGTAGCGTTCCTGGTTGCTCATCTTTTCGCCGACCATCACCGTGCCGGTGTTGTAGGAGCGGGCGAAGATGCCAGAGACGGTCATGTCATAGGTGGCGTGCGGCAGGGAGTCGTTGATGGTCTCCTTGCTCACCGTGTACTTGTTCGGCACCCGGAATTCGTCGGTGGGCTTGACCTTCCCGGCGTCGATGGCCGCGGCGAAGGTGGCGGCCTTGCCGGTGGAGCCGGGCTCGAAGGCGCGGGTGATGGACACCGAGCGGCGGAACTCCCCGGGGGTGGCCCCCGGGTTGTTCGGATCCAGCTGGGCGGAGTCCCCGATGGCAAGGATCTTGCCGGTCTTCACTTCCTGCACCACGACCGAGACCCATTCGGCGTTGAATTCCGCGCGCTTCTTCTCGGCTTCGCGCTGGGCGACGAAGTTGATGTCCGAGTCAATGGTCAGCTTCACGTCCTGGCCATCCACGGCCGGGACTTCCTCGCTGTCGGCGACGGCGATGCGCACCCCGTCGGCCCCCACTTCGATCTTGCGGCTGCCGTCGGTGCCGCGCAGGCGCTGCTCCTGGCTCAGCTCAAGGCCCTCGGCGCCGACCACGGACGTCTGGTCCTCGGAGTTGCGCACGAAGCCCAGCAGCGGTCCGGCGATGACACCCTGCGGGTACTGGCGCTCACTGCGCAGCTGGGAGATCAGGCGCGGAACCCCGACTTCCATGACCTCGTTCTTGATCTCGGGGGTAACCCCCTTGGCGACGACCACGTACCCCTTGGGCTTTTCCCCGTCCTCGGGACGGATCGCATCGGAGACCTGCTCGACATCCTGGTCCAGGATTTCGGCGATCTCCTTGGCGGCCTGCTCGTAGGTGATCTTTTCGCGCTCATTCGATCCGTCGCGCTTCTTGCGCGAGATCATGTCCTTCTGCTCGCGCTGGTCGATCACCAGGTCGTAGCGGTCCACGCTGACAGCCAGCGTGGTGCCGTTGCGGTCGACGATCGAGCCGCGGGTCGGGGTGATGACCTGTTCGCGCATGCGGTTGTCCTGCGCGGTCTGGGCAACCTGTGCGGCATTGATGCCCTGGACATAGAACAGCCGCCCGGCGATGGCCAACAGCGCGGCCAGGGACAGGATGAGCACCAGCCGCATCCGGCGCTTCGCTGTATCAATGCTCGTTGGGTTCACGCTCCAGCTCTTTCCCCTCAACTTCATTTCCGACAGCGAATCCTGCCGCCATATTCAAGCTTAGAAAGCGATTCCTAGTTTGCCGGGGATTTGATCGACGGTGCCGGGATCGAGCCGCCGTTCAGCTCCTTGTCCTCGAATACCGGGCGCCCGTCGCTGCCCTTCTCACGTGCCGTTTCCTCGGCGGCCGGGGCCTTGGAGGATTCCTTGGGCTCGCTTTGCTGTGGCGCGTCGGATTCGGTCTTGGCTTCACCGGCCTCCGCTTCGCTGGAGGAGCCCGCCGTGGCTTCCTTTTCCTTGTTCGCCTTGGCCACGCGGGCGCTTTCGGCGTCATCGCTGGCCTTGGAGCGGATGTTCTCCCCCGGCAGCGGCAGGCTTGCATAGTCGGCGTGCGCGGCGGCGTCCTTGGAGGCCGATTCGGCTTCCTTGCTGATCTTGCCGTCTTCCAGGTCAACCAAACCCGGGGCGGCCGGGGCCACCAGCCCAAGTTCCTTGGCACGCTTGGCCAGGGTCTGCGGGGCGGCCAGGGACTGCGCTTCCTTCAGCAGGGCCTGATTTTCCTGTGACAGCTCGCGTTCCTGATGACGCAGCGACACCATTTCGTACTGACGCTGGGCCACGGAGGTGTTCAGCAGAACCAGGGTGACGATCACCGCGAAGGCCAGCAATGCGAGCACGGAGACCATGACCACCAGCGGGCGACGGCGCTTCGGGCTGGTGTTGGGCACCAGGGACAACGTCGTGCGCTGTTTCGGATCAACGAACGGAACTTCGCTGGCGGCCACCGGTTCGGGGCGCGCCGATTTGGCAGTGGCGCCCTCAACCACGGGTTGGGCAGTCATAGCTGCGGTCCTCGGCAGACGTCGCGGGGCACGTTGGCTCATGCTAGCTCCTCTTCAGGATGCGCTCCACGGCCCGCAGGCGGGCCGAGGCGGCGCGAGGGTTTTCAGCGATTTCCTGTTCACTTGGCTTCTCGGTCCCCTTGGTGAGGACCTTGAATTCCGCTTTGTGCTCTTCGAGCTCAACAGGGAACCCCGGGGGTGCCGAGGACGTTGAACCCTGCACAAAAAATCTCTTGGTGATCTTGTCTTCCAGCGAGTGGTAGCTCATGACCACAATTCGGCCACCCACGTTCAGGGCGCCCATGGAGGACGGAATCGCGCGCTCAAGCACATCAAGCTCCTCGTTGACCGCGATGCGCAGCGCCTGGAAGGTTCGTTTGGCCGGATGACCCGAGTTGCGGGCAGCGGCTGCGGGAACCACCGAGCGGATGACCTCCACCAGCTGGGCTGTCGTGCTGATGCGCGCGTCCTGGCGCTGCTGAACAATGGCCGAGGCAATACGCCCGGCGAACTTCTCTTCGCCCCATTGGCGGATGATCCGCTGCAGCTCACCGCGGTCCAGGTCGTTCACCAGGTCCTCCGCGGTGGGCCCCACAGAGGTGTCCATGCGCATATCTAAGGGGGCGTCGTATGAGTACGCGAATCCGCGTTCCCGCTCGTCCAGCTGCAGTGAAGAGACACCGAGGTCAAAGAGCACCCCGTCAATGCCGGTAAAGCCAAGGTCCTGGACCACGTCCGCGATTTCGTCGTAGACCGCGTGGACCAGGTCGATGCGGTCGGCGAAGGGCTCAAGACGGGCTCCGGCCAAGGCCAGCGCTTGTTCGTCACGGTCCAGCCCAATGAGGTGTACGTTCTCGAAGCGTTGCAGGATGGCCTCTGAATGCCCTCCCATGCCCAGCGTGCAGTCCACGACGACGGCGCGGCGATTCTCCGCATTGGCCCGCTCAATACCCGGAGCGAGCAAGTTCAGGCAACGGTCCTTAAGGACGGGAATATGCCGCTCGGATGTTGGACGTTCTTCGCCGCTAACCGGCATAGTGCCCCCTTTCGCCGTGTCGTGTGCTGGGATCAGATCCCCCTCCAACCCAAAAGCCGGTGTTCGGTTCTGGCTCCGGGGAAGTGAAGCCAGGGCCGAACCGCCTTGAGATGGCTGGAGATCTCATCCCAGCTGTGCCCCCATGGTTCGTAAAACTACTTATCCAAGTCCTGGAAGTTCGTCTTCATCGGTATCGGAGAAGGCCTCTTCCTGCTGCTGCAGGTAGTCCTGCCACGCCGTGGTGTCCCAGATCTCCACGCGGTTGCCTGCACCGATGACCGTGACCTCACGGTCCAGCCCGGCGTAGGAACGCAGCATCGAAGGAATGGTGACCCGGCCCTGCTTATCCGGCACTTCGTCCGACGCCCCGGACAGAAATACACGTGCATAGTCTCGAGCCCGCCGGGATGAAAGAGATGCCTGCGCGAGCTGCTCGTGCTGCTTCTCAAATTCCCGTTGGCTAAAGACGTAGATGCACCGTTCCTGCCCGCGGGTCAGAACCAGTCCGTATGACAGTTCCTCGCGGTATTTAGCAGGAAGAATCAACCGCCCCTTGTCATCGAGACGCGGTGTATAAGTTCCAAGGAACATACACACCGCCTTTCGCATGAAGTGGTGATTCCGCCATCTTCCTCTACTGTCCTCCACTTTACTCCACCACTCCCCACTGTCAACGCGACCGGAGGTGTTTTAGCTCAGTAATAGAGAAATAATCCGCGGGATTTCGGGCTAGTTTCGCGGGGGTGGACGGTGGAGGGATTTGGGCTGTTTTGACCCAGGGCGTGGCTCCTACCCCCTCTCAAACCCCGATTCCGCGCGAAATTCGCTGGCCCGGAGGAGCAGTGGAGGAAAGTGGGGGAAGATTACCCGGAGCGGTAGAGAGTGGTGCAGAACACGCGAAACACGGCGGGTTAGGGCAACCTTGGAATCTACTTAGAGTTCGTTGCTCGCTAGCTGACGCAGGACCGCCGGCACGGCCGCCGGCAACGGCCATGGCATTGGGGTTTGTGCAGCCTTGCCGGCGCAGTTGGTCAGAGCTGCCAAGCAAGAGGGTTAAAACGAAAAGGCACGATCCATTGGATCGTGCCAATTGCTTCGGGAAGCTCTAGCTATCCCGCTGGTCCCGCTTACGCTGGTTCCACTTTTCTTCAAGACCGCTCATGAACTGGGAGCTGCCGCGGTTGGCGGTCTTTGATCCGCTCTTCAGCGGATTTCCTCCCAGCTTACCCTTGGCGGACTTCTTCAGTGCCAGGGCTACGCCTGCAAACATGACCGCGAAACCGATCACGCCCACCACGATCAGTTGTTGGGAGATTCCGAAGATCAGCGCCCCCAATCCGACAATGAAGATCAGGGCGCCAAGAGCGATGTTGCGGGTCGACAGGCGTCCGCTATTGCCGGGAGCTTTCATGTTGGAAGCGAAGCGACGATCTTCATGCAGCTGCTTTTCAAGCTGCTCCAGCAGACGTTGCTCATGCTCAGATAGTGGCATCGTCTTCTCCTTCCAAGTCCCTGCGTGACGACCGACTCCGTCCTCACCCAGTAGAACGGTTTACCGCAAGATTTTGTTCCCCGCGGGAAATCTCCTACGTATCTCTAAGGATAGTCTTTTTAGACTCGAGGCTGCTAGTTCAGCCGTTGCGCTGTTAATAAGACTTAGTCTCAGCGATGCGGCCCAGGTGTCATGAGTCAGTTGAAGACGGGCCTTTGGGTCGCAATAGCCGCGCTGGAGTGAGCCGCTGGGATGGGAACTTCAGCGCGATGCTGTCAGCGATCTTTTCCGCTTCACGGGTCTTCTCGTCAATCGGGTCCAAGGACAGCTGCACTCCCTGGGTTTCCTGCCCCAGCCGTTCTGCCCTAACCCCCACCAGACGCACTGCTTGCGGCAGTGGCAGCAGACGGCGGAACAGTTCAAGCACGCCGTTAGTCAGAGCCGAGGGAGAATCCGTGGCTGCCGGCAGCGTTTTGGAACGATTAACCGTGGTGAAGTCCTGGTACTTGATCTTGATGGCCAGCGCCTCGGCCAGCTTTCCAGAGCGGCGCAGGCGTTGGGCAACCTTGTGGCTGAGCACCACCAGTTCATCTTCCAAAAGCTTTAACTCGCTCTGGTCCGAATCAAAGGTGTGTTCGGCCGAGAGCGACTTTTCCTGCCGCACGGGAACCACTTCGCGGTCGTCGATCCCCCGGGACAAGCGGTGCAGGTTGCGGCCATGCTCGCCAAATTTTTGCACCATGACATTTTCCGGGTACTGGGCCAGCTGTTCCACGGTTTCAATCCCTGCCCGATGCAGCTGCTCCAGGGAACGCTTCCCCACGCCCCACAGCGCAGAGACCGGCAACTGATGCAGAAATTCAACGGTGCGCTGCGGTGCCACGACCACCAGGCCGTTGGGCTTGGCATGCTCCGATGCCAACTTGGCCACGAACTTATTGCGGGCGATCCCGACGCTGGCCGGAAGCCCCAGCTCATCCTTGAGGTACTGCTTGATCTGCTGGGCGATCCGCACCGGGCCGCCCAGGCGCCGCATGCTGCCGGTCACGTCCAGGAACGCCTCGTCAATGCTCAGCTGTTCGACCAGAGGGGTAATCGTGGAGAAGTACTGCATGATCTTGGCGGAAATCGCAGAGTAGCTGTGATGGTTCGGTTCCACGATGGTTGCATTCGGGGCCAGGCCCATCGCCTGGGACATCGGCATTGCCGAATGAACTCCCAGGGCCCGGCAATCGTAGGATGCTGAAAGCACGACGCTGCGCCCCTGCGGGTGCCCAACAATCACCTGCTTGCCCGCTAGCTCTGGGCGAGACAGCAGTTCCACTGACACGAAGAAGGCGTCCATGTCCACGTGCAAAATCGCCCGCTCAGCCTTATCAGTCATGGCTTAAGTTTACCGGTGCGTACCGACAAATTGACGAGTTCTTCCGGTGCCCGTCCAGCATCTTTCCGCTGGCCGTGAATTCCTCACCCGCAACGTGCGCCAACCCGGCGAGACGGTAGAGTGGATGTAATCTCTTTCCCTCGTCATACAGAGAATTGGAACCGAATGTCGCTGCCCCAGTCCATTGTTGCCCAAGCGCCTGAAGCTGAAGAGCTCACCCGGACTTACACGCAGCGGTTAACCGCAGAATTGGACTCATTCCTTGAGGCCAAAGCGGCCGAGGTAGGCTCCATTACCGCCAGCGCCGTGGCCTTGGTTGACGCCATTAAGGCCCTAACCCGCGGGGGCAAACGACTGCGGCCGGCTTTCGCCTTCTGGGGATTCATTGGAGCTGGCGGGGACGCGATGGACGATGACATCGTGAAGGTGGGTGTTTCGCTGGAGCTCTTTCAGGCGGCCGCGCTGATCCACGATGACCTAATTGACCGTTCCGATACACGACGGGGACAGCCCAGCGTGCACAAGCGCTTCGAGGCGCAGCACCGTGAGGCCGGACTGAGCGGTGATGCGGCCCATTACGGTGGGGCCAGCGCAATCCTGGCGGGAGATCTGTGTCTGTCGCTAAGCGAAGAGGTGTTCGCCTCGGTAGCCTCCGCAACTGCCGATACTCGTCGCATTTTCAATCGGATGCGCACCCAGGTCATGGCCGGTCAGTACCTGGACATTCTGGAGGAATCGGCTGGGTCGGCTTACGACCCGGCCGAAGCGGTCAAGCGGGCGCGCACGATCGTGCGCTACAAGTCGGCGAAGTACTCCACGGAGAATCCCTTCCTCCTGGGTGGGGCTCTTGCCGGCGCCAGCCCGGACTTGTTGGATTCCTATCAGGCCTTCGCGCTACCCCTGGGTGAGGCATTCCAGTTGCGGGATGACGTCCTGGGCGTATTTGGTGATCCCTCGATCACCGGCAAGCCGGCGGGCGACGACCTGCGCGAGGGCAAGCGCACGGAAATGATCGCGCACGCCATGCTCCTGGCCTCCGATGCGGAACGCCAACTAATCACCGAGCGCCTTGGCGCGCCCGACCTCAGCGACGATGAGGTACTGCACATCAGCTCAATCCTCAAGGAATGCGGTGCGTTGAAGGCCACCGAACAGAGCATTGAGGAGTTGACCGCCACCGCGTTGACCGCGATGGAGCGGATCCCGGTTGCACCCCTGGCGGTCGCTGGCATGGCCCTGCTTAGCGATGCCGTGACCAAACGCATCAAGTGATTACTATTCGATAAAGACCGACTGATACACCTACAGATGCCTGAGGAGCATAAAAAATCCGTTGCCCTCCTCGGGGCAACGGATTTTTGTTCTGTTCGGCGTGATTACCAGGCCATGGCCTGGGCACGACGACGAATTTCGGTCTTGCGTCCCTGACGCAGTGCTTCCATCGGCGTCCCGGGCAGGGTGTCGTCCGGCGTAAAAAGCCAGCGGAGAGCTTCCTCGTCCGAGAAGGCAGCGTCGCGCAGCACCGTTAGGGTTCCCTTTAGGCTGTCTACAACTTGCCCGTCCATGACAAATTCTGCGGGAACCGAACGCACCGGAGGTTCCCCGATGCGAACCGCGATGATTTTTCGATCGTCGATGAGCCGGTGTACCTGACGAATATCGGTGTCCAAGGCCTCTGCCATGTCCGGCAGGTTCAGCCATTCCCCAATGAGATTCTCTAGTTCTTTCACGCTTTAAGGGTCGCACACTCCACGGGAGTTGTGTTCGCATAATGAAAACTTGAGGAAAACCTGACCCATTGGTTTCCTTGCGCCCCACTAGTAGTGTAAATTTTCAGATATCACTTTGATAACAATTGCAACACAATCCACAACAACATCATTCTCGTCGTGGAAAGGGTTGCTCAGGTCTCATCGACTCCTTCAATTGAGGAAAAATACATGCCCCAAGATTCGATTCGTGTCACCAAGCATGCGTTGAGTGCCGTCGCTGGTGCAGCAATTCCGGCGGTTGTCCTGGGCAGCCTTGCCGCAGCCCCGGCCCAGGCCTCGCAAGTAGAGTTGACCAAATCCTCCGTCTTGACGCCCAAGAGCGTTTCCCCCCAGACGGTGAAGATCGCTGAAGAACACATCAAGGCCCACCTGTTGGCCTCGCGAATCCCTACCCTGGGATTGCCCGCGCAACGGCAGGTCAAGGAGATTAAGGTGCCGTCGGGCGCTTCGTTGTGGAGCCTGGCTCGCGAATACGATTCCTCGGTCTCCGAACTGAAGAAGATCAATGACCTAGACAGCGACCTGATCCGCGAGGGCCAGAAGCTGAAGGTTCCAGGCAAGAATTCCTCGTCTGAGAAGAAGACCGCGAAGAACACCCGCGGCGCGGCCAGCAGCGAAAGCTACACCGTGAAGGCCGGAGACACCATGGGCCACATCGCCCACCGCCTGGACGTCTCCCTCTCCGAGGTCCGCAAGGCCGCAGGAAACCCCTCCGGCGACCGCATCTACGTCGGACAGAAGCTGAACTTCGG